>JAJYGH010000021.1 GCA_021785175.1 Chloroflexota bacterium | reverse complement strand
GAAGGGGCCGCGAGTGCCGTCTTCAGCGCCGTGATCTGGCCGCCGGTGAGCCAGAAGCGGTGAACCGCCGGACCCGCCCCGTGGCTCTTGCTGATCAGCGCCGAGCCGCCGTTCAGTGACACCGTCACCGTCCACGTCGGCTGCATGCCGTAGAGCTTCACCGCCACGCTCGCCCGCGTGCCGTTGCCGACCATCGCGAGGGTCGCGCCGCCGTAGACGGCCGTCGCGGGCGTCGTGCCGAGGGACGTGTTCGGCACCGTCCCGCGCCACACCTGGTTGTTCGTCTTGGGAGCCGGCACGGACGAGCCGGTGACCTTGGCGAACGACCCGTTCAGCGTCGTGGAGAGCGGCGCCGCGCCGGGCTGCGGGACCATGACCTGGACCGAGATCGTCGGCGCGGGCGACGTTCCGGCGAGCGCCGTCCTGAGGGCCGTGACCTGCTCAGAGCTGAGCCAGAATCGGTGCACCGCCGGACCGGCGTTCGTAAACGTGCCCTTCGCGATCGGCACCGTCGTCCCCGCGACCGAAACGGCCACAGTCCACTTCGGCATCACGTCGTACAGCTTCACGGCCACGCTGGCCCGAGTCCCGTTGCCGACGAGCGCGAGGGTCGCTCCCCCGTGGACCGTGACGGTATCCGTCGCTGTCGTCTGGACCGGGCCGCTGAGCGTGGCCCGCCAGACCTGGTTGTTCGTCGCGGCGAAGACCGACGTGCTGCTGAGCAGCAGCAGCCCGATCGCGCCGGCGAGCGCAAGGCGTCGCATTCGTGAACCCTCCTGTGACCGCGGCGGGTTGGGCGCCGCACCCATAGGAACGATCCAGGCGGGCTGGCGTTGCGGCCCTCGCCGATCGTCATGGGTCGGCGCCCGGACGATCGGGTGAGTCCGTCCAGCCCTCGCGCGTGGGATATCTGTGCGCGCTCGCGATCGTTTCGTGAGTGGGTCGACGGGGACCGGTCGGGCACGCCCGATTCGGCCCGACGCGGGCCGAGATCTCGACGAGCCAGAGCGGACGTGAGGGCAGTCGGCGCGCATATCGCGGAGGGCGGCATGACGACGAAGTGGTTCGCCGTCGCGTCCGAGCGTGCCTTCGACCGGCCGGCGCACGACGGGTCCCGCCTGTCGGCCGTGCGCGTGCGCCTGGTCCTCGCCCTGCTCGCCGCCGCCGCGATCCCCATCGCGATCGCGATCGCCCTACCCCTCCTGCTCTCGGGCGGCCAGGCGGACCGGGGCGCGGCCAGCGTCGCCGGCAACGGCGTATCGGCGGCCGTGACGGCCGACCTCGAGCGCGTCCGCAGCGCGCTGCTCGTCGTCGCCTCGAACCCATCGACCGCGCGCCTCGCCTCGGCCGGCACAACCTCCACCGATGTCCGTGCCGCGTTGCAGTCGCTGCCCGGAGTGATCGGCTTCGCCGTGCCCGTCGCGGCGGTCGTCGACGCGTCGGGAACCGAGCGGCTGCGGATCGAGAACGGTCAGCAGGTCCGCGTGGAGCAGGATCCCGTCGACGAGTCCCTCCGCGCCGCCGCCCTCGCGCTCCGTCCCGGGGCCGTGGGCCACTCCGTGCCGTTCGACGACGCGGGCGCCGGCACGACGGTCGCCATCGTCGCCCCCGTCCTCCAGGGGCCCCGGGCCGTCGGGTTCGTGCGGGTCGACCTCCCGCTCGCCGACCTTCTGTCCGTGCCGTCCGCGCAGGCCGGGAGCGCCGGCGGCTACGCGCTGCTCGTCGACGTCAGCACCGGGTCGGTCGTCGCCGATGGACGCGACCGCCCGTCCGCCTCGCCGCCGCCCGGGATCGCGTCGCTGCCGCGCCCCGACGCGCTGCTCCGTGGGATCGTCCGGCAGGCCGGCCAGACCTGGACGTCGCTGCTCTCGAACGGGTGGAGCGTCGCGTACGCGCCGCTCGGATCTGCGCTGCCCGGCTTCGGCGACTGGGCCGTCGTCGTGGCCGTGCCGGTGACGCCGGCCGCGCCGCCCGTCGTGCTGCTCGCGCTGCTCGGTGCGCTCATCGTGCTGCTCGCGCTGCTCGCGCTCTGGATGGCGCACGAAGTGCTGGAGCCGGCCGTCGAGCTCGATCGCTCGAGGCAGGACCTCTCCGAGCGCCTCGCGTCCGCCGAGCACGACGCCCTCCACGACAGCCTGACCGCGCTCGGCAACCACCGCGCGTTCCACGAGGAGCTGGAGCAGCAGATGCAGGTCTCGCGCCGGTACGCCGTCCCGGTGGCGCTGGTCCTCATCGATCTCGACGACTTCAAGCGCGTCAACGACACCGCCGGACACGGTGCGGGAGACGACATGCTCGCCTCGTTCGGGCGGTTCCTGGGCGCTCAGCTGCGGTCGGCCGACCGAGCGTTCCGCATCGGTGGCGACGAGTTCGCGGTCGTGATGCCGCACACTGACGCTGCGGGCGCGCTCGTCGCCGCGCAGCGCATGCTTGCCGCCGCGCTCGAGCCGCTGCGGACGTCCGCGCTCACGAAACCCGTCTCGTTCTCCGCGGGCGTGTCCGCCGCGCCCGTTCCGGCCGAGACCCGTGCCGAGCTGTACGCCCAGGCGGACGCAGCCCTGCTGTGGTGCAAGCGCCACGGACGCACGAGCGTGGCGAGCTTCGACCCGGCGCGGCACTCGATCGAGGGCGAGGACGCCATCGCCGAGCTCTCCCAGGCCGTCGCCGCGGTCGCCGCGCAGCGCGCGCTGCGCCCCGTGTTCCAGCCCGTGGTGCACCTCGCGACCGGGCGCGTCATCAGCTTCGAGGGGCTCATCCGCCCCGCCGCCGACTCCGGGTTCGCCGATCCCGGCAGCCTGTTCACCGCGGCCGAGCGCTGCGGCCGCACGGTCGAGCTCGACCAGGCGTGTCTCGAGGTCATCGCGTCCGCAGCGGCTGCGATCGCGCCGGACCGCACCGTCAGCATCAACCTCTCGCCGCGCAGCCTCGAGGCGCCGGAGTTCAGCGCGCACGCCCTCGCGCGCACGCTCGACCGTGCCGGGCTGTCGCCGACCCGAGTCGTCATCGAGCTGACGGAGCGCGAGGCGATCGACGACCTCGAGCTGCTGAAGACGAACCTGCAGGCCTGCCGGCGCCTCGGGATGCGCATCGCCGCCGACGACGTCGGGTCGGGCAACGCCGGCCTGCGTCTGCTGAGCCAGATCCACTTCGACATCGTGAAGATCGACCTCTCGCTCGTGCAGGGCGGGCTCGCGCAGGAGTCGTCGATGGCGGTCCTGCGCTCGCTCGTCGACCTCGCCGTGCGGTGGGGGAGCGTCGTCGTCGCGGAGGGCGTCGAGACGCCCGACCAGCTGCGCGTCCTGCGCCAGCTCGACTGCACCGCCGCCCAGGGCTACCTGCTCGGGCGGCCGTCCGACAGCGTGCAGATCGACGCGGTCGATCTCGACGCGCTGCTCGCACCACCGCGGACCATCACAGGCCCGGTCTCGATCAGGGCGACGACCCCGGTCTGAGCCACGGCGAGGAGGCGCCAGTGCCCGGCTGCCTCCTCGCCGGACGGCTGGCTACTCGGCCCGCCTGACGCGCGTTCCGTGCACCCGGTTCGCGATGCCCCCGGTCCTGCTGGCTTCACGGGCCGTTCTGGCTTCACGGACCGTTGCCACTGGAACCCCTCCCTTCGGATGGTACTTGACACAGTACTTTCGTACTGGTATCACGCTCCTTGCAGTACGCCTTGCGTCTGACGTTTCGGCATCCGCGTAGCCCGCCGCGCGCCGACACCAACGTCTGCGGCCAACGGCATCCGGCCTCAGGTCCGCCGCCCTCCCGGCCCAGGAGGGCATGAGGTCACGCAGGGATGGCGCCCGTCGCGCACCCCGCGGCCCAGCGTCCCCTCCCGATAGCTCCCATGCGGCCGTCCACCGTTGCCCGGACACGCCGCCTTTTCGCGAGGCATGGCGCGCGTCTCGCACCGCGCCGCACGCCCTCGGCGAACGCCCAACTCGCGGTCCGCGAGGGCCGAACGGGTGGCCCCGGTGCCCTGAACACCTGGGCCACCTGTCTGTCAATCGGCCCGTCATCCGTTCTGACGCGGGCTCCTGCGGGCCGCGTCCCAAGTGACGCCAGCGCGCGTCAAGGGAGGTGGGCTTGAGGGGCCCAGGTAACCCGCCTCCGGTTCATGGAGGCGCGCGGGGGAGCGCCCGCGTTCGGATTCGCCAACAAGGGAGGAGTTCGGAATCGTGAGAACCAGGACTCTTCGCCTCGGGCTGCCGTTTGGCGCGGTGCTCGGGACGCTTCTGCTCATGCTCCTGGCAGGGGCCGCGGCTGCCGTCCACGAGGATGGCTTCCAGCTCGAGGGGAACGCGGCAGCGTCAGATCTCACCTACGTGTACAACGGGACCCCAGGGACGCTCTCCGGTGACTTCGCTGGCCCAATCGACTGGGACAGCATCTTCGAGGGTGGCCCGGCCGTCTCGGGCGGCGCCGGCGCCACGAGCGTGAGCACCGGTTGGATCCAGACGAAGGCATCGCTTCCGTCCGGGGACTGGGGCAGCATCACCGCCGCCGCGGCTTCCACTGACTTCGGTCTCACCACCGATTCCAAGAACAACACCGTCTTCGACTCCGCAGACTCGACGACGTACACGCTCGCTTCGAAGGACACGAAGCCTGTCTCCGGGTGGACGTGCGTCTCCGCGAACAACGTCACCGACAAGGGCGATATCACCAACGCCTACGTCGCGCTGATGGCTGCGTCGGGAGGCTCGGAGAACCTCTACTTCGGTCTCGAGAAGACGGCATCGAACGGCGACAACAACGTCGGAATCTGGCTGCTCCAGGATTCGTCGGTCGCGTGCTCCTCGAGCGGGACGAGCACCACGTTCGGCGGCCAACACACCGACGGCGACATCTTCCTCGTTTCAGAGTTCACCAACGGAGGCGTCGTTTCCTCCATCAACGCCTACAGGTGGAACGGGGACGACACCGGCAGCCTGAGCACCACCCCGTTTGCGAGCGGCCAGGACTGCCACGTCACAAACGCCGGGGATGAGTTGTGTGCCACGACCAACGGCAAGGACATCACGGTCCCCTGGCTCAACTACTTCAAGGGGAGCGGCCTGAACCAGCCGGAGGGGCCGAGCGCCTTCTTCGAGGGCGGTATCAACCTCTCGGCGTTCTCGCAGTTCACCTCGGGCTGCTTCACGAAGGTCCTGTTCAACACCCGCTCCTCTCAGGAGCTCGGTGCGACGCTCTATGACTACACCATCGCGGATCTCAATACGTGCGCCACGAAGTCCGGCACGAAGTTCGAGGACCTCAACGCCAACGGCGTCAAGGACGCCGGCGAACCGGGAATTGCCGGCTGGCCGATCTACCTTCTGAACGCCGCTGGGACGACGGTCGTCCAGTCGACGACGACCGACAGCAACGGCGACTACGCGTTCAACAACATCGTCCCCGGCAGCTACAAGGTGTGCGAGGCCGCGGACAACAACACGAGCGACTCGACCACCTGGTACCAGTCGTACCCGAAGACGGGCACGACAGATCTCTACACCGGCTGCACGGGTCTGAATTCGGCCTACGCGGCCAACGGCTACGCCGTCACGCTGGCGACGAACGCCAACGACACGGGCAACGACTTCGGCAACTACCAGATGGCCTCGAAGTCCGGCATGAAGTTCGAGGACATGAACGCCAACGGCGTCAAGGACGCGGGCGACACGCCGGTCTCAGGGGTCACGATCAAGCTCCTGAACGCGGCCGGCACGAGCGTCGTCCAGACGACGACGACCGCGGCGACCACGGGCGCCTACAGCTTCACCGGGATCACCCCGGGCAGCTACCTCGTGTGCGAGTTCCCGAGCGCCGGCTGGACGCAGAGCGCGCCGTCCAACACGGCCTGCTCGGGCGTGACCGGCGCGGCCCCGGGTGGCTACGCGATCACCCTCACCTCGGGCCAGTCCGACACGGGCAACGACTTCGGCAACTACCAGATGGCCTCGAAGTCCGGCATGAAGTTCGAGGACATGAACGCCAACGGCGTCAAGGACGCGGGCGACACGCCGGTCTCAGGGGTCACGATCAAGCTCCTGAACGCGGCCGGCACGAGCGTCGTCCAGACGACGACGACCGCGGCGACCACGGGCGCCTACAGCTTCACCGGGATCACCCCGGGCAGCTACCTCGTGTGCGAGTTCCCGAGCGCCGGCTGGACGCAGAGCGCGCCGTCCAACACGGCCTGCTCGGGCGTGACCGGCGCGGCCCCGGGTGGCTACGCGATCACCCTCACCTCGGGCCAGTCCGACACGGGCAACGACTTCGGCAACTGGAGATACGCGTCCAAGTCGGGCTTCAAGTTCCAGGATCAGAACGCCAATGGCTCCTACGACCCGCTCGTGGACACCCTGATCCAGGGCTGGCGCTTCGACCTCTGGGACGTCACAACGACCCCGGCCTTCGTGAGCACCACGACGACCGGCATCAACGGCGGCTACTCGTTCGGCTCGCTCATGCCAGGCAAGACATACGTGGTCTGCGAGCAGGATCCCACGAGTTCGAGCCTTGTCTGGTACCAGTCGTACCCGAATGGCAGCACGACAGCGCCTGCCGGCGAGTCGATTTTCGATTGCTCGACGCTGACCTCGACCCCTGTCCCGTACATGCATTACGGCTACCAGTTCGCGGCGACATCCGGGGCCGGGTTCGTCAACAACATCATGGGCAACTATCCGGTGGCTCCGGGCTGCACCCTGACTCAGGGCTATTGGAAGACCCACTCGACGTACGGTCCCGCCGCCCATCCTGACGCGACGTGGGATCAGATCACCGCTGCAATGACCGGCGGCTCGTTCGGGAGCGGGCCGGACTCGGAGTTCTTCACCAGCGGCCTGACCTGGTATCAGGTCTTCACGACGAATCCCAAGGGCGGCAACGCCTGGTACATCCTCGCGCATCAGTACATGGCCGCTGTCTTGAATCAGCTCGACGGCGCTGGCGACGTTCCGGGGCTGTCGACCACGCTGAGCCAGGCGTACACGATCCTCGGGAACTACGCGACCGCGAAGGACATCGGGAAGAAGGATCCGAACCGCGACGTCGCGATCTCTCTGGCCACGTTCCTCAACAACTACAACAACGGTCTCCTCGGTGTGCCGCACTGCGGTGAGCCAGGCATGACCACATACCCGATGCCGCTCGGCTGATGGCATCCGCCTCGTAGCCGTTTCTCGGCGCGAAGAATCCCGGAAGGCCGAGCCAAGAGGCTCGGCCTTCCGGTGTCCCTGGGCCTGTCGTCTACTGGTTTGGCTCCATGCCACACGCTGGGGGCGTCACGATGACGCCGGGAGACATCGCTGCTTGAGGTTGGGAAGGATCGCCTAGCCGCTCACGCTGAACGTGGTCGAAGCCTGGGTCGTCCATTTGCCGTTGTTCCACGTGCCCGCCGCCGCAGTGCAGCTGGCCGCACCACCTGGCCACATCGGCGTCGGGCCCAGCTGAACGGTCGCCTGCTGGTTCACATCGAGAGGGACATTCGCCCCCATGACGAGCTGGCCGCCTTGGTAGCAGGAGAAGGCGACCCAGAGGTTGCTGCCCCCCGGGCTCACCGTGGCGGTGGTCGTTCCGGCGAAGACCCCGTTCGGAACGACGATCGTCAGCGACGTACTCCCGGGCAACGTATTGCCGCCCTTGTTGCCCCCCTTCGCGGCAAGAGCTGTCCCCGACAGCGTGAGCAGAAGAACGGCCGCCAGAGCGACGGCCAGGAACCTGCGCATGGTTCGCGCGACCTCCATTTCGGCAGCCCGGCTGACTGGTCCAGCCAGTCCCGTGGCTTTGCGTCCCCGCCTCGCGACGGGTTTGCCCTTGTCGATGGCCAGTCGTCCCTGAACCGAGGCTGGCGTGCGGGAGCGTGTGGCTCCGACGCGTGACCAGAGGGTAGGCGGCGCCGGTGTCCGCGCCTCGCGGTCGATGGTCCGGGTCCGGTCGTCCGGTGGTCATGTGCGTCCGCGCACCGTTCCGCGGGAAGGTGCGGCGGCGGCGTCAGATCGCGATAGACTGCCGAAGGGAGGGGTCGATGGCGCGACGGAAGCAACGAACGCGGCCGCGGACGCAACCCGTGGGGTGGAGGCGTGGCCGTGGCCGCGCGGCATCCGGGCTCATCGTGCTGCTCGTCGTGCTCGGCGTGCTCCTCTTCGCGCTCAGCACCTCCGTGGCGCAGCCGCCACGCCCGTCTCCGTCCGCCATCGCGCTCTCGATCGCAGGGTAGCGAACCGGCCAGCCACCGCCCGCACGGCAAGTTGAGGCAAGCAGTCGGCCGGTGCTATCCGGCCTTCCGGACCACGCGTCCCACGAGCGACTGCGCCTCCTCGAGCAGCCGGCCGAGGTGCTCCTCGCCGCGCCAGCTCTCGGCATAGACCTTGTACACGTCCTCGGTCCCCGACGGGCGCGCCGCGAACCAGCCGCCCTCGGTGACGACCTTGAGGCCGCCGATCGGGGCGCCGTTGCCGGGCGCGCGGGTGAGCACGTCCGTCACGCGGTCGCCGGCGAGCTCGGTGGCCGTGATCGCGTCGGGCGAGAGGGCCGCGAGAGCGGCCTTCTGCTCCGGCGTGGCTGGTGCGTCGATGCGGCGGTAGGCCGGTGCCCCGAAGCGCTCGGTCAGTTCGCGGTAGGCGACGCCCGGGTCGCGCCCCGACTTCGCGGTCATCTCGGCCGCCAGCAGGCAGGCGATGATGCCGTCCTTGTCGGTCGTCCAGGTTGTCCCGTCGCGCCGCAGGAAGGACGCCCCTGCGCTCTCCTCGCCCCCGAAGCCGACCGAGCCGTCGACCAGCCCGGGCACGAACCACTTGAACCCGACGGGGACCTCCCACAGGCGGCGCCCGAGGTCGGCGACCACACGGTCGATCATTGCCGAGGACACGACGGTCTTGCCGACGGCGACGGACGACCCCCACGAGCGCGCCCCGCCGAACAGGTACGCGATGGCGGCCGACAGGAAGTGGTTGGGGTTGAGGAGCCCGGCCGATGGCGTGACGACGCCGAAGCGGTCTGCGTCGGTGTCGGCGCCGAAGGCCACGTCGAAGCGGTCACGCAGCTCGACCAGCCGGACCATCGCGTGCGGGGACGACGGGTCCATCCGGATCCGCCCGTCCCAGTCGACCGTCATGAACCGGAAGGTCGGGTCGACCGCGTCGTTCACGACGGTCAGGTCGAGGCCGTAGCGCTCCGCGATCGACGGCCAGTAGGCCACGCTCGCGCCGCCGAGCGGGTCGACGCCGATGTGCAGACCCGAGTCGCGGATCGCCGCCATGTCGACCACCGATTCCAGGTCGCCCACGTACGTGCCCAGGTAGTCGTAGCCGGTCGCCTCGCGACGCGCGCGGTCGAAAGGCACGCGCCGGATGGAGTCGATGCTCCGCTCGAGGATGCGGTTGGCCTCGTCCTGGATCCAGCGCGTCACGTCGGCGTCGGCCGGACCGCCGGTCGGCGGGTCGTATTTGAAGCCGCCGTCCTCGGGCGGGTTGTGCGACGGGGTGATGACGATCCCGTCCGCGAGGCCGCGGTTGGCCGACATGCTGGTGCCGCCGCTGGCGCCGGTGCCGCTCGTGCCGCCGGTGCCGATCCCCCCGCCGGTGCCGCTCGTGCCCGAGGCGCCGCTGCCCCCGCGCTCCTCGTTGTACCGCAGGATCGCGTGCGAGACCGTGGGCGTCGGGGTGTAGCCATCGCGGTCGTCGACGAAGACGCGGACGCCGGCCGCGCCGAGCACCTCGAGCGTGGTCCGGAAGGCTGGCTCGGAGACCGCGTGCGTGTCGCGCCCGACGAACAGCGGCCCGTCGATGCCCTGCGACTTCCGGTACCGCGCGACCGCCGCGGCAGCCGCCACGATGTGCGCCTCGTTGAACGACCTCGTCAGCGGCGTGCCACGGTGCCCCGACGTCCCGAACGACACGCGCTGGGACGCGACCGACGGGTCGGGCCGGTCGTCGTGGTAGGCGGCGACCAGGCGGTCGATGTCGACGAGCATGCCGGGCTCGGGCGGGCGACCGGCGTGGGGGTTGACCTCGGGGCTGGGCATGGGCGACTCTTCGGGTGGGATCGGCAGCAGGCACGAGGGCGGGACCGGGCGGGCGCGTCGAGCGCGGGAGGCAGGCCCGCGAACGACGCGTCGGCGAACGACGCGCCAGCGCGCCCGCGATTACTGCACCTTGCCGCCCGGCTGCGGTGCGTGCACCTCGACGTGCCCGAGCGAGCGCTTCGCCAGCTCGTCGCGCAACTGCCCGGGTGTCCCCGACAGGATCGGGAACGTCCCGTAGTGGATCGGCATCACGTCCTTCACGCCGAGCAGCTCGACCGCCCACGCGGCGGCTCGCGGGTCCATCGTGTAGTGCCCGCCGATCGGCAGCATCGCGAGGTTCGGCCGGTACAGCTCGCCGATGAGCCGCATGTCCTCCATCGCGGCGGTGTCGCCCGCGTGGTAGATCCGGTAGCCATTCTCGAGCTCGATGACGAAGCCAGCCGGATCGCCCAGGTACATCGGCATGCCGGCCTCGGCGTTCCAGTCGCCGCCCGAGTGGACCGCGTTGGTCATCGTGACCTTGATGCCCTTCGCGTCGACGGTGCCGCCCTTGTTCATGCCGATCACGGCGTCCTGGCCGCCGGGCAGCTGGCGGGCGAGCCACAGGCTCATCTCGTGGATGCACGGCCAGACGGGATGCGTGCGGCTCGCGATCGGGATCGCGTCGCCCATGTGGTCGGCGTGCCCGTGCGTCACGAGCATGACGTCGCATCGATCGACCGACGACGCCTGCCGCGCCGACTTCGGGTTGCCGAACCACGGGTCGATGAGGACCACCTTGCCGCCGGGCGTCTGCACCTCCACCGCGGCGTGGCCGTGCCAGTGGATCGTGGTCTCGGGATCCAGCGCCATGACGTCACCCCCGATGTTGTGGACTCTGGCGTTCTGCTCGCGGCCATCGTACCGGCTTCCCCGGGTAGACTCCGCCCGATGAAGGTTCGGGTGCGGTTGTTCGCACGGCAGCGCGAGCTGGCGGGGGCGTCGCGGATCGAGCTCGAGCTGTCCGCCGGCTCGACGATCGAGGATGCCTGGGCGGCGCTCGTGGAACGGACGCCCGAGCTGGCTCCCGGCCGACCATACCTGCGCTTCGCGCGGAACGCCGTCTACGCCGAGCCCGGCACGGCACTGGCCGACGGCGACGAGGTGGCGTGCATCGCGCCGGTCGCCGGGGGATCCGATCGCGTTCGGGAGATCCGACTGATCGAGGCACCGATCGACGACGACCTGCTCGCGCGCCTGCGCGCCGCGGTCGCGACCGCGGCGGACGGCGCGGTCGTCACCTTCGAGGGCCGGACCCGCGAAACGCCGGGAACGCCGGCGCCCGGCGAAGAGGAGGAGGCGGCGCGGCACGCCGGCAAGCGGGTGCTGGCGCTCGGGTACGAGGCGTACGAGGAGATGGCGCTGTCGGTCCTGGCGGCGATCGCGGACGAGATCGAGGCCCGCTTCGACGTCCGCCGGATCGCGATCGTGCACCGCACCGGGCGCGTGCCGCTCGGCGAGGACAGCGTGGCGGTGGTGGTCGCGTCGTCGCACCGCGGTGCCGCGTTCGACGCGTGCCGCTACGCGATCGACGAGCTCAAGGGACGCGCGCCGATCTGGAAGGCCGAGCAGTTCGTCGACGGGTCGGTGTGGACCGGGGAGGTGGCGAGGGACGCTCCGCCGCCCGTATGATCGCCGGGTGACGTCGAGCTCGAGCCCGCTCGCACCCTCCGCGGAGTCGCTTCCGGGACTCGCCGACGCCGTCCGGGACCTTGCCGACGTGCTCGGCGCACGCTTTGCGGCCCGGGCGCGGCAGCACACGACCCTCGGTTCCCAGCGTGCGATCCTGCGGGCCATCGGGGTCGCCGGTGTCGGTCCGGCTGGGCGCCCACTCGCGCTCGACGTCGTGGAGCGGCTGGCGGCCACGCACCCGCCGCTGCTCGCGTCCGGCATCGCGCTGCCGTTCGCGCTCGCCGCCTACGAATACGACCTCGAGCCACAGCAGGTCGCGCTGGAGATCGTCGCGGGACACATCGACCTCTCCGCCGAAGCGGCGCTGCTCTCGACCCGCGCCCGGTCGGCTCCGGCCCGCGCTCTCCTCGACTCGTGGCTGGCAGAGGCCGACGACCGGTTCGACGCGAACGCCGTCGCCCGGGCCGAGCTGGCGGTGCTGCTTGGCGAGCCGCGCTGGCCGTGCATCGCCATCGAGGAGCATGCCTTCGACGCCCGCGATGCCGCCGGCCGCGCCCGGAACGCGCTGCGGGCCGGAGTCGATCTCGTCCGGGTTCGGATCCCGAGGGATGGCGAGCTGCGCGACGATCTGGGATCGATTGCGCCGGAGGACGAGTGGCCGGTGGGACCCGAGGCCCCGGCGCCGACCGGCAGCCAGAGGGGGCTGGCAATGCTCCGGGCGGCGCTCGACGAGGCGGGCGCCATCGTCGGGCGCTCGCCGGGGCTCGCGGTCCGGCGGGTGGGGCTGGCCGCTCCCGAGGTCGCGGTGGTCGCCGGGTTCGAGCGGGCCGATGTCGTCTTCGTCGACCCCATCGAGGCGATCGAACAGGCGGGGATCGACGTCGACCGGGCGCTCGCGGACCACGCGGCGGCCGACGCGCTGCTCGCGCGGACGGATGTGCGCCTGGGGCTGGGGTGCGGGTCGTCGATCGCGGAGGCCGGAATCGGTGCCGCGGACGACGCCGATCCAGGCGCGCGGGACGCATCGGCGTCGAAACGCCGCGCCGAAGCCGGCGGGCGCGCGCTCGCGCTTCAGGCGTTGAGCCGCGCGTTCGCCATGCACGCGGGGTTTCCGGGGGACCGGCTCGATCTGGCCGCGTGCCCGCCCTTCGCCGCGCAGGCGGATCGGCCGCTGCGCGCGCTCGTCGAGGTCGCGCTCCGGACGCTGCTGTTTCCGGGCCACCGGCTCGTGATCGAACGGGATGTCG
>JAJYGH010000040.1:43924-53268 GCA_021785175.1 Chloroflexota bacterium | reverse complement strand
CCAATGTTGCCGTTCGGCCTGATCGACATCCTTCCTCCGTCGACCGCGTTCCACATCGGGCCCGTCTCGATCGACTTCTACGGGATCGGCTACGCCCTGGCGCTCGTCGTCGGCGTGATGATCGCCACCAGGCAGGCGCGGCTGCGTCGCGAGGATCCCGACCACATCGGGAACGCGATCATCTTCGTGTTCGTCCTCGGGCTGATCGGCGCGCGCGTCTACCACCTGATCGACCAGTGGAACACGCTGTACGCGTCCGATCCCATCAAGGCGATCCTGCCCCCGTACACCGGGCTGGCCATCTATGGCGGCATCATCGGTGGCCTCGTCGGCGTCGTCATCTACACGCGGCGGCACCACCTGTCGTTCCTGCGCTGGGCCGACATCGCCGTGCCGGCCGTGCTCCTTGGCCAGGCCATCGCCCGCTGGGGGAACTTCTTCAACCAGGAGCTGTACGGGCCGCCGACGAACCTGCCCTGGGGCATTGCGATCGACTGCTCCAGGCGCGTCGCCGAGTACTCCTGCTCGCTGTACCCCCCGAACACCGGCTTCCAGCCGCTGTTCTTCTATGAGTCGGTCCTCGACCTCGCCGGCGCGCTCGTCGCGCTGTGGATCTCGCGTCGCTTCGCCGACCGGCTTCGCGACGGCGACCTCTTCTCGTTCTGGTTCATCTGGTACGGCGCCGTTCGCGCCTGGCTCGAGACCTTCCGCCTCGGCTACGACTGGACGTTCTTCGGGGTCCCGGTCGCCATCATCCTGGGCATCGTCGGGATCCTCTTCGGCGTCGTGACGATCGCCATCCGCCACCGCGGTCCCGGTCCCTCGACGGCCGACCTCGATCGGCTCCGCGAGGACGAACACCCGTCACCCCCGTCCGGCGTCGCAACGGGTGCGCACGAGCACACGCCGGCCTGAGGGCGCGGCGCTCGGCATGGACGCGCACGATTCGATCCTCGAACTGATGGGCGGGACGCCGCTGGTCCGGCTGTCCCACGTCACGCGCGACCTGGGCCCGGCCGATCGGCAGCCGGCGATGCTTGCCAAGCTCGAGATGCTCAACCCGGGCGGATCCGTGAAGGACCGCATCGCGCTCAGGATGATCGAGGCGGCGGAGCGCGAGGGGCTGCTGAAGCCAGGCGGCACGATCGTGGAGCCGACGAGCGGCAACACCGGCCACGGCCTCGCGATCGCGGCCGCGCTCAAGGGGTACCGCTGCATCTTCGTGATGGCCGACAAGCAATCGGCGGAGAAGCAGGCGCTGCTGCGGGCGTACGGCGCCGAGGTGGTGGTGTGCCCGACGAACGTGCCCCCGGAGTCGCCGGAGAGCTACTACTCCGTCGCGCGGCGCCTGGCACGGGACATCCCCGGGGCGTTCCAGCCCGACCAGTACTCGAACCAGCAGAACCCCGCGGCGCACGAGTCGACGACGGGCCCCGAGATCTGGCGGCAGACGGACGGGCGGATCTCGCACTTCGTCTGCGGTGTCGGGACGGGCGGCACGATCACCGGCGCCGCGCGGTACCTCCGGTCACAGCGCCCCGCCATCGTGGTCGTCGGCGCCGACCCGGAGGGCAGCGTGCTGTCGGGCGACACGGTCCGGCCGTACCTGACCGAGGGCATCGGCGAGGACTTCTTCCCGGCCACGTTCGATCCGGCGCTCGTCGATCGATGGGTGCGGGTCTCCGATCGGGACGCCTTTGCGGCGGCGCGACGCCTCACGCGCGAGGAGGGGATCCTCGCAGGCGAATCGTGCGGGACGGCCCTGGTCGCGGCGCTCGAGGTGGGCCGGGAGCTCACCGGGACGGCCGGCGGCCACGAGGCGGTGGTCGTCGTGCTGCTCCCCGACACGGGCCGGAACTATCTGTCCAAGCTGTACTCGGACGAATGGATGCGCCAGCGCGGGCTCCTGCCGGCGCCCGCGTCGGCCGTGGCGGTCGGGGCGCTCCTCCACGAGCGGCATGCCGGGCCGGAGGTCCCGCCGCTCGTCATCGCGCGGACGACCGACAGCGTGGGCTCGGCAATCCAGCGGATGCAGTCGTTCGGGATCAGCCAGATGCCAGTCTCGGAGGCGGACGGCGACGCGATCGATGCGCTCGTCGGGTCCATCTCGGAGATGGGGCTGCTGCAGCGGACGTTCCACGACCCGACGGTGGTGGAACGGACGGTCGGCGAGGCGATGGACCCGCCCCTCCCCGTCGTGCCTGACACCGCCGCGCTCGACGACGCGTTCGCGCTGCTGTCCGCTGGATCGCCCGCCGTCCTGGCCGCGCGCTCCGGACACGCCGTCGGGGTCATCACGAAACTCGACGTGCTCGAGTACATCGCACACGCCGCCCGCGCCGGCTGATTCGCCCCCGGCACCGCCACCGGCGCGTGCCGGTGCCCGCGCGGACCCGGGGCGCGCCGCCCCTCCGGGTCGTTCGGGGCCGCAGCCGGGCGCTCCCGATCCCCCGCGCTACACTCGTTGCTTACGCCGTCGGTCCCGACTGCCGGACGGCAAGCACGCGCCGCGGGCGCAGGAGCTCGATTGTGACGGATGTGCTCGTTCCCACCTTCCGCGCAGCCCGCGTGAACCTGCCCGTCGCGTCGCTGTACGAGGCGGCGGTGCGGAACGGGGAAGGGATCATCTCGGTCGACGGGGCCCTCGTCGTCGAGACAGGGAAGCACACCGGCCGTTCGCCGAAGGACAAGTTCATCGTCGAGGAACCGACGACCTCAGCGCACGTGTGGTGGGGCGACATCAACCAGCCCATCAGCGAGGAGCGCTACGACGCGCTGCGAGAACGCGTCATGCAGCACCTGTCGGATCGCGAGGTCTACGTGCAGGACTGCTACGTGGGTGCGGATCCCGCCCATCGCCGATCGCTGCGGGTCACGACCGAGACGGCATGGGCGAGTCTCTTCGCCGAGAATCTCTTCATCCGGCCCTCCGCCGAGGAGCTCGGGCGGTTCGACCCGGATTTCCTCGTGTTCGACGCCGCGAGCTTCCAGGCGGATCCGGCCAGGGACGGCACGCGCACGGAGACCTTCATCCTCGTCCACCTGACGCGCCGCGAGATCATCATCGGCGGCACGCAGTACGCGGGCGAGATCAAGAAGAGCGTCTTCTCGGTCATGAACTACCTGCTCCCGGACGAGGGCGTGCTGCCGATGCACTGCTCGGCCAACGTCGGCGAGCGGGGCGACGTGGCGATCTTCTTCGGGCTCTCGGGCACGGGCAAGACGAGCCTGTCGGCCGACCCGGAACGGACGCTCATCGGCGACGACGAGCATGGCTGGGGGGAGAGCGGCATCTTCAACTTCGAGGGCGGCTGCTACGCCAAGATGATCCGGCTCTCGCCGACCGCCGAGCCCGACATCTACGCCGCGACCCGCCGCTTCGGGACGATCCTCGAGAACGTCGTCGTGGACCCGGTCACGCGCGCGCTCGACCTCGACTCGGAGGCGAAGACCGAGAACACGCGCGGGGCCTACCCGCTTGACTACATCCGCAACGCCTCCGAGACCGGCCGCGCCGGCCAGCCGAGCAACGTGATCTTCCTGACCGCCGACGCGTTCGGCGTCCTGCCGCCCATCTCCCGGATCACGCCCGAGCAGGCGATGTACCACTTCATCTCGGGATACACAGCCAAGATCGCGGGCACCGAGGTGGGCGTCACGGAGCCGACGGCGACCTTCTCGACGTGCTTCGGCGCGCCATTCATGCCACGCCACCCGGGCGAATATGCGAAGCTGCTCGGCGAGCGGATCCAGCGCTACGCCGTTCGGACGTGGCTCATCAACACTGGGTGGACAGGCGGCCCGCACGGGGTTGGGCATCGGATCAGCATCGCCTACACGCGGGCCATGGTCCGCGCGGCGCTCGAGGGCGACCTGGAGGGGGTGCCGATGACCACCGATCCCATCTTCGGGCTGCAGGTGCCAACGACCTGCCCGGACGTCCCGGCCGACGTACTGCAAGCGCGGTCGACGTGGTCCGACCCCGCGGCGTACGACGCGCAGGCCCGCAAGCTCGCCCGGATGTTCGTCGAGAACTTCCGGACCTTCGCCGATGGCGTGTCGCCGGAGACCCTGGCGGCAGCCCCCAGCATCGAGTGAGGATGCGATGAGCGAGACAACCGCCCACGTGGCGGTCGAGCCGGCAGCGAAGTTCTCTGTGGACGACCGGGAACTGACGCTCCGGGTCGAGGAGGGGACGGAGGGGGAGCGCGGCGTCCACATCGGGAACCTCCTGAAGGACGCACACGTCACCACCATCGACTACGGCTTCGCGAACACGGCCGTCACGCGGAGCGCGATCACCTTCATCGACGGCGACGCAGGGATCGTCCGCTACCGCGGATACCCCATCGAACAGCTCTGCGAGCGGTCGAACTTCCTCGAGGTCGCGTACCTGCTGATCTTCGGGGAGCTGCCGACGGCCGAGCAGTGCACGGCGTGGACGCGCGAACTGAAGCGTCACACGCTCCTGCACGAGGATCTCCGGCGGTTCTTCGACGCGTTCCCGCGCGACGCCCATCCGATGGCGGTCCTCGCCTCGGCCGTGGCCGCGCTCGGAACGTTCTACCAGGACACCGAGGATCCCTACGACCCGGATGACGTCGAGATCAGCACGATCCGTCTGATCGCCAAGGTTCCGACGATCATCGCCTTCGCGTACAAGCGCTCGGTGGGTCAGTCGCCGGTCTACCCGAACAATCAGCTGGAGTACGTCGAGAACTTCCTGCGGATGATGTTCGCGGTGCCGGCCGAGGACTACGAGGTCGACCCGGACGTCGCCGACATCCTGCGCCAGCTGCTGATCCTGCACGCCGACCACGAGCAGAACTGCTCGACGTCGACCGTCCGCATGGTCGGGTCGTCCCGCGCCAACCTGTACGCCTCGGTCTCCGCGGGCGTCTCGGCGCTGTGGGGCCCGCTCCACGGCGGCGCCAACCAGGAAGTCGTCGAGATGCTCGAGCAGATCGCGGCCGACGGCGGCAACGTCCGGAAGTACATCGACCGGGCGAAGGACAAGAACGACCACTTCCGCCTGATGGGCTTCGGGCATCGCGTGTACCGCAACTACGACCCTCGGGCGCGGATCATCAAGCAGGCGGCGCAGCGCATCCTCGCCAAGCTCGGGGCGGACGACCATCTGCTGCAGACCGCGATGCGGCTCGAGGAGGCGGCGCTCGCGGACGAGTATTTCATCGAGCGGAAGCTCTTCCCGAACCTCGACTTCTACAGCGGCATCATCTACCGCGCCCTCGGGTTCCCCACCCGGATGTACCCGGCGCTGTTCGCGATGGGCCGGCTCCCCGGCTGGATTGCGCAGTGGCGGGAGATGATGTCCGATCCGGACACGAAGATCGGGCGTCCGCGGCAGATCTACATCGGCCACACGAAGCGCGACTTCGCGCCGATGGCCGAGCGGGGCGACGGCCGGGTCGTCGAGTGCGGGGAGCTGGAATCGGTCCCCGCGTGACCCGCCGGCACGGCGGGACCGTGGCCGTCACGGCGTCCGTCGGGTCCGTGCCCTGCGCGCGCGTGCCCGAGTCCGCGGTTCGCGGGTTCCGCGCGCCGCTGGCCGGCGCGTCTGCGGCCCCGGGCGCGTAGCCAGCAGCCGTGCCGGAGGCGCAGCGGCTCGTCCTGCTCGGACTGACGTTCGGGGTCGTCGTCGTCCTGCTCGGCTTCGCGGAGACGTGGATGGTCGGCGGCCCCGCACTCGTGCGGAGCTGGTTCGTGCGGGTCCCGGAGGCCGCGGCGATCGTCGTTGCGGCCTCCCTCGTCGCGGTGCTCGCCTCCGGCGCGCTTGGCCCGGGGTCGACGTACGTCGTGCTCGGCGGGTCCGCGGCGGCGCTCTACCGCGTGCGGCTGCCGGAGGCCCGCCGGTCGCTCACGCCGTCCCGGGCGATCGTCCTGCTCCTCGGCGGGGTCGGGGCGATGGTCGTCGTCGGCCTGATCGTGGCGGCGCTCGCCGGTGTGCCGCCCGCGTAACGTTTCGCCGCCCGACGGGGTCGGGCGTGGTGGTTCATCCGACCACTCAGCCGTTCGTCCGGTGCAACCTCGCGACCGATCGTTCAGTCGCGTGCCGGGCGGATGTCCCCGAGGATCGCCTCGCGCAGGTCGTCGAGCGTGGGCACGACCAGGTCGGCTCCCGCCTCGCGCAGATCGCCCGTCGTCGCGAAGCCGCTCGTGACGCCGACGGCGGCCATCGCCGCGGCGCGCGCCGCCTGCATGTCCCAGATCGAGTCTCCGACGTACCAGCACCTCGTCGCGGGCATCCCGAGTTGCTCCGCGGCCCGGAGCAGCAGGTCGGGCGCCGGCTTGGCGTGCTCGACGTGGCTCCCGTCGACGATCAGCGGGCGCCGGGGCAGCCCCAGCGCATCGACCGACGCGAGGACCTGGCCCGAGCGGCTCGCGGTCGCGATCGCGTGCCGGAGCCCGGCCTCGTCGAGGGCGAGAAGGAGCGCGTGCGCCCCGGGGAGCGGGCGGGGAGCGACGTTACGCCGCCCGAACGCCTCGCCCGCGAGGTGGTCCAGCCGCTCCGCGCCGGCCGCGTCGAGCACGCGGCCGGCCTCTCGGGCCCCCACGCGGGCGACCACGTGCCCGTCCGCGCCGATCATCCGCCGCAGGCGGCCGGCGTCCACCTGCATGCCCTCGGCCCGGAACGCGTCGAGCCAGCCCAGCACCCGGAGGTGGACCGTGTCCACGAGCGTGCCGTCGAGGTCGAGCACGACGGCCCCGGGACGGCCCGGCTCGGGGCGCGGGGGGTACCGGACGAGGTGCGGCTCCGGGCCGTCGGTCGAGGCCCCGGGGGGAGATGGAGCGCTGCCGGCCACCATCACGCCTCGTCCAGCGCCCGCACGACGTCCTCCACGAGATCGTCGGGGTCCTCGATGCCGACCGACAGCCGGACCAGCGCGGCGGGGACCTCGAGCGCCGACCCGGCCGCCGCGGCATGGGTCATCGCGGCAGGCAGCTCGACGAGCGACTCGACCCCGCCGAGCGACTCCGCGAGGGCGAAGATCGCGGTTGCCTCCGCGAACCGGCGGGCGCGCTCCTCCGCCGAGCGGCCGCCGCGGGCCGCGGGCGCGAAGCTGATCATCCCGCCCGGGTAACGCATCTGCGCCGCGGCGAGCGCGGCCTGGGGATGCGCGTGCGGGCCTTCGGCGAGGCCGGGGTAGCGGACCTCGGCCACGTCTGGCCGCTCCGCGAGCGCGCGGGCGACGCGGAGCGCGTTCGAGGCGTGGCGGTCGACCCGCAGGGCGAGTGTGCGAAGGCCGCGCAGCACCAGGAAGCAGTCCAGCGGCCCGGGCACGGCCCCGACCGCGTTCTGCAGGAAGCCGAGTCGTGCGGCGAGGTCCTCGCGCGAGGTCACGGCCGCTCCGCTGACGACATCCGAATGGCCGGCGAGGTACTTGGTCGCGCTGTGCACGACGATGTCGGCGCCGAGCCTGATCGGGCGTTGGGACAGCGGCGTCGCGAACGTGTTGTCGACGACGAGCAACGGGCGCTCACCCCGGGCGCCGGTCCGCGACGCGAGGGTGCGCGCGGTCGCCGCGATGTCGACGAGCTTGAGCAACGGGTTGGAGGGCGTCTCCACCCACACCATCCGGGTCCGGTCGGTGCAGACCTCGCCGAGGGCACCCTCCGGGTCGCGCGACAGGTCGACGTAGCGGGTGGCGACCCCGGTCGGCGCGAGGACGCGCTCGAAGAACCGGAACGTGCCGCCGTACACGTCGTCGGCGATCACGATCTCCTCGCCGGGCAGCACGAGCTGCCCGACCATCGCCGTCGCCGCCGATCCGCTCCCGTACGCGAACGCGCGCGCCGCCCCTTCGAGCTCCGCGATCGCCCGCTCCAGGCGCGCACGTGTCGGATTGCCCGTCCGCGCGTATTCCCATCCCCCGCGCGGGGCGCCGACGCCATCCTGCGCGAACGTGCTCGTCTGATAGATCGGCGGCGAGACCGAACCCGTCTCGGCATCGGGCTCGAAGCCCGCGTGCACCGCCAGCGTGCCCACGCGCCAGGCGGGCGCGCGCGTCCCTGTCTCCGTCATCCCGTCCTCGTCCCGTCGAAGGCCTGGTGGCACGGACGCGCGTCCGGTACGAGCGTCCGGTACGAGCGTCCCGTGCTGCCGTCCGGCCGCTCGCGGCGCCATCGGGTGCGCGCGAACGGCCACTGCAGGGGCAGTATGGCGTTTCCCCGCCCATTGACGGCGCAACGCCGCGTGCCATCCATCCCATGCCGTCCGTCGGGGGCCAATGCGGCCGGATGGACGCCGGTCGCAAGGGCCGCGCGTACTATGCAGGCGTCCAACGAACATGCGTGGAGGGGTTCACGTGCCGCGTACTCGATCGCCTCGAGGGAAGGTCACCGTGATCGGCGCCGGTAACGTCGGCGCAACCGTCGCTCAGCGTGTCGTCGAGGCCGGAGTCGCCGACGTCGTGCTGCTCGACATCATTGCCGGCCTGCCCCAGGGCAAGGCACTCGACCTGGCCGAGGCGGGCCCGCTGCTCGGGCACGACGTGTCGGTGATCGGCACGAACGACTACGCCGACACCGCCGACTCGACGGTCATCGTCGTCACGTCCGGCCTCGCCCGGCAGCCGGGCATGAGCCGCGACGACCTGCTCCTGAAGAACGCGCAGATCGTCAACGCGGTCGTCGAGCAGGCCGCCAGGCACTCGCCGAACGCCGTGCTCATCGTCGTCACCAACCCGCTCGACGCGATGTGCCACGTCGCGCTCAAGGCGAGCGGCTTCCCGCGCAGGCGGGTCGTCGGGATGGCCGGCGTCCTCGACGCGGCGCGCTTCCGGACGTTCGTCTCGATGGAGCTCGGCGTGTCGCCGGTCAACACGTGCGCGTTCGTCCTCGGTGGCCACGGCGACACGATGGTCCCCGTACCGCGCTACGCGACCGTCGGCGGCGTTCCGCTCCCGCAGCTGATGTCGCAGGAGCAGATCGACCGGATCGTCCAGCGCACGCGCGACGGCGGCGCGGAGATCGTCAGCCTGTTGAAGAGCGGCAGCGCGTTCTACGCTCCGGGCGCCGCGACGGCCGAGATGATCTACGCGATCCTCGAGGACCGCCACGTCATCCTGCCGTGCTCGGCCCAACTCAAGGGCGAGTACGGGGTCGATGGGCTCTTCGTGGGCGTCCCGGTGCGGCTGAGCAGCGTCGGCGTCGAGGAGATCGTCCAGGTCGAGCTGAACGAGGAGGAACGCGCCGCCTTCGGCCGCTCTGCCGCCGCGGTGCAGGAACTCGTGGGGAAGCTCGGCACGTACGCGTAGGACCGGACTCGCGGTCGCTCCGAGCCTTTCGCGCGACGCCGCGACGCCGCGACGCCGCGACGCCGC
>JAJYGH010000040.1:0-43913 GCA_021785175.1 Chloroflexota bacterium | reverse complement strand
GCCGCCGATCGCGCGGCTCAGCCCCCGCCCAGCTCGCCAAACACCGGCCGCCCGCCGACCAGCGTGGCGAGCACCTCGACGCCGTCGAGGCCGGACGCCCATCGTTGGGCCGGCACCGTGGTCGGGTCCGCCGACAGCACGACGAGGTCGGCGGCCAGCCCGGGGATCAGCCGGCCGGCGTGCCCCTCGTCGTGGGCTGCCCACGCGGCGCGCGACGTCCACGCCCGCAGCGCCTCGCCGACCGAGGGGCCCGGATCGTCGTGCAGCCGGCGCCCCGAGGGCCCTGCCATCCGGAACGCCGCGCGGATCCCCTCGAGCGGCGGCCCCGGCGCGAACGGACGATCGCTCGCGAAGGCGATGGGGAGGCCGGCGTCGAGCCACCGGCGATACGCGTACACGTCCCGGGTGCGGTCGCCGAGGCGGGCCAGGTAGACGTCGCCCATGCCGGTCACGAACTCCGGCTGGAGCACGGCGACGGCGCCGATCTCCACCGCACGCGCGAGCAGGTCCGGCTCGAGCAGCATCGCGTGTTCGATGCGGTGGCGCGCGTCGGGCCACGGATGATCCGCGAGGATCGCGCGGTACGCGTCCGCGACGAACGCGACCGCCGCGTCCCCGATCGCGTGCGTCGCCAGCTGCCAGCCCACGAGGTGCGCGCGACGGAGCCGCTCCTCGAGCTCGCCCGGCGGATGGGCCGGACGCCCTCGGACGAGTTCCGGCGGGCGCGTGCCCGCGTCGGCGTAGGGCTCCCGCAGCCACGCATCCGCGGTGCTCAGCGCTCCGTCCGAAAAGAACTTCGCGGGCCCGACCCGGATGCGGGTGCGGACGTCCGGCGGAACGAGCGCGCCGATGTCGTCGGGCGTCGGGGGATCCTCGTCCGGCGCCGCGAGGCGCGCCAGCCCGGGCATGATCGTGAGCCGCTGCGGGAAGTCGCCGTCGAGCACGGCGCCCGCGTAGGCGGCGAGCTCCGACACGGGGTCGCCGAGCCAGCCGACGTGGGCGTCGGCGACGGCGGTGACACCGTCCGACGACAGCCTGGCCGCGACGGTGCGCAGGGCGTCGCGGAGCGCTTGCGGGGTGAGCGACGGCATCGCGGAGGCGAACGGCGCGACCGGGTCCGACCCGAGCACGAGGCCCGTGGGCTCGCCGGACGCGTCCCGCTCGATGGTCGCGCCGGGCGGATCGGGCCGCTCCGCGGTCACACCGGCATACGCGAGCGCGAGCGAGTTCGCGACCGCGGCGTGCCCGCTCCCGTGGTGAAGGATCGCCGGGACGTCCGGCACGGCCCGGTCGAGCTCGGACCTCGTCGGGTGCCGGCGCTCCCGCCACGCCGACGGGTGGTACCACCCTTCCACCCACAGCTCCGCCTCGAACGAGGAGCGGACACGCACGGCGGCGTCCGACAGCAGACGCATGGCAGCCGGGATGTCGGCGGCCGCGGTCAGGTCGAGCCAGGCCGCCTGGAGCCCCTCGACGAGCGGGTGGGCGTGCTGGTCCTGGAAGCCGGGCAGGACGGCCGCTCCCTCGAGATCGACGAGACGGGTCCCGGGACCGGCCAGGGGCAGGATCTCGCGCGACGGTCCGACCGCGGCGATGAGGCCCTCGCCGATCGCGATGGCGTCGACGCGAGCGTCCGGCGAGGCTGCGCCTGCGTGCTGCCCGGGCGCCCGCTCTTCCATCGGCAGCACGGGGCCGCCATGCAGGATCAGGTCGGGACCGCGCCGAATCGTCATCGCCCTCCGTTCGCCGACTACACTACCGCCGTGCCCGCCTCGATGCCCCCCGCCGACCGACCGGTGTCCGCGGGACGCGGCACGCCGTGACGGGCTGACGGGCCGTGCCGTTCGCGGTCATCACCCTCGGGTTCGATCCGACCGTCTACTTCGGCCCGTTCGCGGTCCGCTGGGAGACCCTTGGACTCGCCGCCGCGATACTGACCGCGCTCCTCCTGGCCGCGGCATACGTGCGCGCCGATCACGGTTCCGGGAGGTCGGCGATCGCCGGCGTGCCCGGACGTCCCGCGCTCCGCCTGGACGATCTCCTCTACCTGGCCGTGGCGGCGGTCCCTGGCGCGGTCGTCGGCGGCCGGCTCGTGCTCGCGCTCGATTTCCTCGACTACTACCAGGCGCACACGGGTGCCCTCCTCGACCCGGGGCAGGGCAGCCTCTCGCTGCTCGGCGCCGTCCTCGGCGGAACCCTCACGGTCGTGCTCATGTGCCGGCTGCTCCAGGTGCCCGTGCGGCGGTGGCTCGACACGCTGGCGGTGCCGCTGCTCGTCGCGATCGGCCTCGGGAAGCTCGCGTACCTGCTCGGGGGCGGCGGCCAGGGCGTGCCCTGGAACGGGCCGTGGGCCGTCGCCTTCACGGGCCCAGGGCCGTGGCTCTCGGCGCTCGCCTCCGTTCCGGCCCATCCGAGCCAGGTCTACGAGGGCGCCTGGACCCTGGTCGGCGCGCTCGTCGTCGGGCTCGCCACGTTCGCGTCGGCTCCGGCCCGCTCTGCGTCCGCCGGCCCTGCCCGCGTCTCCGCGTTCCACGCCGGCGTGGGGCTGCGGTACGCCTTCGCGCTCGCGTGGTGGCTGCTCGGTCGGGCGATCGTCGGGTTCACGTGGACCAACCCTCCCGCCGTTGCAGGCCTTGACGTCGAGCAGATCGCCGCGCTCGTCGTCCTCTGCCTCGTCGGGGTCATGGTGGCGTGGCAGCTGCGCCCGGGAGCGCCGATCGAGCCGGAGATCGCCGGCGACGGGACGTTCGGTGACGGCGTGTCCGGCGTGGGGGCGTCGGGCGGTGAGCTGACCGATCCCTCGCGCGACGGCCCGCGCACGCCCGGCAAGCCTCGGAGCGCGCCCCGCCGCCCGGCCTGATCGCGCCGTCCGAACCCCCGTGGGCGCTGAAGCCCGGCTTGTTCCTGCCGCCCCTCGGCCACAGCCGCTCGGCCCGATCGGCCGCCAGGCGGTATCGTGGTACGTGCCGAACGAACGGGACACCGGGTTCTCGAGCGACGAGGGACGTGAGCGATGACGCAGGTAACGGAGCGCGCGCCGGGCGGCGCGGAAGCAGGTCTTGACCACGTCGATCACTGGATCGGCGGCCGCGACATCGCCGCGACGTCGGGCCGGAGCGGCCCCGTCTACGACCCCTCGATCGGGCGCGTGACGCGGGAGGTCGGGTACGCATCGGTCGATGATGTGGACGCGGCCGTCCGCGCGGCCCGCGACGCCTTCCCTGCCTGGCGCGCCACGTCGCTCTCGCGTCGCACCGAGATCCTCTTCCGGATGCGCAACGTCGTCGAGTCGCACCGCGACGAGCTTGCGCGAGTCGTAAGCTCCGAGCACGGCAAGGTCGAGTCGGACGCGTTCGGCGAGGTGTCGCGCGGGCTGGAGAACGTGGAGTTCGCCTGCGGCATCCCGAACCTGCTCAAGGGCGGGTTCAGCGAGCAGGTGTCCACGGGCATCGACGTCTACCAGATCCGCCAGCCGCTGGGCGTGGTGGCCGGGATCACGCCGTTCAACTTCCCGGCCATGGTGCCGCTCTGGATGCTCAGCAACGCGATCGCCTGCGGCAACACGGTCGTGCTGAAGCCGTCCGAGAAGGACCCCTCCGCGTCCGTGCTGCTGGCGCGCCTGTTCCAGCAGGCCGGGCTCCCGGATGGCGTGCTCAACGTGGTGCACGGTGACAAGGTGGCGGTCGACCGGATCCTGGAGCATCCGGATGTCGCGGCCGTGAGCTTCGTCGGATCCACGCCGATCGCGCGGTACATCTACGAGCAGGCGACGGCTCGAGGCAAGCGCTGCCAGGCGCTGGCCGGGGCGAAGAACCACATGGTCGTGCTCCCCGACGCGGACATCGACATGGCGGCCGACGCGGCGGTCTCCGCCGGGTATGGTTCGGCCGGCGAGCGCTGCATGGCGATCGCGACCGTGGTGGCCGTCGGCGACGTGGCGGATCCGCTCATCGAGGCCATCCGGGCGCGACTGCCGGAGGTGAAGGTCGGCCCTGGCAGCGACCCCGAGAGTCAGATGGGGCCGCTGGTCACGCGGGAGCACCGCGATCGCGTGGCGGGCTACCTGGAGAGCGCCGAGCGGCAGGGCGCGACGGTCGTCGCCGACGGCCGCCAGCACGAGCTGTACCGGTCGGACGGCTTCTTCCTGGGCGTCTCGCTCATCGACCACGTCTCGCCCGCGATGGACTGCTACCGCGACGAGATCTTCGGCCCGGTCCTGACGGTGGTCCGCGTGCCCACCTACGAAGACGCCGTGCGCCTGATCAACGACAACCCCTGGGGCAACGGCACGGCGATCTTCACGCGGGACGGTGGCGCCGCCCGCCAGTTCCAGTTCGACGTCACCGTGGGCATGGTCGGGATCAACGTGCCGATCCCGGTGCCCGTCGCGTACTACTCGTTCGGCGGCTGGAAGTCGTCGCTGTTCGGCGACCTGCACATGTACGGCCCCGAGGGGGTCCAGTTCTACACGCGCGCCAAGGTCGTGACCTCGCGCTGGCCGGACCCGGGCACCTCGAAGGTGGACCTCGGCTTCCCGCGCACGAGGTAGCCGCGTGCGCGTCGGAGCCGTCACCCCGAGCGGCGCGCGCTCGCCGCACGTTGTCCTGGCAATATCCTCCGCAGCGTTGCCGTGCGAGGTAACGTGGCTCCGGCGGCGATCCCGGCGCATTGGCCGGGCTTCCGACCCTCGTCGCCGGCTCGGCCAGAGGCCCCGACCCCGGAGTCCGTGATCCTCGCCGCCGGACCGCAGCCCTCGGCGGGCGGCGGCGAGGCGAGGGCCGGGCTCTGGCGCGTCTGCTTCGCCGCCGGCAACGCCCTGGGGGATTCCCGGCCAGTACGGCGTCGAACTCTCGCGGCATCGTGCCTGGACGGGCAGGCCGCCCTGTTGGCCGCGAGGGGCGTGGTCTGTCTCGCCGGCGCTGCCTGCTGCCTGCCTCAGGCCACGCCCCGCCGCAGCGCGTCGCCCGTCGGCGCGCGGCGCAGGAAGCGCCCGTCGCCCCGCGAGCCGCAGTAGGTTCCGTTCTCGACGATCACCCGGCCGCGGCTCATGACGATGTCCGAGCCGCCCTGCACGGTGCGGCCCTCGTAACACGAGTAGTCGACCGCCATGTGGTGCGTGCTGGCCGAGATGGTGTGCCGGCGGTTCGGGTCGTAGATCACCAGGTCCGCGTCGGCCCCGGGGGCCACCACGCCCTTGCGCCCCGCCAGCCCGAACATGCGGGCGGGCGCCGTCGAGCACACCTCCACCCAGCGCTCGCGCGAGATGTGCCCGCCCACGACACCCCCGTCGTGCATCAGGTCGAGCCTGTCCTCCACCGCGGGCAGCCCGTTCGGGATCCTGCGGAAGTCGCCGCGCCCCATCTCCTTCTGGCCGTGGAAGTCGAACGGGCAGTGATCCGTGCTCACCACCTGCAGGTCGTCGGCCTGCAGGCCCTTCCACAGCTCGGCCCAGTGCTCCTTCGGGCGGAGCGGCGGTGAGCAGACGAACTTGGCACCCTCGAAGCCGTTGCCGAGATCGTCGAGCGAGAGGAAGAGGTACTGCGGACACGTCTCGGCGTACACCGGCGTCCCGCGATCCCGGCCCGCCCGGACGGCGTCGAGGGCGTCGCGCGCCGACAGGTGGACGATGTAGACGGCCGACCCGGCCGCCTCGGCCAGCCGGATGCAGCGGTTCGCCGCCTCTCCCTCGAAGACCGGGTACCGCGAGACACCGTGGTACCACGGCTCCGTGTGCCCCGAGTCGGCATTCTGATTCGCCACGACGTCGATCGCGATGCCGTTCTCGGCGTGCATCATGATCAGCCCACCGTTGTCGACCGACCGCTGCATGGCCCGGAAGATCGCGCCGTCGTCGCTGTAGAGCACGCCCGGGTAGGCCGTGAACAGCTTGAACTCGGGGATCCCCTCGCCGACGACCTGGTCCATCTCGGCGAGCACGTCGTCGCGGACGTCCGAGACGATCATGTGGAACCCGTAGTCGATCGCGCAGTTGCCCTCGGCCTTCGCGTGCCACGCGTCGATGCCCTCGCGCAGCGAGCCGCCCCTGGGCTGGATCGCGAAATCGATGATCGTCGTGGTGCCGCCGAATGCCGCCGCCCGCGTGCCCGTCTCGAACGTGTCCTTCGACATCGTGCCGCCGAACGGCATGTCGAAGTGGGTGTGCGCGTCGATCGCGCCCGGGATCACGTACCTGCCCCGCGCGTCGATCGTGCGGTCCACCGTCACCCCGGCTGACGCGAGGTCGTGCCCGACCAGCGCGATCGCCTCGCCGTCGACGAGGACGTCGGCCTCCGCCGAGCCGTCCGCGTTCACCACCGTGCCGTTCGCGATGAGCGTTCTCATCGATCAGACCTCCTGGCTCCCTGTTCCGGACCCGGGCCGGTTCCTGCGACCGGACGTGCTCAGGCGCTCGCAGCCGTGACATCCCGGAGGGCCGGGATCACCTCGCGCCCATAGATCTCGAGCATCCGTTCCTCGTCGCCGTTCATCAGGTACACGTTGAACTGGTCGACGCCCGCCGCGACGAGTTCCCGGAGCTTCGCGACGTGCGCCTCGACCGGACCGACCAGGCAGAACCGATCGACGATCTCGTCGGTCACGAATTCGGCGTTCGACGAGCCCACCTCGGCATGGTGCAGGTAGTCGTACCCGGTGCGCGTCCGGACGTACGTCGTCAGGCCGGCCGGCAGGTCGTCGCCCCGGTAGCGGTTCACGAGGTCGACGACGTGGTTGCCGACGAGCGCCGGGAACCAGCGGACCCGGTCGCGGCACTCGGCCAGGTCGCCGACGTGCGCCGGGGCGGCGGCCATCACCCGCACCGCGTCCCGCTCGCGGCCCGACTCGAGCGCCGACGCGCGCACCTGCGAGACGAACCACCGGATCAGCTCCGGGTCGCCGATCTGGAGCATCGCGCCGTCGCCGACGCGCCCCGTCAGCCGCAGCGCGACCGGGCCGTACCCCGCGACCCACACCGGCAGCCGGTGTCCCGGCGTCCACGGCAGCGCGAGGAGCGTGCCCCGATACTCGACCTGCCGCCCCTCGACGAGAGCCCGGATGACGTGGATCGCCTCCTCCAGCTCCGCCATCGACGTCGGCTGCTTGCCGAGCACACGGCGCGACGAGTCCCCTCGTCCGATGCCCAGGTCCATGCGCCCGCCGCTCAGCTCGTCGAGCACGGCGAGCGCGGAGGCCGTGACGCTCGGCTCGCGCGTGGCGGGGTTCGTCACGCACGTCCCCAGGCGCATCGCGTCCGTCGCCTGCGCCATGAGCGTCAGCAGCGGATACGGCTCGCGCCACAGCACGTGGCTGTCGAAGAGCCAGCCGTACGTGAAGCCCGACGCCTCCGCCAGCCGCGTGAGCGCCACGATGCGCTCGATCGGATGGTCGGGCTTGAGGGTGAACCCGAAGTCCATGGCCGATCCCTTGCGCTCCGTCTCGTGACCGGGCTGGCCGGCGTCAGGGACGAACGAGGTCCTGGTAGGCGTCCGGGCGCCGATCCCGGTACCACTGCCAGGTGTTCCGGACCTCCAGGATCTTGTCCAGGTCGAGGTCCCGGACCAGCAGCTCCGGCTTGTGCGCGTCGCCGAGCGCGCCGACGAACTGGCCGCGCGGGTCGACGAAGTAGCTCTGCCCGTAGAAGTCGTCCTCGCCGAGCGGCTCGATCCCCACCCGGTTGATGGTGCCCACGAAGTAGCCGTTGGCCACCGCGTGGCTCACCTGCTCGATGCGCCAGAGGTATTCCGACAGTCCGCGGCTCGTCGCCGACGGGATGAACACGATCTCGGCGCCGTTCAGGCCGAGCGCCCGGGCGCCCTCCGGGAAGTGGCGGTCGTAGCAGATGTAGACGCCGACCCGGCCGATGGCGGTCTCGAAGACCGGGTAGCCGAGGTTGCCGGGCCGAAAGTAGAACTTCTCCCAGAAGCCCTGGACGTGGGGGATGTGCGTCTTGCGGTACTTGCCGAGGTACGTGCCGTCGGCGTCGATGACGGCCGCGGTGTTGTAGTAGAGGCCCGGCGTCCGCTCGTCCGCCTCGTACATCGGCACCACGAGGACCATCCCGGTCTGCTTCGCCAGGTCCTGCATCCGCCGCGTGGTCGGCCCGTCCGGGATGTGCTCGGTGTACGAGTAGTACTGCGCGTCCTGGACCTGGCAGAAGTAGGGGCCGTAGAAGAGCTCCTGGAAGCACATCACCTGGGCGCCCTGGCGACGGGCTTCGTGGGCCGCCTCCTCGTGCTTCTGGATCATCGACTCCTTGTCGCCGGTCCAGTCGGTCTGCAAGAGCGCGCCGCGAACGATCCGGGTCATTGGCACACCTCGCTCGGTCGGTCGAAGAAGCGCCGAGCGTACACCCGCGGCGGGGCTGCTCGCACCCTCCCTGCGCGCACCCACACACCGCGCAGGACCCGCGTCGTGCGCGCGGGCGCGGCGGGGCGCGGAGCGGCTGCCGGCGTGCGCCACGAGCGCCGAGGCCGCGGTCCGCCGCGCGAATCCAGGTTACCGTCGCCCATGCCGAGGCTGTACAGTCCCCGCTATGTGCATGCCGGCTGGCCCGCGATGCACAGGCCGGACGGGGGGGAAGAGCCGGGACCTGCAGCCCACCTCGGGCCGCGGCGTGGCTCGCCTCGCGGCCGGTCACCGCGGGCCGATCGCCGCGCGGGCAGGGGCTCGGAGGAGAGAGGAGGGATCCGCAGCAGGAGGTAGCCCGGTCTCAGGCGTCTGATCATCGATCCGTGCGTTTCACGACTTGAGGAACCACAACGGAGGGATGGCCATGACAGCGGCGATGCAGGGGGAGATCGTCCTACCGGATGGGAGGCATGAGCTGACGCCCGCGGCGGACGCGGCGCTCGATGGCTCCCCGCTCCACAACGCGGACCTCGCGCCGGTCCCGATCGCCAGGCGCACCTGGACCACCTACAACTACGTGGCCCTCTGGGTCGGGATGGCCCATAACATCCCGACCTGGCTGCTGGCCTCCGGTCTCGTGGCGCTCGGCATGGCCTGGTACCAGGCCATCTTCACCATCATGGTCGCGAACATCATCGTGCTCGCGCCCATGCTCCTGAACAGCCACGCGGGCACCAAGTACGGGATTCCGTTCCCGGTGTTCGCTCGGGCCTCGTTCGGCGTCTTCGGGGCCAACCTGCCGGCCCTCCTGCGGGCCGGGGTCGCCTGTGGCTGGTTCGGCATCCAGACCTGGATCGGCGGTGGAGCCGTGTACACCCTGATGGGGGCGATCCTGGGCGGCTGGTGGAAGAACGCGGCTCCGATCACGATAGGGTTCGGGACGGCGGCCTCGCAGCCCTGGACGATGTGGCTGAGCTTCATCGTCTTCTGGGGCCTCAACATCCTCATCATCCTGCGGGGCATGGGCGCCGTCCGCCGCTTCGAGAACTGGGCCGCGCCCTTCGTGTTCGCGGTCGCGGTGCTCCTCCTCGTCTGGATGACCATCCAGGCCGGCGGCCTGGGGCCCCTCGTGCAGGATCACGGCACGCTTGGCTGGGGCTCGGACTTCTGGTTCAAGGTCTTCCCGCCCTCGCTGATGGGCATGATCGCCTTCTGGTCCACGCTGTCGCTCAACATGCCGGACTTCACCCGGTTCGGCCGGAGCCAGCGTCAGCAGGCCCTTGGCCAGGCCCTGGGCCTCCCCACGACCATGACGATCTTCCCCCTGATCGCGGTCCTCGTGACATCCGCCACGGTCGTCGTCTACGGGAAGCCGATCTGGGATCCGGTCGCCCTCACCGGCCAGTTCACCAACCCGCTCGTGGTGGTCTTCGCCCTGTTCACGCTGGCCGTCGCCACCCTCTCCGTCAACGTGGCGGCCAACATCGTGAGCCCGTCGTACGACTTCTCGAACGCCTGGCCCTCCCGGATCAACTTCCGCACCGGCGGGCTGATCACGGGCGTGGTCGGGATCCTCATCCAGCCCTGGAACCTTCTCGCCGACCCGCACGTGTACATCTTCACGTGGCTGGGCACCTACGGCGGCGCGACGGGAGCCATCGCGGGCGTCCTGATCGCCGACTACTGGTACGTCCGGCGCACCTCGCTGCGTCTCGCCGACCTCTACAAACCGTCGGGCGTGTACAGCTACGTGCGCGGCTGGAACTGGAAGGCCGTGGCGGCACTGATCATCGGGATCGTCTTCGCGATCGGGGGCTCGTACACCGCCGCCGGCACGGACGGTCCCTTCCCGGCCAACGGGATCATCCCCGTCCTCAAGCCGCTCGCCGACTACAGCTGGGCCGTGGGCCTGGTGGTGGCCTTCGCGATCTACGCGATCCTCACGAAGATCCCCGTGGGCTCCGAGGTTCCCCAGCCCTCGGCCGAACCGGCGGCCTGACCTCGTCGCGGCCGGCGGTGGCCGGCCGCGCAACGCCGGAGACGATGGGGACCCCTCCCGCCGGGGAAGGGCCCCCATCGCGCTTTCCGCGCCGCCCGGCGCACGGAGCGCCGGGGAAAAGGGCCGGATGGCGCTGGTGCGTCAGCCGAATCGGCCCTGACCATTCCGGTTTCACGTCAAGGTGGAGGAGCGTCTCGTGGCCGACCTGTCGACCGTCTTCACGGGCATTCGCTTCGAGAACCCGTTCCTGCTGGCGTCCGCGCCGCCGACCGAATCCGAATCGAACATCACCCGCGCCTTCGACGCAGGCTGGGGCGGCGTGGTCACCAAGACGATCGGCCTCCACCCGGTCGTCAACGTGCGCGGTCCGAAGACGAAGTTCCTCCGGGTGGACAACGCGGGCCCCCGGATCTCCATGTCGAAGCGCCCGGACTCCACCCTGCTCGCGTCGTGGAACTGGGAGCTGATCTCCGACAAGCCGCTCGACTGGTGGATCCCGCGCCTGGAGCGGATCAGGAAGGCCTACCCGGACAAAGTGCTGGTCGCGTCGATCATGGCCGGCTCGGGCGACGACAGGGAACTCGACAACTGGCAGACCCTGGTCCGCGGCGTGCAGGACGCGGGGGTCCAGGCGATCGAGCTCAACCTCTCGTGCCCGCACATGGACCGGGTCGACATGGGGGCGAACGTCGGCAAGGACCCGGTGCTCTGCTCCATCTCCACCAGGGTCGTCAAGGAGGTGGCACGCGTCCCGGTCTGGGTGAAGCTGACCCCGGCCAGCGCGGACATCGTCGAGGAGGCCGAGGCGGTGTTCCGGATGGGCGGCGACGCGATCTCGTCCTCGAACACGTTCCCGGCCCTCCCGCCCCTCGACCCGGCCACTCTCGACTTCGAGATCAACGTGGATGGCTACGTCTCGTCCGGCGGCCTGGGCGGACCGGCGATCTTCCCCCAGTCGCTGGCCAAGATGGCCCAGCTGACGCAGGCGTTCCCGGATCGCGAGTTCTCCGGCATCGGCGGCATCTCCAGCTTCGACCAGGCGCTCTCGTACTTCCTCCTGGGCTGCGGGACCGTGCAGGTCGCCACCGCGGCCATGCTGGACCACGCCATCGGGCCGAACGTGATCCGGGAGCTGATCGACGGGATGACCGCCTTCCTCGGGCGGAATGCCCACCGCGGCTGGACCTCGCTGGAGGACTTCCGCGGCCTTCGCCACGGCAACGTGGTGGCTCAGTCCGGGATCGGCCGGCCGGATTCCGCCGGCTACCACGGTGGCCGCGAGGACGAGGGGGAAGGGTACGCGGTCGCCGTCGAGGCGAGGTAGGCTCCGGTCCGGGACCGCTGCGACCATGATCCCGGAGACCGCGAGCCCTGCGGCATCAGCCGGGCACGTCGACGTAAGAGGTGAGCGATGAGCATCAGCACCGACCGGCTCACGGCCGAGGAGATCGTCCAGCTCTCGAGGCAGTACACGCTGTACGAGTGGTCGGCGCAGTCGGCGGTGGATCCCATCGCGGTGGACCGGGCCAGGGGCGTGTACTTCTACTCGCCCGACGGCACCCGCTACATCGACTTCAACAGTCAGCTGATGAGCGTGAACATCGGGCACGGCGACCCGCGCGTGGTGGACGCGATCACGGCGCAGGCCGGGAAGCTCGCGTACGCGAACCCGTTCATGGCGACCGAGCCTCGTGCGCGACTCGGGCGGAAGCTGGCCGACCTGCTCCCCGGCGACCTCGACAAGGTCTTCTTCACGAACGGCGGAGCGGAGGCCAACGAGAACGCGATCAAGCTCGCGCGCTTCTTCACCGGCCGGCACAAGGTAGCCGTCCGCTACCGCAGCTACCACGGCGCGACGGCCGGCGCGATGACGCTGACCGGAGACCCGCGCCGCTGGGCCAACGAGCCCGGGATCCCGGGGGTCGTGCGGCTTCCCGACACGCTCCCCTGGGGCGAGGCCGAGTCGCGCCCCGCGGACGAGGTCCTGCGCGAGACCGAGCGGATCCTCATGTACGAGGGACCGCAGACGATCGCCGCGATCATGATCGAGCCGGTCGTCGGCACGAACGGCATCCTCGTGCCCCCCGACGGCTATCTCCAGGGCCTGCGCGAGCTGTGCGACCGGTACGGGATCCTCCTCATCGCCGACGAGGTGATGTCGGGGTTCGGCCGGACCGGCGAATGGTTCGCAGTGAACCACTGGGGCGTGGTGCCCGACATCCTGACGATGGCGAAGGGCCTCACGTCGAGCTACGTCCCGCTCGGCGCGGTCGCCGTGCGCCACGACATCGGCGATTACTTCAAGGACCACGTCTTCTACGGCGGACTCACGTACAACAGCCACCCCGTCGGCTGTGCCGCCGCCCTCGCCACGATCTCCGTCTATGAGGACGACGACCTGATTGCGAGGGCGCGCCGCATGGGCGAGCGGATGCGGGAGCACCACCTCGCGCTGCGCGAGAAGCACCCGTCGGTGGGGTCGGTCCGGAACATCGGCCTGTTCGGGATCATCGAGCTGGCCAGGAGCCGCGACCCATACGTGCCGATGGCGCCGTACAACGGCACCAGCCCCGAGATGCAGGTCGTCGCGCGGTCGCTGCGCGAGCAGGGGATGTACACGTTCGTCCGGTGGAACGCCATCTCCACGAACCCGCCGCTCTCCATCACCGAGGACGAGCTCGCGGAGGGCTTCGCGATCATCGACCGGGCGCTCGACCTGGCGGACGAGGGGCTGGCGTCCTGAGGCCCTCCTGCGCCGGCGCAGACCTGGATGGCGGCGCGGACTCCGGTGACGTCAGCGCTTCGTGCACCTTGCGCGCCAGCGTGTCCGGCGTGAAGGGCTTGCCGAGGAACGCCATCCCCGCCTCCAGCTCGTTGCGGCGTCCGACCGCGTCCCGCGTGTAGCCCGACAGCAGCAGCACTCGCAGATCGGGCCGGCCGGCGCGGAGCGTCCGCGCCAGGTCGGGGCCGCTCATGCCCGGCATGACGACGTCCGTGACGAGCAGGTCCAAGTGCCGCGGGTCCCGGGCTGCGACCTGCAGCGCCTCCCGTCCATCGGCCGCCGCGAGCACGATGTAGCCCTGCCGCTCCAGCACGAGCCGGGCGAGGTCGCGGACCGCCTGCTCGTCCTCGACGAGCAGGATCGTCTCGGTGCCGCGCGACGGCGCCTCGAGGCGGAACGGCACCGGCTCGCCGGTGACCCGGCTCACGGCCGGGAAATACACCTTGAAGGTCGTGCCCAGTCCCGGTTCGCTGTAGAGCCAGATGTGGCCGCCGGACTGGCGCACGATGCCGTAGATCGTGGCGAGACCGAGCCCGGTGCCCCGGCCGCTCTCCTTCGTCGTGAAGAACGGCTCGAACACGTGCGACTTCGTCGCCGCGTCCATGCCGACGCCCGTGTCGCTGACGGTCAGGAGGACGTACTTGCCGGGCGCGACCTCGAAGTGCTCGGACGCGTACGCTTGATCGAACTCGGCGTCGTCGCTCCGGATTGACAGCCGCCCTCCCTCCGGCATCGCGTCCCGCGCGTTGACGGCCAGGTTCAGCACCACCTGCTCGAGCTGCGACGGATCCGCGCGGATCGCGCCGGTGGCCCGCAGCACCGCGTCGAGCTCGATGTGCTCGCCGATCAGGCGCCGGATCAGCGGCTCCATCCGCGCGATGATGTCGTTCGGATCGAGGACACGCGGCTGGAGGACCTGGCGGCGGCTGAACGCGAGCAGCTGCTGCGTCAGGCTCGCCGCCCGCTCGGCCGCGGTGCGGATCGCCTCCACGTGCTCGCGAGCGGGGTCCGCCGGGCCGAGCTCGGCGATGAGCAGCTCGCTGTACCCCGTGATGGCGGTCAGGATGTTGTTGAAGTCGTGAGCGACACCGCCGGCAAGGCGCCCGATGCTCTCCATCTTCTGCGCCTGCAGCAGCTGCCCCTCCAGCTGCTTGCGCGCCGTGATGTCCCGGTCGATCCGCGACTCGCCGATCACGCGTCCCTGCGCGTCGCGGAGCGGCCAGACCGTCAGCGACACGTCCACCCGCCGGCCGTCCTTCGCCACCCGCTGCGTCTCGTGCGCCTGGATCCGCTCGCCGCGCGCAACCCGCCGTCGCAGGGCGTGCGTCTCACCACGGAGGTCCTCGGGAACGATGCGGTCGAGGTCGTTCCCCAGCATCTCATCGCTCGTGTAGCCGAAGATCCGTGTGGCGCCTGCGTTCCAGCTCGTCACGACGCCGTCGAGCGTCGTGGAGACGATCGCGTCCTCGGCCGACTCGACGATCTGTGCGAGGAGGTCCCGCTGCTCGTGTTCCGCCTCCGCCCGTTGGCGCGCCGTGCGCTCGGCCTCGTACAGCCGCGAGCGTTCGAGCGCCTGCCCCGTCTCCTGTGCGAGCGCCCCGAGGAAGTCGCGGTCGATGCGGCTGAACTCCCTGCCCGCCGCGAACGCGATCTCGAGGCCCCCCACCGGCCGCCCCTCGACGATCAGCGGGAGGTGTGCGGTGGCGCCGGGGGCACCCGTGTCGAGCAGCAGCGCATCCGATGAGCCGCGCCGCGCAGGATCTCCGAACAACACCGCCCGGCGTTCCCGGATCGCTCGCGCGAGCGCGAGCGGCGCGTGGATGGACGCGGCGGTGGTACCCCCGCCGCGTAGGCCGGCGGCCGTGCCGGCACTGCTCGCCCCGGAATCGATCGTCGCGTCCTCCGAGCGGACGACCTCGAGCCGTTGCTCGTCCGACAGCAGCACCAGGCACGCGGCGCGGGCGCCGATGGCCGGCAGCGCCTGCCGGACGACGACGTCTGCGACGTCGGTGGGCGTGAGCGCACCTGCGAGCCCGATCCCGACGCGCAGCAGCGCCCGGACGCGGTCCTCGGCGCCGCTCCTCTGGGTGATGTCGACCAGCGACATGTTGATGCCGGCGATGCGCCCGGCATCGTCACGGATCGGGAGGTAGCTCGCGAGCCAGCGGCCGTCGGACGCCTGCCCGACGCCCAGCGCCCTTGCATCCAGCTCGACGTTGACGACCGGGACGCCGGACTGCAGAACGCGGCGCATGAGACCGACGACCTCCGGGTCGATCCCGGGAGACACTTCCTGCACCCTCCGGCCGGCGTGCTCGTCCCGCGGCAGGCCCGTCAGTCCGGCGAGCGCCGCGTTGACCCGCACGTACCGGAGTTCGTCGTCGAGCGTGCCGAGGCCGACCGGCGCGTCATCGAGCAGCCGGTCCGGGCGCGTGAGCGGGCTCATCGGGTTCCGCACCGCACGGCCCCACAGCCTGCGGTCCGGGAGGCCGCCCACGCGACGGTGCCAGGCGCCCGGCGTATCGCAGACCCATCACACCGCCAGGCCGCTCGCTGTCGACCGAGGTGTGCGCAGCGCAGCCGGCTGCGTCGCCGAATGGTCCGGGTCGCGGTAGGACGGAAATCCCGCTGGACGGCGACGCGGCAGGGAGGACGATTCCGGAGCGTGGCGGCGGACTCCCGACCGTTCACGAACCGCCCAACCCCGGCCCCCATCCCGAGGGCCTCCTCCTCCACAGCTCGGAGCGTGTCGATGTCAGTCCTGACCAAGATCCCGGTGGACCTGCACGGGCGGGAGTGGATCCGCCAGCTCGACATGGAGGCGGCGCGCCGCTCCGGTCCGACGCCGGGGATGCGGGAAGGTCAGGCGGCTGAGCGGCGCGAACGGGAGAGCGTGGCGGTGGACCGCGCGGGCGTGACGGCGGACCCGGCAGTTTCCGCTGACTGAGCGCGCTGCGTTCGCGGATCGCGCGCGGCGAACCGCGCCGGCCTCCGCCGGCTGAGCCCGGCACCGGCCGGCCGGATCCGCGCCGCGCGGGCGCGCGCGGGTGAACACCTCCGCCGGCTGATAGCCGCTCCGTCGATTGAGGCCGTCCGGACGGTCTGCCGGCGTCGCAGCCGGAGACCGCCCGGTCAGGCGGCGTCGGGCGACTCGTGGCCGGACGGCCGAGGCTCGTCGTGCGCAAGGTCGGCCAGGAGTTCCTCGAGTTCCGCGACCTCGTCCGTCGCGGCGTCCCATTCGGGGCTGTACGGCACCGCCTGCTCGACACGTCGCCGGGCGCGCGCGAGCGCCTCTTCGAGTCCATGCATGCTGAGAACGCTGTCAGGGTGCGCGCCGGTCGCCGCGCGCCGGTTGTGTGAGACGGTCGGGTACCTGCGTGCCGCAAGCCGTCCGCCGGACGGGTAGGACGCGCACGCCGATCACTGTGCTGGCGTGAGGGTCCCGCCCGCGATGGCCTTGATCAGCGACTCGGCCTTGGCCTTGACGTTCGCGGGGAGGTTGAAGCCGGCGTTGAACTGGATGACCTCGCCGCCGTTGCCCAGCGTGATCGAGTAGGTCGCTCCGCCGAGCGTGCCGTTCCGGATCTCCGTGAACATCTGGTGGAGCGACGGCGCCCAGTTGTAGACCTCGGTGGCCACCACGTTCTTCGGCGCCAGCGAGTCCATCGGCCAGTCGTTGCCGAACCATGGCAGGTTGTTCTGCCGCGCGACGCCGATGGCGCCCGACGACGCCTGGGTCGTCCCCGCCAGGACGTCGGCCCCACCCGCCACGAACGTCTTGGCCGCGGTCGCGTAGAGGCTGGCGTCACTGTAGGACCCCGTGTAGACGGGGTGGATGACGACCTTCGGGTCGACCGACCTCGCGCCGGCCGCAAACCCGTCGATGAACAGCTTGTCGTCACCGGCCGCGATCGGCCCGATCGCGCCGAGCACGTGGGACTTGCTCAGCATGGCGGCCATCGCGCCCTCGACGTAGCCGCCCTCGTTCGCAGCGGCGAGATAGGCGAAGACGTTCGGCTGGTTGAACGTCGATCCGGCCGTGCCCCAGGCGAACGAGACCTTGGGGAACTGCGGGGCGAGCTGCTGGATCGTCGAGCCGTACTGGGAACCGTGGGCGATGATGAGGTTGTAGCCCTCGGTCGCGTACTGCCGGATGATGTTCCCGGCGTCGGCAATCACGAACTGGTTGTCCGAGATCGCGATCTGCAGGTTGTCCGACTTCTGGAGGCTCTGGAGGGCGGCGACCATCGTCTGCGTCCAGCTCAGGTCGTTCCGTGAGCTCGGGGCAACGAGCGCGACCTTGAGCGGGGTCGACGGTGCTGCCGCTGCGGCGCTGGCGCCGGGGGCAGCAGACGCCGCAGCCGCCGACGGCGCTGCGGCGGAGGAGACGGGCGCGGTGCTGCCCGCGGCGCTCGGGGCGGCCGGCCCCGAACTCGCGGCCGCGGCGCTCGATGCCGCGGGTGCGCTGGTCGCGCCGGCCCCGCAGCCGGCGGCCAGCAACGACAGGGTCGCGAGCAGAGCGCCCGCCATCAGTCGACGTCGTCCGGTGTCTGTCCGCACCCTCACACCTCCGAGTGTCTGGGCGGCTGGCGGCGGGCCCCTCCTGGACCGGGCGCCGGCGGGTTCCCGCCGCCGTCCGAGGCCGCTGCGGCCGCGTCCTACGCGATGTCAGATGACTGACGTCTGGATCCTACGCTCGCCGCCGCCGGCGCGCCCCGCCGATTCGCGGCGCAGCCCGGCACGCAGCGTGTCCGAACCGACTCGCCGCGGCGTCGCTATCGAGGTTCGGGGGGGGCGGGCGCTGGCGGCATCACCCCGGCCGCTGCTGCGAGCGCCGACCGGCGGATCCGAATCTTCGGCGGGGATCGCCGAGGATGGCGCCGGGCGCCGGCGGGTTCCGCGGCGCGGTCTGCCGGGCGGGGGAAGTGTCCCGCGTCGGCCGCGATCGTCGCGAGGGCCACCGTCCGGTCGGCGAGCGACAGGCCGGCGTCGAGCGTCGCCGCCTGGTGCCGCCACGCGCCCGACAGATCGAGCGTCGAGCGTCGCCGCCTGGTGGTCGAACGTCGGAACGGGGATGCCGTCCTGCATGGCGACCTGCCCTCCGGGCTCGGCCTGGAAGGTCAGCGTCGGCGGCAGGCTGCCGGCCGCGCGCTGGGGGACGCACGCCGCGAGCACGAGTGCGAGTGCCGCGGTCAGCGACGCGATCGCCCGTGGCGTCGACGGGAACGCGGGCCCATGCGAAGGGTGCCGCGGCGGGACGCGACCACGTGCAATCGTGCCGGCACCTTACCCTGCGGCGCCTCTCGGCTCGCCGGACGCCCGTGCCCCTCCGCGTGGTGTCGGGCCTGCAGTCCCCTTACCCGCCACGGGTCGTGTGAGACCGCTGGCCCGGACGGCGCAACGTTGTCCGGCCGGCTCAACCGCTCTTGCAGTCCCGCAGATTCGAGTGGGACCTGGCCGGCTTCGAGTGGGACCTGGCCGGCTCAGCCGAGCGCGAACCGCAGTGCCCCGTCGAGGTCGGTCCAGAGATCCTCCACGTTCTCGATCCCGACGGACATCCGGCACAGGGTGGGGGCGACGATCGCGGCGTCTCCGGCGTACCGCGCGCGGCGCTCGATGAGCGACTCGACGCCGCCCAGGCTCGTTGCGTGGGTCATGAGTCGGAGCCGCGACAGGAACGCATCCGTCTGCTCGACACTCCCCGCGACCTCGAACGACACCATCGCTCCGGCGCCGTGGGGCAGCACGCGCGACGCGCGCTCGTGCTGCGGATCGCCCGGCAGGCCCGGGTAGTGGACCCGCGCGACGAGGGGGTGCGACGAGAGGCGGCGGGCGAGCTCGGCGGCCGACGCCTCGGCCCGGTCGAGCCGGACCGCGAGCGTGCGCAGCCCGCGCAGCGCGAGGAACGCCTCGAGACCGCCAGGGATCGAGCCATGGTCGTGGCGGTACGCCGCGACCGCCCCGGCGTGTGCGGCGTCCCGGCACACCACCGCCCCGAGCAGCAGGTCCGAGTGCCCGCCGATGAACTTCGTCGCGGAGTGGAGGACGATGTCGGCCCCGAGCTCGAGCGGGCGCTGGCGCAGCGGCGTCGCGAACGTCGCGTCGACGACGCTGAGGGCGCCGCGCCGGCGAGCGCCGGCGGCGATCGCCGGGACGTCGGCGACCGCCAGGAGCGGGTTCGCGATCGACTCCACCCACACCATGTCGGCCCCATCCGCTGCTTCCAGGAACGCTGCGGTGTCGTCTGTCGGAGCCGTGCGGAAGCGGAGGCGGCCGCTCGCGGCCAGCCGTTCGAGGATGTTCCGGACACCGTAGTACGTCACCGACGACAGCACGACGGTCCCGCCAGGCGGCACGAGGTCGGCGATCGCGGTGGCCGCCGCGAGGCCCGACGCGAACGTCACGGCGGCCCCGCCGTCGAGCGAGCCGAGCGCCGCTTCGAGCGCTCCCCAGCCGGCGTTGCCCTCGCGGCCGTACTCCAGGCTCGCGTCCTGGACGTAGGTCGAGCTCAGGGTGAGGACGGGGTTCATCGGCGCCCCCGGCTCTCGCCGGGGGCGGCCTGCCTGCACCGCGACCGTGTCGGCGGCCCAGGAGGGGTCGAGGTCCAGGGGAGCCGGATAGCGCGAGTGGGTCATGCGGCGGTGGACCCTCCCCTCAGCCAGCCCGGCCGGTCCCGAACTGGCGGTCGCCCGCATCTCCGAGCCCCGGCAGGATGTAGCCGCGCTCGTTGAGCTGCCGGTCCACCGCTGCGCAGTGGACCTCGACATCGGGATGTGCCTCGGTCACGGCGCGGATCCCTTCCGGCGCGGCGATGAGGTTCAGCAGCTTGATCCGGACCGCGCCCCAGCGCTTGAGCACCTCGATCGCCGCCGTTGCCGAGCCCCCGGTCGCGAGCATGGGGTCGAGGATCAGGCACACGTCGACGGTCGCCGAGTCGGGGAGCTTGTTGTAGTACTCGACGGGACGCAGCGTCCGCTCGTCCCGAAACAGGCCGAGATGCCAGACCTGTGCGGTCGGCATCAACTCGAGCATCGCGTCGAGCATGCCGAGGCCGGCGCGCAGGATCGGCACGAGGCCGATCCGGTCGGCGAGCTCGTCCCCGACCGTCTCCTCCATGGGCGTCCGCACGGGAACGTCGCGGAGCCTCGCGTCGGCGAGCGCTTCGTACCCGAGCAGCCAGCTGATCTCGCGCACGAGCTCCCGGAACTTCTTGGGCTCCGTGCGCACGTCCCGCAGGAGCGCCAGCTTGTGGAGAATCGCCGGATGGTGCGACACGTGGACCGTCGCCGGGAGCCACGCGAGATCGTCGGGGCCGGGCAGGCCGGGGGAGGCAGGCACGCGTTCCTCCTTGGGATCAGGCAGGTGGAACCGTCGCGATCCTAGCATCGGTCGGCCCTGTTCGACGCGCTACCATCACGCCATGCCCGCCCGTCGAGCCACCATGTCGGAGCCCCCCTCGGAACCAGCGCCGGCAGCGCGATCTCGTCCCCGCACGACCCGCCCGAGTCGCACGGCGCCGCCCGTGCTCGTCGAGGTGCGGCGCGGCGGGATCAGCGAGAGCCGGCACCGCGGCCACGTCGTGCAGGTGGGGATCGACGGGTCGATCGAGCGGGCGATCGGAGATCCCGACACCGTCGTCGCCCTGCGGTCGGCTGCGAAGCCCCTCGGGCTCGTCGCGTTCGTCGAGGCCGGCGTCGCCGACGCGTTCGACCTGTCGGCCCCCGAGCTCGCCGTGCTCGCCGCCTCCCATTCGGGCGAGGATCTGCACGTCAGGACCATCCAGGCGATGCTTCGCCGGGCACAGGTCAGCCAGTCGATGCTCGGGTGCGGGACGGCGAACGCGCCCCTCGACCAGGTCACCGCGCAGCGGCTCGCGCGCGACGGTGAGCGGCCCGGCATGATCCGGCACCAGTGCTCCGGGCAGCACGCGTCGTTCCTGCTGTTCGCCAAGTACGCCGGGTGGCCGCTGGAGGAGTACTGGCTGCCCGAGCACCCGACGCAGGTGGCGTTCCGGGACGCCCTTGCCCGCGTGCTCGGTCGACGGCCCGGCGACCTCGTGACGTCGGTCGATGCCTGCGGGATCCTCACGTACCACGTGACGCTCATCGACGTCGCGCGCGCCTACCTCCGGCTCGCGGATCCCGCCGGGGCCGCGCAGGACGCCAGGGGGCGCGCGCTCGTTCCCGCGCTGACGCGGATCCGGGACGCCATGATGGCCGCCCCCGAGCTCGTCGCCGGACCGCGCGACCGTTTCGACACCGCGCTCATGCAAGCGTTGCCCGGACGCGTGTGTGCGAAGGGCGGCGCCGAGGCGCTGCAGGCGCTCGGCCTCGTGCCGCACGCGCCGGGCCATCGACCAGCCGGCTTCGCCGCGAAGATCGAGGATGGGGACGCCGGGGGACGGGCGCGGCCTGCCGTGACCGTCGAGGCACTGCGACAGATCGGGATCGTCGGCGAACGCGAGATGCGCGCGCTCGAGACGTGGCACCATCCCGCACTCCGCGATCCACGCGGCGAGGTGGTCGGGGAGATCGTCCCGTCGTTCGAGCTGGCGCCGCTGTCCGAGCTGCGTTAGCGCTCCCGGTCGAGCCGGGCCGCGTCGAGCCGGGCCGCGGAGGCGCGATCCGGCAGGACGTCTTCCCGGGGATGGCACCCGGTGTGCGGGGCAGGGTGTCCAGACCCGGCCGGCCTCCCCGTGCGACGGGCCGCCCTGACGGATCGGGCGCGTCGGAGCAGGATGAGGGCCGATCGAGGGCGCGACGGCGGGGATCGGATGCCCGGAGCACGCATGTCGGAGGCGCCATGGATGTCGTGGAACGCGCTCGCGGGATCGTCGCCGCTTCACGCGGCGCGTTCGAGGTCTCGAGCCCGCACGAGGTGCGCGGCGCGTCGGTGGTCCGGCCGGTCGTGTTCGGCGCGACCGATGGCCTCGTCACGAACCTCTCGCTGATCATGGGCGTCGCCGCGGCCGCATCGGAGGACCCCCACGCGATCGTCGTCGCCGGTGTCGCCGGGCTCCTCGCGGGAAGCTTCTCGATGGCCGTCGGCGAGTATGTGTCGGTCCGCTCGCAGCGCGAGCTGCTCGACTACCAGGTCGACCTGCAGCGCCGGCAGCTCATCCACACGCCACAGCAGGAGCGGGGGATCCTGGTCGAGATCTACGAGAGCCGGGGCCTGCCGCGTCCCGAGGCGCAGCTCATCGTCGATCGGCTGATGGCCGATCCGAAGATCGCGCTCGAGACCTTCGTCCGCGACGAGATCGGACTGTCCGCCGAGACGATGGGCTCTCCGCTTGCGGCCGGCCTGGGCTCCCTGCTCTCGTTCGCGCTCGGCGCACTCGTGCCGCTCGTCGCCTTCCTCGCCCTCCCCGCCGGCGGCGCGCTCCCGGTGAGCATCGCGCTCTCGCTCGTCGCGCTGTTCGCCGTGGGGCTGGGCGTCAGCCGGCTGACGCACCGGCATGCGATCCGCACCGGATTGCGCCAGGTCGCCCTCGGTTGCCTGGCCGCGGGCATCACGTACGCGATCGGCGCGGCCCTCGGAGCCGCCGTCCATTGAGCGCCGGGCGCGTCGGTGGTGTCCGACGCCTGCCGCACGGTGGTTTCCGCTCGCCGGCTTGCCCTCGCGCTGGCCATGCCGCACCTCGTCGTGGCGGGGTTCGCCGCATCGTTGCCCAATTCCGACCTCACAGGTAAGATTTCCGCCACCTGCGGGTCGGTCGCGGCAGGGCAGTGCACGGCAGGGCCGTTGAGCGGCCCGGGAGGGCGGTACGGCGTGATCAACGGGCTCCTCATCGGACTGCGGGAGGGCGTCGAGGCGTCACTCGTCGTCGGTATCGTCGTGGCGTACCTCGTCCGCAGCGGGAACCGCGCGCATCTCCCGAAGGTCTGGATCGGCACGGGGGCGGCGCTGGCCGTGTCGGTTGTCCTCGCGCTCGCGCTGTATGTGGTGGTCGGTGAACTCGGGACCCCGTACGAGCAGATCTTCGAGGGCACGACGATGCTCGTCGCGACCGGGATCGTGACGTGGATGCTCTTCTGGATGCGCAGCCAGTCGCGGGCGATGAAGGGACATCTCGAGGCAGAACTCGCGCGCGCGCTGACGACGGGCGGGGCATGGAGCCTGGCCGTGCTCGCCTTCACGTCGGTCATCCGAGAGGGGATCGAGGCGTCGCTGTTCGTGTTCGGGCAGGTCGCGGCCGTGCGATCCGCGTCGGGGCTCGCCGGCGCCGACGGCGTGCTCGCGGGCACGCTCGTCGGACTCGCGCTCGCCGTGGCGATCGGGTGGGGGATCTATCGCGGCAGCCGCCGGATCGACCTGCGCGCCTTCTTCACGTGGACGGGCATCGCACTGGTGTTCGTTGCGGCCGGGCTCGTGTCGCGCGCCGTGCACGAGTTCGTCGAGATCGGAGCGATCGGCGTCGGGACGCAGACCGCGTACAACATCGGCAGCGTGCTGTCGCAGGACCAGGGATTCGGGTCGCTGCTGCGGGCGATGTTCGGGTACTCGTCGCAGCCGGAGCTCGTGACGCTCGGCGTGTACGTCGCCTACGTCGCCGTGGTGCTCGCGCTGTATCTCGCCCCGCGGCGACCCGCCCGCGCGGCCCCCTCGCGCGCATCGTAGCGCCCGCGGAATCCGCCGCGCCCGCCGCGCCCGCCTCGCCCGTCTCGCCCGTCTCGCCCGTCTCGCCCGGAGCGCGGCGTACCATCCCGGCGTGACCGTACGCTGCCGGATTGCCCCGAGCCCGACGGGGCCACTTCACATCGGGACCGCGCGGACCGCGCTCTACAACTTCCTGTTCGCGAGACACGAGGCCGGCACGTTCATCCTGCGCCTCGAGGACACCGACGTCGCCCGTTCCACCGTGGCCTACGAGCGCGACATCCTCGAGGGCCTGCACTGGCTCGGGCTGCGCTGGGACGAGGGGCCCGAGGTGGCCGGAGAGCCGGCGCGCGGGCCGCATGCGCCGTACCGGCAGATGGAGCGGCTGCCGTTGTACCGCCAGGCCGTCGACCGGCTGCTGGCGGAGGATGTGGCCTACCCGTGCTACTGCACGCGCGACGAGCTCGAGGCCGACAGGCTGGCCCAGGAGGCGGCGCACCGGGCGCCCCGGTACGTCGGACGGTGCGCGCACCTGAGCGCGGAGCAGCGGCGCGCGCTCGAGGCGGAGGGGCGGCGGCCGGCGATCCGCTTCCGGATTCGGCCGGGCACTGTCGTGTTCGATGACATCATCCGAGGCCACGTCGAGATCGACACCGACGCGCTCGGCGGCGACCTCGTCATCGTCCGGTCGGACGGGACGCCGCTGTACCACTTCACGGTCGTCGTCGACGACGCCGAGATGGCGATCACCCACGTCGTCCGCGGCGAGGATCACCTGTCGAACACGCCGAAGCACATCCTGCTGTTCCAGGCGCTCGGCGCCGATGTGCCGCGCTTCGCGCACCTGCCGCTGATCCTGAACCCGGACCGCACGAAGATGAGCAAGCGCAAGTCGCAGACGGCCATCGCCGACTACGTCGCGCAGGGGTTCGTGCCGGAGGCGATGGTCAACTTCCTCGCGCTGCTGGGCTGGGCCAGCGGGACCGACGAGGAGATCTTCTCGCTCGACGAGCTGGTCGAGCGCTTCGATCTGTCCCGCGTGCACTCCGGCGGCGCCGTGTTCGACCGGGAGCGGCTGGAGTGGCTCAACGGCCAGTGGATCCGCCGACTTGCTCCGGGGGATCTCGCCGAGCGGCTCGCCCCGTTCCTCGCCGACCATCTCGCGGCCCGTGAGGCCGCGGGAGCCCGCCTCGTGCGGCGGCCGTCCACCGAGGAGATCCTGCCGCTGGTGCCGCTCGTGCAGGAGCGGCTGCCCGTCCTCGGCGCGATCGGCGACCTGGTCGGTTTCCTGTTCGTCGACGAGCCGCCGCCGGACGCCGCGCTCCTCGTGCCGAAGCGCTGGGATGCGGAGATCACGCTGCGTGGGCTCGAGGCGGCGAGAGCGACGATCGACGCACAGGGCCGGGTGAGCTACGAGGCTGACGAGCTCGAGCATCCGCTGCGGGCGCTCGCGGCCGGGAACGGCTGGAAGCCCGGCGATCTCTTCATGGCCATTCGCGTCGCCGTCACGGGCCGCCCGGTGTCGCCCCCGCTGTTCGACACGCTCGTCGCGCTCGGGCGGCGGCGGACGCTCGAGCGGCTGGACGCCGCGATCGCGTCGCTGCGGGAGCGTCTTCCCACGGCCTGACTCCCTGGCGAATCCCCTTGAACCACGGGTCCAGCGGGCGCCACGGCTGCCTCGGCTGCCATGGAACGCCGGGCCGTGGTTCGTGTCAGACGGGCACCACCGCGTGCAGGAGCACCCACGCCCCGCCGGCGACGAGCGCGCTTGCCGGGATCGTCAGGATCCACGCCCACACGATCGTGCCCGCGATGCCCCACCGGACCGCGGTGAACCGGTCGCTCGCCCCCGAGCCCATGATCGCGCCGGACACGACGTGCGTCGTCGAGACCGGCATCCCGAGGTGGCTCGCGCCGACGATGACAGTGGCGGCAGCGGTCTCGGCGGCGAAGCCGTGGACGGGATCGAGTTTCACGACCCGCTGGCCCATGGTCTTGATGATCCGCCAGCCGCCTGCCGCGGTCCCGGCCGAGATCGCTCCCGCGGCGAGCAGCATGATCCAGATGGGCACCTTGAACGTGGGCAGGATACCGGCCGTGACGAGCGCGGCGGTCATGACCCCCATCGTCTTCTGCGCGTCGTTCGACCCGTGACTGAACGCCATGTACGTGGCCGAGACGAGTTGCAGCCGCCGGAAGCGCTGGTTGATCCGGTGCGGGTCGGCACGCCGGAAGACGTTGAGCAGCAGCACCATGAGCGCGAACGCGCCGAGCAGCCCGACGATCGGCGAGCCCACGAGCGGCACGACGACCTTTGACATCAGCGCCTCGACGTGGACGGCGGTCCCGCCGAGGGCCGCGAGCGAGGCGCCGAGCAGGCCACCGATCAGTGCGTGGCTGCTCGAGCTCGGGAGCCCGAGGCGCCACGTCAGCAGGTTCCACGAGATTCCGCCGATCAGCGCCGCGGCAATGATGATCTGTCCGTGGTTGCCCGCGGGCGTGCTGACGATCCCGCTGCCGATTGTGGCCGCGACCTCGGTTCCGGTCAGCGCGCCGAGGAAATTCGCGATGGCCGACAGCACGATCGCGATTCCCGGTCGAAGCGCGCGGGTCGTCACGGATGTCGCGATCGCGTTTGCCGTGTCGTGGAATCCGTTGATGTAATCGAACAGCACCGCCAGCCCGAAAATGCCGACCAGCGCGTACGTGATGCCCGACGTCATCGGTCGGCGATTGCCATCAATCGCGGAGACGCATTATCCTGTCCGACGTTTGACGCGTCCTCATGATGAATGGAGAGTCCCGGGTGAAGATCCGGAAAACGGACCCGTCGGCGATGACGCCGGCGCCCACGACCCATCCCGCGCGGTCCCTGAGCCCTGCCGCACAGAAGCGGCTCGAGCAGTACGAGACCCTGAAGAAGTCGGTCGTGGACCGGCTGGACACGCCCGACGACGTGTTCAAGGTTGCGCTCGACGACGGCGAAAAGCCGGCGACGATCCGCCAGCGACTGCTGAAGATCGCGAAGGACGAGGGCAAGGTGATCGCCGTCCAGATGCGTGGCGATCATCTGCTCGTCGGCCTGATGACGCCGGAGCGGAGGCCGCGGCGTGGGCGTCGCCCCAAGTCGGAAACAGCGGCGTCCTGACCATCGCGCGCAGCGCGGACCGCGGGCTGCCCGATCGTCGTCGCGCGAACCATCACGAGTTGACCGTCCCTCTGCCTAGGCGTGCTTGACGACGATCTTCTCGATGATGTTCGCGACGTCCTCGGACTTGTCGATGGTGGCCTCGAGCAGCCCGTAGATGTCCTTCCACTTGATGATGTCGGTCGCGCGCGTCTTCTCGGAGAACAGGCCGGCGACGGCCGCACGCGTGATCCGGTCGCCCTCATTCTCGAGCCGGTTGATCTCCGTCCAGTATTGTTGAAGCCCTTCGAACGTCCGAAGTCGCTTCAGCGCCTCGTGAATCGCCTCACACTGCTTCACGATGATGTGCGCCTGTTTCTGTGATGCAGGCGTCGGTTCGTCCACCTGGTACAGGATGAACGTGTCTGCGACCTCCTCGATCAGGTCGAGGATGTCGTCGAGGCCGGAGATCAGCGCGACGATGTCCTCCCGATCGAACGGGGTCACGAACGTCGTGTTCACGCGCCGCCCGATGCTGTGGCTGATCTCGTCGCCGTGGTGTTCCATCGCGAACAGCTCTCTGGCGCGCTGGTCCACGTTGTCGTAGGTCCGCAGCATCTCCTCGAGGTGCTGCGCGGCTGACAGGACGTTGGCCGCATCTTCGACGAAGAGATCGAAGAATCGCTCTTCGCGTGGAATCAGCCGGATGCGCATCGATCCTCCGGAGCCGGAGCGGGGGGCGTGCCGCGTCCGTGTGGACTGCGAGGACGTTGGGGCGCGCGACAAGAGTACCCGACGGCCCCGGTCCCGAACACGGCGCGACGGCGTCGCGGGTTCCGCGGGAGCCGGTGCCGGCGCCCGCAGCCGCCCGGGTGGCGACGGACGTGGCGGGCGTCAGGCCTCGGCCAGCAGGTCGGGCGGGACCAGCCAGCGAAGCACGCCCGATCCGGGTACGAGAGGGCGGCGGCACGTCAGCCGCGCGAGCGCGGCCTTGGGCATCGGGATCGACGCCGCACCGGTGAGCTCCTCGACGAGCTGGGTGAAGTCGGGATCGTGGCCGACGAGCAGGACCCGGTCGGGATCCCCGACCTGGCTGAGCAGCCGCTCGATGTCGACGAGGTCGGGCGCCGAGCCGAGGATCGGCTCGACCCGGATCTGGGCGCGGGTGGCGTCGGCGATGGGCGCCGCGGTCTCCGACGCGCGGAGCTTCGGGCTGGTGAGGATGAGGGGCGGCGCCCCCACGCGCGCCAGGAAGGTGGCGAGCCGCGCGGCCTGATCCCGACCACGCGCGGACAGCGGTCGCGTGTCGTCCGGGCCCCGCCAGGCGTCCGCGTTTCCCGCGTGGGCGTGGCGAACCAGGTACAGGTCGACAGCGTTCGCCTCGCGTCGCCGTCCGCCGTCGCTCATGACGCGCTCCTTCCCTTCGATCCGTGGTCCGGCTACAGGTGCGCGACGGCGCGACCGAGCGCGCGCCGGAACTCGAGGGCCGTCACCCGGCGCCATGCAGGCCCCATGGTCCGGCGCAGCCGCGTGACCTCCCGCTCGCGTGCGGCGAGGTAGGTCCCGACCGCGTTCGCCGAGTCGGGCGAGAGCGTCGCGGCGTGCTCGACGAGGAACGTCCGCGCGAGCCCGGAGGCGACGTCCGCGTCGTGCAGCGCGCCAAGGTGGTCCTGGACGGCGACGAGCCGCTCGAGGACGCCCTCGACGTCGGGCCCCAGGGCATCGCGGACCGAGTCCGTCGCGTCGCGGAGGCGCTTCACGGCGATCCGGAGCTGGTGCAGCGTTGCGAGGTCGGCCCACCGCAGCACCCCGTCGTAGGCACGCGCGACGCCGTAGGCCGCCCACAGCCGGCTCGGGACCATCTCGCGGACTCTCCGCGGGTCGGTGGGGCCCGCTGGCCGCGCGTCCTGCCCCGGGGTCTCGGCGAACGCGAGCAGGTCCTCGGTGAGGCGCCGGTACGCCCTCGACTCCAGGTACCTCGTCAGGGCAGCCCGCGCAGTGTCGCGGTCCGCGTGCCAGGCCCGCGCCAGCGGCGCGAGCGCCTCGCGCTCGGCGGGCTCGAGCCTCGCGGCGTGCGCCGCGAGGCTGTCGAGCAGGACGTCGAGGTCCCGGACCATCCCGAGGTGGCGGCCCAGCAGTCGAAGCGACCGCACCGATCTCCGGACGCGTCCGGGTCGGTAGGCGTCGCCGAATGTCCGCCACGCGGCGCGCATCCGGCGCGTCGCGACGCGCATCTTGTGCAGGTCGGACGCGCTCGTCCCGCTGCGCGTGCCCTCCTCCGCGGCGAGCAGCCGTGCGAGCTGGAACCGCAGGATCCTGCGACCGGCCTCCGCGAACAGGTCGTCGGCGGTGACGCCGGCGGGACGGCCCGCGCCGAGCACCGGGGACGGCGCGGGATGCGCGGCCGGCGTGTCCGAAGGGGCAGGCCCGACGGGAGCAGCAGCGGCGCGCTCCACGAGACGTCGCGCCGTCTCGTACTTCGACACCGACGCCGATCGCACGGCGCCGGTCTCCTCCAGCGCGGCGGCCAGCCGCCGTAGCAGCGCCTCGCCCCCGTCCCGCAGTTCGACCTCGAGCGCCGGGAACGCCGCCATCCGCGCTCCGTCATGCACGACCTCGACCTCGTCGAGGCTGAGCTCCGCCGAGCCCTCCGGGCCGCTGACCACCCGCACCCGGCGCTGCTGCCGGACGACGAAGAGCTCGTGCAGTGGCTCGTCCCCCGCCATCTCGCGGAGGCGGTCGCGCGCGGGGCTCTGTGGCCATGCAGCGGGATCGAGCCCCTCGTCCGGGACGTGCGCCTCGCCGCGGTCGAGTGCCTCCGCGACCTCGAGCGGCGCGCCCGCCGGACCCTCGATCTCCTCGCGGCGATGCAGCGCTCCGTCCGGCGGCGTCAGCGACTTGAGCCCGATCAGCCGGCGGCCGTCCCGTTCGCGGATTCGTGCCGCATACCCGTGCCGCTCGACTGCCCGGTCCGCCGTGTCCACGTACCGGTCCTCGACGCGGACCTCGCGCCACTGCCCGCCGGGGAGCCCGGCGACGGTCGGCGCGGCCAGGAACGCCTCGAGCGCGGTCGGATCGATGACGTCGTACTTCAGCTCGATCTCGATCTCCTCTCCGGCTCCGGTCTGCCCCGGGCTGCCACCGGCCTCGTCCCCGGACCGCGGCGTCGGGCCCTCGGCATCGGCGGTCCGCGCCGGCCCGGCTTCTCCGCCGCCCGCCGACGCCGTCACGCCGTCCCCTCCGACGTTGCCAGCGCGCGGGCCATCATCGTCTCGAACGTGTCGAGCCCGGCCGCACCGTCGTCGAACGCCTCGACCCGCCGCCACAGCCCGTCGTCGCCGAGCTCCCACGACCGCCGGTCGTCGCGCAGCATGACGTCGAGGATCTCGCGCAGCCGCTCGCGGAGCGCCGGGTCGTCGACCGGCGCGACCGCCTCCACGCGGCGGTCGAGATTGCGCTCCATCATGTCGGCCGAGCCGATGAGGAACTCCTCGTCGCCGCCGTTGCGGAAGTAGAAGATCCGGGAGTGCTCGAGGAACCGCCCGACGATCGAGCGCACGCGGATCGTCTCGCTCACGCCCACGAGCCCGGGGCGCAGCGAGCAGATCCCCCGCACGATCAGGTCGACCTGGACGCCCGCCTGGCTGGCGCGGTAGAGCGCGCGGATGATCGACGGGTCGACGATCGCGTTGAGCTTGAGCACGATCCTCCCGTCGCCGGCCGTCTGCTGGCGCTCGATCTCCCGGTCGATCCGGGCGACGATCCCCTCGCGAAGCCCGAACGGTGCGACAAGGAGCCGCCGGAACGCGCGCTGCCGCGAGAGGCCGGTCAGGAAGTTGAAGAGATCGGTGACGTCGGCGCCGAGTTCCGAGCGGCAGCTGAGCAGCCCGAGATCGACGTAGATGCGGGCCGTCTTCGTGTTGTAGTTGCCCGTCCCGACGTGGACGTACCGGCGCAATCCGCGACCCTCCCGGCGGACCACCAGCATCGTCTTCGAGTGCGTCTTGAGCCCGACGAGCCCGTAGACGACGTGCGCGCCGGCACGCTCGAGCGCACGGGCCCAGCCGATGTTCGCCTCCTCGTCGAACCGGGCCTTGATCTCGACGAGCACCACCACCTGTTTGCCGCGATCCGCCGCCCGGATGAGCGCCTGCACGATCGGCGAATCGCCGCTCGTCCTGTACAGCGTCTGCTTGATCGCAAGCACGTCGGGATCGTCGGCAGCCTGCTCGACGAACCGCTGGACGGACCGCGAGAACGATTCGTACGGGTGATGGACCAGGATGTCGCCGTCGCGGATCGCGGCGAAGATGTCGACCGGCTCGTCCGGGTCCGCCGGCACGAGGCGCGGCGGCGTCACCGGGTTCCACGGCGCGAGCTGGAGGCTCGGAATGTCGAGGTCGGCCAGCTCGAAGAGCGCCGTCAGGTCGAGCGTGCCGGAGATCTCGAAGACGTCCTCCGGCGAGCACTGGAGTCCGCGCTGGAGGATCGCGCGCGTCTCGGTCGGCATCGAGCGCTCGACCTCCAGGCGGACGACATCCCCGAAGCGCCGCCGACGCAGCTCCTCCTGGATCGCCAGCAGCAGGTCGTCGGCCTCGTCCTCCTCGATCGCCAGGTCGGCGTTGCGCGTCACGCGGAACAGGTGATGCTCGAGGATGTCCATGCCGGGAAACAGCACGTCCAGGTTGGCCGCGATGACCTGCTCGAGGAGCATGTAGGTCCGGACGCCGACCTCGACCAGCCGCGGTAGGACCGGCGGGACCTTGATCCGCGCGAACCCGCGCTCGCCGGTCTCCGGGTTACGGACAGTGACGGCCAGCGACAGGGACAGGTTGCTGATGTAGGGAAACGGGTGGCCGGGATCGACGGCGAGCGGCGTCAGTACCGGGAAGATCTCGTCGATGAACCGCTGGCGGAGCTCGAGGTGCCGCTCGGGTCGCTCGGACCAGCTGACGATGCGGATCCCGTGCCCAATCAGCTCGCGCCGGACCTGCGACCACGTCTCTGACTGCGAGGCGACCATCGGCAAGACCTTGGAGCGGATCGCCCGCAGGGTCTCCCCCGGGCTCAGGCCATCTGGCGTCCGCTGCGCGCCACCCGCGGCCATCTGCTGCTTCACGCCCGCGACCCGGACCTGGAAGAACTCGTCGAGGTTGCTCGAGAAGATCGCCAGGAACCGGGTGCGTTCGAGCAGCGGGTTCCGCTCGTCGTGGGCCTCGTGGAGCACCCGCGCGTTGAAGTCCAGCCAGCTCAGCTCCCGGTTCGTGTACGGCATCGACGGCGCGTGGCGTTCCCTCCGCGGAACGCGTGCGGCCGTGGCGCTCGACGCGACGGCGCCCACGGTTGCAGCCGGACCCGGGGCCGTGGTCACCACCGGGACCGCGTCGCGCGCACCCCGTGCGCCTCCGGCGGCCCCGGCACCACTGCCGCTGCCGTTCCCACGCACGGTCGCCATCAGCGGATCACCCCCCGGCTCGGCCCGGCCGCGCTGACAGCCATGGCGTCAGGGCTCCGGCACGTACCGGCGCTCGCCGGTCTTCGGATCGAACCACACGCGCAGTCGCGCACCGGTCGTCGGATCCGCGAACACCTCGTCGGTTCGCTGCAGCCCGGCCGGTTCCCGTTCGGCACCGGCCGACGCCGCGGCCCACGGCTCCTGCGCCGGACCACCGGGGATCGGCGGACCGCCGGGCGGCCGCGATGCACGCGTGGTCTCTGCCGACGCCCGGTACCGCCCCTGCTCGTAGAGCGCGACGAGGATCAGGACCGCGCTGACGATCAGCAGCCACGCGGCGCCGACCGGCTCGCCCGCCGCGATCACCGCGAGGGCAAGCAGGAAACCGACGCCGCCGATGACACCCAGCACGCCGCGAAGCAGCTGCGAGAGTCCCGTGCTGCCCATCTCCACGCCGTTCTCCGCAGGCAGGCGCGCCTGTCAGCGCGCCTGCTCGTACCCCGACTGGCCGGGCTCGATGACGACGGCCGTGCCGTAGGCCACGATCTCGGTCATCGTGGTGCCCATCTCGGAGCTGTCGAAGCGCATCGTGAGGATCGCGTTCGCGCCCATCGCGGCCGCGTTGGCGACCATGCGGTCGATCGCGTGCTTCCGGGCATCCTCGAGGAGCTCCGTGTACTCCTTGATCTCCCCGCCGACGATCGATCGCAGGCCGGCCGCGACGTTCCCGGCAAGGCCGCGGCTTCGCACCACGACCCCGAAGCACTGGCCCTTGGTCTCGGCCACGCGGTAGCCCGCGACGAAGTTGGTCGTGCTGATGATCATTCCGTCTCTCCCTCGCGTGCGGCGCGGCCGCTCCGGCGCGCCTCATCCTCCGGGCACGAGCAGTTCGCCCGCAGCTGCTCGAAGGTGTAATAGCCCGTGTGGTGCCCGTCGCCCCACGTCGGCGCGATGGCGTACGACCCCACGAGCTGGACGTCCACGAGCCGCGTCTGATCGGGCGTCAGCGTCGGCGACGAGTCGAGCCAGCCGGGCTGTCCCGCCTCGCCCCGGCAGTACGCGCACGGACACAGCCAGCGCAGGCCGACCGTGTCGTACACCGTCTCGTGCCCGTCGGCCCACCTGATCTCGAGTCGACCGGCGGCACGGTCGGCGTGGATGCGGACCGGCGTGAGGTATTCGCCGCCGGAGGTGTAGCGCGTGGAGGCGGCCTGGTGCATGGACTGCGTGGACATGGCGCGATTGTAGCCGCGCGTGCGCGCGCGACCGGGCGTGGGGCGGGTACGCTGCCGGAGGCGACGGGCACGTGCCCGAGGCGCGCTGCGCCAGACGGCCCCACGATGCCGGCGGGGGCCTCGACGGGCGGACGGACACGAGCGCGGATAGACTCGTGCACGCGCAGCCATTCGCCGCCGCACGTCCCGTTCGGGACGCCTCGCGCCCTGCCGCGGCGCCTGCGCCTGCCACTGCACGAGAAGGATCATGCCGCGACCGCCTCTGCCGTCCGACCTGTACGACCTGCGCATCCCCACCGAGGTCAGGCTCTCGCCCGACGGGAGCCACGTCGTGTTCACGACGAAGGCCATCGGGCCGGGCAAGGACGACTACCGGGACGCGATCTGGATCGCGCCCGCCGACGGATCCGCGCCGGCGCGGCAGATCACGCTCGGCTCGAAGCACGACACGCACCCTCGGTGGAGCCCCGACGGGACCGTGCTGGCGTTCCTGTCGGATCGCGGTCGCGTGCTCAGGGCCGGTGGTGGGAGCGAGGTGCCGGACGGCGACGAGCCCGACGACGAGGGGGCGCAGGTCTGGATGCTGCCGATGGGCGGCGGCGAGGCGCGCCAGCTGACGCGGCTGCCGCACGAGGTGAAGGCGCTCGAATGGAGCCCGGACGGCTCGCGACTCTGCGTGTTGAGCACGTCCGAGCGCTCGACGAAGGGTCCGCGACGGCGGCGCGAGCCAGGTGAGGCGCCGGAGTCCGACTATCGGTTCATCGAGCGGCTGCAGTACCAGTACAACGGCAGCGGCTTCATCCACGATCACTTCACGCACCTCTGGCTGGTGGACGCCGCGTCGGGCGAGGCAACGAAGCTCACCGGTGGCGCCTTCAACGACGGCGCGTTCGAGTGGAGCCCGGACGGCAGCCGAATCGTGTTCGAGTCCCGCCGTCACCGCGACCGCGACCTCGACTGGCAGTCGGAGCTGTTCCTGGTCGAGGTCACCGCGCGCCACGTCGAGCGGCTGACCGGCGGTCGCGGCCGCCGGGAGTTCTCCGCCCCCGCGTGGAGCCCCGACGGACGCTGGATCGCCGCGGTCGGGCACCGGTACCAGGGGCGCGGGCCGGCCCGCCGCGACGTGTGGCGGTTTCCCGCCGCGCCGGAGCAGGTGGGCGAGGACCTCACGGGGCAGACCGACCTCATGGTGGGCGCGAGCATGGGCAGCGACCTGCTCGGCGGCGGCGAGGCGCGCCTGCACTGGAGCGCGGACGGGCGCTGGATCACGTTCGCCGCTCCGATCGAGGGCAGCTACGAGCTCTGGCGGGTCGAGGCCGAGACGCGCCGCGCCGCGCGACTCACCGAGGGCCGACACTGCCTGAACCGGACCGATCAGGTCGCGGTCGATGGCGCATCGCGGATCGCGGTCACGGCGATGGATCCCACGCATGCGCCCGAGGTCGTGGTGCTCGACGTGCCCGCCGAGCTCGCGGCGCCGCTCGACCAGGCCGCGCTGCGGCGCGTCAGCGATCTGACCGCGTCGCGCTGGGCCGGCATCTCGCTGGTCGCGCCCGAGACGCGGTGGCACGAGGTCGACGGCCGGCGCATTCAGGGATGGTTCTACCCGGCGCCGAAGCGGCAGGACGGCCGGCCGGCGCCGCTGGTCCTCGAGATCCACGGCGGCCCGGCGACGCTCTACGGGTACGCGCCGTTCTGGGAGTGGCAGTGCCTGATCGCCGAGGGCATGAGCGTCTACGCGTGCAACCCGCGGGGATCCGAGGGCTATGGGCAGGACTTCGTCCGGGCGAACTACCGCGACTGGGGCGAGGGCCCGATGGCCGACGTCATGGCCGGCGTGGACTCGCTGGTGGCCGACGGGCTGGTCGATCCCGACCGCCTGGGCGTCACCGGCGGCTCCTACGGCGGCTACCTCACGAGCTGGATCGTGGGGCACACGGACCGCTTCAAGGCCGCGTTCACCGCGCGCTCCGTGAACGACCTGACCTCCCAGATGCTCTCCGGCGACATCGGCGGCCCGATGTTCGGGATCGAGGAGTACGGCGTGAACCCCTGGGAGGAGCCGGACCTGTTCTGGCGGCACAGTCCGATCGCGTACGCGGATCGGGTGCGCACCCCGGTGCTGATCCAGCACGCCGAGAAGGACCTCCGGGTGCCGATCACGCAGGCCGAGGAGTTCTTCGCGGTGCTGCGAGCGCACCGCCGCCCCGTGCGGTTGATGCGCGTGCCCGAGGAGACCCACGAGCTGACGCGGAGCGGGACGCCGTTCCGGCGCGTCGAGAACATCGTGCAGGTCGTCGCGTGGTTCCGGCACTTCCTCGTGAACGGGCGGCGCGACCTTCCGCCGCTGCCCCGGGAGAAGCGCGTCCGGGCGTAGGCGGGCGCATTCCCGCTTGTCTGTGAACGTGCTGCCGGCCGGAGTCTGCCTTCACGCCGTCGGCCACCGAGGACGGCAGCCCGTCCAGACTCCTCAGGTCGTCCCGGCCCGAAACCGGCTCGCCTCGGCTGCGGAGCAACGGAGCGGGCGACAGTCGGACGACTTGACCCTGCGGCTACTATTCGGTAGGTGAAATCGGTACCAGCAGCGAACGATCCCGCGTCTCGTCCGGGGAAGCCCGCGACGATCAAGGACGTCGCTGCGCGGGCGCGCGTCTCGACGGCGACCGTGTCGCGGTACCTGAACGGCTACCGGGTCCGGCAGGCGCGAGACATTCACGAGGCGATCGAGTCCCTCTCCTTCAGCCCGAACCAGCTGGCCCGCAGCCTCAAGTCCGGCTCATCGCGCACCATCGGAGTGCTTGTGCCCGACATCTCCAACCCGTTCTTCGCTGACGTCGTGAAGGGTGTCGAATCGGTGATGCGGGCCGACGAGTACAGCCTGCTGCTGTGCAACACCGACGAGAACGTCGAGCGGGAGCGCGCCATCGTCCGCACGCTGCTGCGGAAGCAGGTGGATGCGATCCTCATGGCCCCGGCGACGGAGTGGTCCGACGCTCCGCTGCTGCTGCGTGAGCGCCGCGTGCCACTCGTCCTGATCGACCGTCAGATCGACGCGGCGGCCTTCGATGTCGTCCTGGTCGACAACGTGAACGGGGCGGCGCAGGCGGCGGAGTACCTCGTCTCGCTCGGTCACGAGCGTATCGCGCTGATCGCCGGCCCGCTCGACACGACGCCGGGCCGCGAACGGCACGACGGGTTTGTGCAGGGACTGCGGTCCGCCGGCCGCGACCTCGACGAACACTATCTGCAGGTCTCGGACTTCCGCGAGGACGGCGGGTATCAGGCCGCGCTGCGGCTGCTCGCGGTCAGACCCGCGCCCACTGCCCTGTTCGCCTCGAACAACCTGATGTCAATCGGCGCCCTGCGTGCCATTCACAACCTTGGGATCCGCATCCCGCAGGAAATGTCGTTCGTCGGATTTGACGACCTCGCGCTCGCCGAGCTGACGTCTCCACCGCTGACCGTGATCACGAGACCGAGCACGGAGCAGGGTGTCCTGGCGATGCGTCTCCTCCGGTCCCGCATGGAGGAGACGGCGGACGTCAGCCCCCGACGCATCGTGCTCGAGACTCGGCTCGCGGTGCGGGGTTCCTGTGCGCCACCGCCGCCCGAGCAGGGGGCGACCGACCGGTCACCCGCGGAGATCGCGGGATCCGACGGTCCCCTGGCCGCGGCATCGACCGGCCTCAGGCCGGCGGTCATGGTCGACTAGCAGATCCGATCAGGCAGGAGTCACCGGGAGGCGGACGGATGGTCAAGCTCATCGCGTTGCTCAAGCGCAGGCCGAACCTCTCGCGCGAGGAGTTCGCCCGGCGATGGCTCCACGAACACACGCAGCTCTCAACGCAGTTGCCAGGTCTCCTCGGCTACCGCATCAACATCGCGACCCAGCGTCAACCAGACGCGCGAGAGGAACCCGAATATGACGGTACGGCCGAGATGTGGTGGGAGAGCATCGACGCGATGGAGACGGCGTTCGCGAGCGAGATCGGGATCCAGGCTGGCGCCGACGCGGACGCGTTCGCGGAGGTCCGCATTCACGTCTACACGGAAGAGCATCTGATCATGCCGGGGCCCGAGGCCGCGCGCGACTGACCAGGGGACCGGCGGCAGCGCAAGCGAGGACAGTCATGCCGAACCAGCCCCGGATCTGCGTCGTCGGCAGCTGCATGATCGACCTGATCTCCCGGGTGCCCCGCCTTCCCGCCCTCGGCGAGACGCTCGTCGGGCACTCGTTTCACCTGGGATACGGAGGAAAGGGGGCCAATCAGGCGACCGCGGCGGCCAAGCTGGGGGCGCGCGTCTCCATGGTCGCCCGGGTGGGTCACGACGTGTTCGGCCAGGGCACGCTGGACAACTTCCGATCCCTGGGAATCGGGACGACGCACGTGCTCCAGGACGCGGATCGCTTCTCGGGGGTCGCTCCGATCTTCGTCGACGATCGGGCGGAGAACGTCATCGTGATCGTGCCGGGGGCCAACTACGGGCTGACGCCCGAGGACGTCCGCGCCGCGAGGGAGGAGATCGCTTCAGCTGACGTCCTCTGCTGTCAGCTCGAGATCCCCGTCGAATCGACGCTCGAGGCGTTCCGTGTCGCGAGGAGCGCGGGCGTTACCACGATCCTGAACCCCGCGCCCGCGGCGCCGCTGCCGGACGAGCTCCTGGGCCTCACAGACATCTGCGTCCCGAACGAGGTCGAGCTCGAGATGCTCACCGGCTATTCGGCGGGGAGCCTCGAGGAGGCGGCCCACGCAGCCGAGACCCTCCTCGCTCGAGGGCCGGGACACGTCATCGTCACGCTCGGGAGCCGCGGCTCGCTGGTCGTCACCTCCGGATCCACACAGCACGTGCCCGCGGTACCTGTCGATGCCGTCGACCCGACTGGCGCGGGGGATGAGTTCATCGGCGCCCTGGCGGTGTTTCTGGCGGAGGGCGCGTCGATGGCGGACGCGACGATGGCCGCGGCAGCCGCCGCGGCCATCTCGGTCACCAGGATCGGGACTCAGGTTTCGTTCCCCGACCGCCAGGAGGTCGAGCGCCTGCTGGCGGCACGATCCCCGGTCTGACCGCCCGCCGAGGAGTTGACGCGCGCTATAGCATGGCTCGGTGAAATCGATTTAGGAAATCGATCTCACTTCGGACTGCGAGAGGAGTGACGGTGTCCCGCGTCACGCTCAAACATCTCTCCCGATCCTTCGGCCCGGTGGTCGCCGTGCGAGACCTGTCGCTCGAGATTCCCGATGGCACGCTGCTGTGTCTTCTCGGGCCGTCCGGCAGCGGCAAGACCACGACCCTGCGCCTCATCGCGGGGCTGGAGCGGCCTGATGGCGGCGAGGTCTGGCTGGACGACGACGAGATCACTGGCCTCGAACCCCGCGACCGTCACGTCGGCGTGATGTTCCAGGGGTATGCGCTGTACCCGCAGATGTCGGTCCTGGACAACATCGCGTACCCCCTCAAGGTGCGGGGCACGCCGCGGGGCGAGCGAGACATCAGAGTGGCGGAGGTGGCCCGCCTCCTGGAGATCGACGGGCTGCTGGGACGCGGTGTGCAGCAGATCTCCGGAGGCCAGCAACAGCGGGTCGCACTCGCGCGCGCGATCGTTCAGCGGCCACGTCTGTTCCTGCTTGACGAGCCGATCTCCAACCTCGACGCGGTGCTGCGGAGCACCATGCGCGCCGAGATTCGTCGTCTCCAGAAGATGCTGGGGGCGACGACCGTGGTGGTCAGCCATGACCAGCTGGACGCCCTCGCGATGGCCGACCTGATCGCGATCATGAAGGACGGTGTGGTCCAGCAGCTGGGCACGCCCGACGAGGTGTATGACCGGCCGAGCAACACGTTCGTGGCGCGGTTCATCGGCGAGCCGCAGATGAACCTGCTGCCAGCAACGATCGAACGCAGCGACGGCCAGCTGGGCGTTCGCGCCCTCGGGCACCGGCTCGCGGTGACGGAAGCCGTGAGCGGGCCGTTGAGCGCGGCGACCCGGCCCGACGTGACCGTGGGCGTCCGGCCGCGGGCGGTCCGGATCCACCGCAGTGCCGGGGAAGGCCGCGTCGTCGCCGCCGTGTACCTGGCCGCGCCGGAAGGATCCCGCGTGATCTACCAGTTCCAGATCGAGGGCGAGCGGCTGACGGTGGAGTCCGAGCCGGAGCTCCGCTTGAACGAGGGCGAGGAGGTGCACCTGGAATTGAGACCCGAGACGCTCCACTTCTTCGCGCCGGGTTCGGACGGGGGAGCCCGCATAGCCTGAATCGTGTCCGGAGGAGGGTCACGACAATGCCAGTTCGTCCGATCAGCCGACGACGGTTCCTGAAAGGCACCGCCCAGGCGGGCGCCGCCATTGCGATGGGCGGCGCGGTCACATCGTTCCTGGAGGCCTGTTCGGCGACGCCCAAGGCGTCCGGCGCTGCCGCCAGCGCTTCGGGCACGGTCAACGTCGAGATCGACGAGGGCCAGAACGCCAGCCCGTTCCAGTGGTTCAACCCGGACATGAAGGCGAAGTTCGGGGCAACCACGAACATCATCGGCCTGCCGTTCGTGGGGCAGTACGAGAAGATCGTCGCCGAGATGGTGACGCGCAGCAGCATCTATGACGTGCTGGTCTTCCCACCCCAGATGATCGGCGATTTCGTCAGCAACGGCTTCCTGACGCCCCTGGCAGACCTGGGCAGCGAGTCCGACTTCAATCTGAGCGACGTACTGCCGGCCTACCGCGACCCGAACCTGCGCCGCAATGGCAAGCTATACGCGGCCGCATACGACGGGGACATCCTGCAGATCGCCTACCGAACCGACGTATTCCAGGCCGCGGGCATCACCCAGCCGCCGCAGACATGGGACGACTTCGTCAGCATTGCGAAGGAACTGCACAAGCCGCCCACCCAGTACGGCAACGCGTTCCTCGCGCAGCGCGGCTTCTGCTATGCGTGGTTCATGAACATCTTCGCCGCCCTGGGCGGCAAGTGGTTCACCACCGACATGAAGCCCGCCATCAACACCGACCAGGGCGTTCAGGCCCTCCAGACGCTGGTCACGCTCGCCCAGTACGCCCCGCCGAACATCCTGCAGATCGGCTACCAGGAGCTGAACGAGGCGTACCTGAACGGCAGCACCGCCATGGTCGTCCAGTGGGACGACCTCGCACTGAAGGCGGAGGATCCGAGCCAGAGCAAGGTCGTGGGCAAGAACGCCTACGCACCCTGCCCGGTCCGCAACTACATGCCGTACTCGCGCGTGATGGCCGTCTCCGCGTTCTCCAAGAACCAGGCGAACGCCTACAAGGTCATCCAGTACATGGACAGCTCCGAGGTCAGCATCAAGGACGTCTACGACCCGAAGTGCGGCGAGGACCCCTTCCGTCTGTCGCATCTGGACCCGACCAAGGTCAAGGACCACCTGGGTAACCCGTCGATGCCGGCGGCGCAGGCCCAGAGCTACGTCTCCGCGATCAAGACATGCCTGACCACGGGCTATCCGGAGCTGTCGATCCCCGGCGCCCCCCGGTACCTGGACATCCTGGACCTCTTCGTGAGCGAGGCGCTGGCGGGCAGCCTCACGCCGACGCAGGCCCTCACCCAGGCCGCCAACGAGTGGGACAGCATCACCACGTCCCTCGGGCAGGACAGCCAGGTCAAGGCCTACGCCGACTGGGTGAACACATTCCACTCCGCCGGCATCACGTACTGATCCCGAGGGACAGGACGAGCGGTTGTGGCAAGGGAGCGGAAGTGCTGACGGCACGCCAGCGTCGCCGTTCGCGCTGGTCGGGAGGGCGGCGCTTCGCCCTCCTGGCCGTGCTCCCCACGACCATCATTCTGGTCGCGCTGAGCATCTTCCCGCTGCTCTACTCGCTGGGCATCTCGTTCACCGACAAGCAGCTGCTGTCGCTCGTGCCGGCGCGCTTCATCGGGCTCGGAAACTACGCCGAGCTGTTCCAGGACAGCCTGTTCTGGAGCAGCCTGGCGGTCACCGCCGCCTTCGCTGCGTCGGTCTTGACCGTGCAGCTGGGGGTCGGACTGGCGCTGGCGCTCGCGCTCCACCGGCTACCGCGGTACCAGCAGTTCCTCGCGACCCTGCTGCTGATCCCGAGCATCATCTCGTCGTCGGTCGCTTCCTTCCAGTGGCGCTCGCTGTTCGACTACAGCTCCGGACCGCTCAACTTCTTTCTCGGCGCGCTGCACCTTCCGCTCCTCACCTGGACCGCGGATCCACGGCTGGCGTTGCCGTCGCTGCTCCTCGTGGACTTCTGGCAGTGGACGCCGTTCGTGACGCTTCTCCTGCTGGCTGGGCTCCACGCGCTCCCTGCGCCGGTCTTCGAGGCGGCGCGGGTGGACGGGTCAACTGGATGGCAGCTCCTGCGCTACCAGACGTTGCCGCTGCTGCGGCGCGTGATCGCCATCACGGTGATCCTGCGACTCATCGGGGCGTTCAAGGTGTTCGACATCATCTACGTGCTGACGGCCGGTGGTCCCGGGTCGGCGACGGAGAGCCTCGCCTTCTACAACTACGTGCAGGGGTTCAGATATTTCAGCATCGGCTACAGCGCGGCCATGTCGTACGTCAGCGTGATCCTGGTGATCGTGCTGGCACGTGTGATCCTGAGGTACATGGAGCGACCGGTCGGCCGTGCCGCCGCTCCCGCGCCGACAGCCGAGGCGGCGGCATGAACAGCGCAGGGTCTGTGTCTCCGACGCCTCCGGGGCCCGCGATGCAGCGGCCGGTGACTCGCAGTCGGACGAGTCTCTGGGCGTCGATCCTGGGCGTGGCGATCGGGCTCGTCTTCTTCCTCTTCCCCATCTACTGGATGCTGGTCACGTCCGTGAAGCCGCCCAGCGAGTGGCTCACGAATCCGCCGGTGTTCATTCCTGACCGGCTGTACTTGCAGAACTACACGGACGCTCTCTTCAACTGGGGTGGCCTCAAGGGCCTGGAGGACAGTGGAATCGTCGCGGTGAGCGCGACGGCGATCGGCATGGTGCTGGGGACGCTGGCGGCGTACGCCCTGGCGCGCTTCCGTGTCGGCGGAACGAACCTGTCGTTCTTCATTCTCAGCCTGCTCTTCATGCCGCCGGTCGCCATCGGCATCCCGATGTTCCTCTTCTGGTCTGCCCTCGGGCTCGTCGACACGTACATCGCCCTGGTGGTGCAGTACCTCACGTTCACTCTCCCGTTCGTCGTCTGGGTGATGAAAGGATTCTTCGAGGACCTGCCGGTCGATCGAGAGGAGTCGGCGCTGGTCAACGGTGCGAGCCGGCTGCGGGCGTTCTGGGACGTGGTGCTGCCGAACGCCCGCCCCGCATTGGTGGCCACGGGCCTGCTCGCGTTCATCTTCAACTGGAACGAGTTCAGCATCGCCGTCCTGCTGTCGCGCGGCCGCGTCACGACGCTCCCGTTCATCCTGCCCACGATGATGGAGTCGCACTACGTGTTGTGGGGGGACATCGCGGCCATGGCCGCAGTCGGCGCACTGCCCGTGGTGATCATCGCGTTCCTGCTCCAGCGGTATCTGGTACGCGGGCTCTCATTCGGGGCCATTCGGAGTGAGTAGGAGGAGGCCTTCGCAGCACCCATTCACCATCTCCGCGATCGTGTGCGTCGGCGTCGAGCAGCCGGGTGGGCCGATCGCGTACCGTGACGCCGTGGGCTGGAGGCGATCGTGGCGCTGTCGGAGGATCGGGTCAGGGACGTCGTCCGCCGGGTGGTCGAGGGGATGTACCCGGCCGGCGGCGAAGCGACGGGTTCGTCCGCCCCGGCGCAGGCCGGGGGTCCCGATCCGTCCGCCGAACGCATCGCCGTCGCCATCGGCGCCGATCACGGAGGGTTCGCGCTGAAACAGGTCATCGCCCGCCATCTCGCCGACGCGGGGTACGCCGTGCACGACTGCGGCACGTCGTCCGCGGAGGCGGTCGACTATCCCGACTACGCGCACGCCGTCGCGCGCCTCGTCGCCGACGGGACGTGCCGCTGGGGGATCGCCATCGACGGGGCCGGGATCGGCTCGTGCATGGTCGCCAACAAGGTGCCCGGCGTCCGTGCGGCGGCCTGCCACGACGTCAGTTCGGCGCGCAACAGCCGCGAGCACAACCACGCGAACGTCCTCACGCTCGGCGCCCGGTTCGTCGGCGAGGGGCTCGCCCTCGAGATCGTCGACGCGTGGCTCGCGACGCCGTGGGCGCCCGGGCGGCACGCGGCGCGCGTGGCGAAGATCGTGGAATACGAGCGCCGATACGCGAGGCCGGGAGCATGAGCGGGCAGCCCGAGCGCGACGCGCTCGTCGAGGCGATCACCCGCCAGGTGCTGGCGACCCTTTCGGCCGACGGTGGCGCGCTCGAGCCCGGCCCGGGCGGCACGGGGCTGGCCGGTCCCGC
>JAJYGH010000063.1:3945-13287 GCA_021785175.1 Chloroflexota bacterium | reverse complement strand
CGCCGACCAGAACTACGTCGCGCCGCAGACGATCATCACGAGCGCCATCAAGAAGGTCGACGTCGCCGTGTTCCTGACCATCCAGAACGTCAAGAACAACTCGTTCAAGGGCGGCGACAACGAGTTCACCCTGCAGAACGGCGCCACGGGCTTCGCGCCGCCCAACAGCGTCGTGCCGCAGAGCATCGTCCAGCAGGTCAACGCGATCGCCGACCAGATCAAGAGCGGGCAGATCGTCCCGCCGACGGATATCCCCAAGTAGACATTCCGCTCCAGTGACTCGGTCGAGGCGGGCTCCGGTCGCGGGCCCGCCTCGATCTGCATCCCAGAGGGCATGACGTGACTGTCGCCACTGCGCCGCTCGAGGCTCCGCGGAGCCGTGTCATGCGGATGCTCGCGGCCGGGATCACACCGGTGCTCGCGGTCGTCCTCGCCATCATCGTCGGCGGCATCGTCGTGCTCGCCAGCGGCTCCAACCCGATCACCGCGTACGAGTCGATGCTCGTCGGCGCGGTGGGTTCGCCGTTCGACATCTCCGAGACCTTCATCTCGTCGATCCCGCTGATCCTCGCCGCCTACGCCGTCTCGTTCGCGTTCCGGTCCGGCCTGTTCAACATCGGCGCCGAGGGCCAGCTGTACATGGGGGCGATCGCGGCCACGTGGGTCGCCACGACGCTGTCCGACTGGCCCGGCCTGCCGCTGATCATCGTGTGCATCGTCGCGGCGATGGCCGCGGGTGGCGCGTGGGCCGGCATCGCCGGCTGGCTCAAGGCGAAGACCGGTGCGCACGAAGTCATCACCACGATGATGCTGAGCTACGTGGCCATCGACATCAGCCACTGGCTCCTCGAGGCCGGCCCGATGACGCCGGCCAATGCCTTCGGGACCCCCGAGTCGGGCCCGATCCCGCCGCAGGCGGCGTTCCCCGTGATCCTGCCGTCGTGGATCCTGCCCAACGCGCGGCTCAATGCGAGCCTGTTCCTGACCATCCTGGCCGGCCTCGTGTTCGCCTGGATCCTGTGGCGGACACCGCTCGGCTACGAGATCCGCGCCGTCGGGCTCAACGCGAAGGCGGCGGCGTACGGCGGCATCAACGTCGCGCGCCGCCTCGTGATCGCGATGGTCATCGCCGGAGCGTTCGCGGGCCTCGCCGGGATGGTCCCGGTGTGGGTCCAGATGCGGCTCTACGACAGCTTCTCGCCCGGCTATGGATACGAGGCCATCGCCGTCGCGCTGGTCGGGAAGAACTCGGCGATCGGGATCTTCCTGGCCGGCCTGCTGTACGGCGCCATGATCCACGGCGCGGTAGCCATGCAGGCGAACGCGAACATCTCCGGGTTCCTGGTCCAGATTCTGCAGGCGCTGGTGCTGTTCTTCGTCGGGGCGGAGGTGCTCATCCGCTGGTTCCTGAGACGAGGCGGCTTCCGCGCGCTGGCTGAGGCGGCCTCCTGATGGATATCGTCAACACGTTTGCCACGATCCTGGCCCGCCCGGACCTGTGGGCGGGTACGCTCCGGTTCGCCGCGCCGCTGACGCTTGCCGCCCTGGGCGGCGTGATCAGCGAGCGCTCCGGCGTCGTCAACATCGCGATGGAAGGCATGATGCTCGTGGGCGCCTTCTTCGCGGTGCTCGTCGGGGCGGCCACGCACGACATCGTGCTCGCCACGCTCGCGTCGGTCCTGTGCGGCGGGCTCATCGCGACGTTCCACGGCGTCGCGTCGATCCACCTGCGCGCCAACCAGATCGTCTCGGGCATGGCGATCAACCTGTTCGCGCTGGGGCTGACGAGCTTCCTCATGTTCCGGTTCTACGCGACGAGCGGCACGCCGTCGGACATCCCCGCGCTGCCCGACGTCAACATCCCGGTGATCAACAGCATCCCGTTCGTGGGCGCGGTCATCGGCGACCTGAACAGCATCGTGTGGGTGTCGATCCTGGCCGTGCCGGTGACCTGGTGGTTCCTGTTCCGGACGCGAATCGGGCTGCGCATCCGGGCGGTCGGCGAGCATCCCCGCGCGGCCGACACGCTCGGCGTGTCCGTCTTCCGGATGCGCTACCTGTGCGTGATCCTGAGCGGCCTGTTCTCCGGGCTCGGCGGGGCATACCTGGCCCTCAGCGTCGCGCACTCGTTCAGCGACAACATGACGAGCGGCGCCGGGTTCATCGCGCTGGCCGCGATGATCTTCGGGAAGTGGCACCCCGTCGGCGCGTTCCTGGCGTGCCTCCTGTTCGGGTTCGGCCAGTCGCTCGGCATCAACCTGCAGGGGACCGGCTTCCCGGACCAGCTCGTGGCCGCGACGCCGTACGTCCTCACGGTCGTCGCGCTCGCCGGGTTCGTCGGTCGGGCCGTTGCGCCAGCCGCCGACGGCGTGCCCTACGAGGTCGGGGAATGACGGCCCTCGTGTCCCCGGTGGTGCCCGAGACCATACCCTCGGCCACCCCGTACCTCCAGATGCGGGGCATCACCAAGGCATTCGGGACGCTGCTCGCAAACGACCACGTCGACCTGACCGTCCGCGACCGCGAGATCCACGCGGTCGTGGGGGAGAACGGCGCCGGCAAGACGACGCTGATGAACATCCTGTACGGGCTGATCCATCCGGACTCGGGGGAGATCGTGATCGATGGGTCGCCCGTGCGGATCCGCGGCCCACGCGACGCCATCGCGGTCGGGATCGGCATGGTCCACCAGCACTTCCAGCTCGTCCCCGTGATGACGGTCGCCGAGAACGTGGTCCTCGGCCAGGAGCCCGGTGGGATCGTGGTCGACCGCCGCGCGGCCGTCAGGCAGGTCGGCGAACTGTCGGAGCGCTTCGGCCTCGTCGTCGACCCCACGGCCCGCGTGGAGACGCTCCCCGTCGGCGTCCAGCAGCGCGTCGAGCTGCTCAAGATCCTCTATCGGGGTTCGCGCCTCCTCGTGTTCGACGAGCCGACCGCGGTCCTCACGCCCCAGGAGACCGACGAACTCTTCGAGATCCTTCGCGGGCTCGTCGCGGGCGGCAAGACGGTCATCCTCATCACCCACAAGCTGAACGAGGTCATGGCGATCTCCGAGCGCGTGACGGTCCTGCGCCAGGGACGCAACGCCGGCGAGCTCGAGACCGCGAAGACGTCGCCGGCGGAGATTGCCCGCGCGATGGTGGGTCGCGAGGTCCTGCTGCGGGTCGAGCGCGACGAGGCACACATCGGCGAGGAGCGGCTGCGCCTGGACGGCCTCAAGGCGAACTCGGACCGCCAGCTGCCCGCGCTCGACGGGATCGACCTGACGATCCGCTCCGGTGAGATCGTGGGCATCGCCGGGGTCAGCGGCAACGGGCAGCTCGAGCTGGCCGAGGTCATCGCCGGGCTGCGCCCCGTCACCGACGGGCACGTCTTCCTCGGCGGCGAGGACGTGGCGCACCAGACCACGGCCGAACGGCGCGTCCACGGCCTTGCCTACATCCCCGAGGACCGCCAGGCGCGCGGTCTCGTGCTGCCGTTCGACGTGAAGGACAACCTGATCCTCGGCTCGCAGTCGCGACCGCCGTTCGCGCAGCGCGGCCAGCGCAACTCGGACGCGGTCGACGAGCGCGCGAAGGAGCTGATCCAGCGGTACGACATCCGGCCACCGGACCCCGAGGCGCCGGCGCAATCGCTGTCCGGCGGCAACCAGCAGAAGGTCGTCGTCGCGCGCGAGCTGGCGGAGAACCCCAAGGTGCTCGTCGCGGCGGAGCCGGCGCGCGGCCTGGACGTCGGCGCGACGGAGTTCATCCACCGGCAACTGATCGAGCAGCGCGACCACGGTCTCGCGATCCTGCTGATCTCCAGCGAGCTCGACGAGATCTTCTCGCTCTCCGACAGCATCGCGGTGATCTACCGGGGACACATCGTCGAGGTCGTGCCGAGCGCGGCGGCGGATCGTGAGCGCATCGGCCTGTTGATGGCAGGGGGGACCATCGAGGGCGGGACGCCCTCGGCGTCGCAGGTCGCGCAGGCGGCGGCGGCGCTCGCGAACGAACCGCCGGGGACGCCGCCGGTCGAGTCGGCGCACCAGTAATCGCGCGCCCGGCGCGTGCGTCGCCGACTGGGGCCTCAGCGATGGCCCCTCCGAGGCTGCGCGCCTCAGCCCACGCGCATGGCGTCCGGTTCGGGCGTCGCGGTCGGATCGAGGGCGGCCAGCCCGAACAGCACGCCCGCGATCGCCGCGTCCCGCGCCGCGCACCCGGCCGGGTCGTTGTTGAAGTAGACGAAGCGGTCGGCCGCGGCCGGCCACGGGCGCGCCAACCGCTCGCGCGCCGTCCGGGGCGGAGACGGCACGCCCGATCCGCTCGCCCGCGGCTACCATGACTCGGTGACGATCGCCCCCAACGACTTCACCCACCTCCATGTCCACACCGAGTTCAGCCTGCTCGACGGCCTCGGCCGGATCAACGACCTCGTCTCGGAGGCCTCGGCGCTCGGCTTCGACTCGCTCGCGATCACCGACCACGGCGCGCTGTACGGCGCCGTGGCGTTCTACCAGGCGGCCACACAGCGCGGCATCAAGCCGATCATCGGGATCGAGACGTACGTCGCGCGCCGCTCGATGACGGACCGCGAGGGCAAGGCGGACGCACAGCCGTTCCACCTCGTGCTGCTCGCGAAGAACTGGACCGGGTACCAGAACCTGTGCCGGCTGGTCACAGACGCGCACCTCGACGGCTACTACTACAAACCGCGGATCGACCACGACCACCTGGCGAAGCACTCCGAGGGACTCATCGGCCTCTCGGCCTGTCTCGGCGGGGAGATCCCGAAGGCGCTCGAGGTCGACGACTGGGAGAGCGCACGGCGGCTGGCGGGGACCTACAGGGACATCCTCGGGCCCGACAACTTCTACCTGGAACTCCAGGACCACGGGATCCCGCTCCAGCGCCGCCTCAACGAGCAGCTGCTCCGGCTTGCGCCCGAGGTCGGCCTGCGGCTCATCGCCTCGAACGACCTGCACTACGTGCGCCGGACGCAGGCCGAGGCGCACGACGTGCTGCTCTGCATCGGGACGGGCTCCAACCTCGACACGCCGAACCGGCTGCGGTTCGAGAGCCAGGAGTTCTACCTGAAGAGCGCCGCCGAGATGGAGTCGCTCTTCCGCGACGTGCCCGAGGCGCTGCGCAACACGCGCCGCGTGGCCGAGATGGTCGATCTGAAGATGCAGTTCGGCCAGCTGCGCCTGCCGCACTTCCCGGTGCCGGAGGGGCACACGGTGGAATCGTGGCTGCGCGTGGAATGCGACCGGGGACTGCGCGAGCGCTACCCCGTCATCACCCAGGAGATCCGCGACCGGCTCGACTACGAGCTCGACATCATCTGCCGGATGGGGTACGCGGCGTACTTCCTGATCGTCGCGGACTTCACGCGGTTCGCGCGCCAGCAGGGGATCGCGATCACGTGCCGCGGCAGCGCGCCCGGGTCGATCGTCACCCACACGCTCGGCATCACGCCGGTCGACCCGATCCAGTACGACCTGCCGTTCGAGCGGTTCCTGAACCCCGACCGCGTCACGATGCCCGATATCGACATCGACTTCGAGGATGCGCGCCGGGACGAGGTCATCAACTACGTCACGCACAAGTACGGCGCGGACCACGTCGCCCAGATCATCACGTTCGGCACGATGCTCGCCCGCGCCGCGCTCCGTGACGTCGGCCGCGTGCTCGGCATGTCATACGGCGAGGTGGACCGGATCGCCAAGGCGGTGCCGAACCAGCTCGGGATCAGGCTCGAGGAGGCCATCGAGCAGGCGCCGGAGCTCCGCGCGATGTACGACGGCGACCCGCAGGTCCACAAGCTCGTCGAGCTCGCGAAGCAGGTCGAGGGGGTCGCGCGGAACGCCTCGACCCACGCCGCGGGGGTCGTGATCAGTCGCGAGCCCCTCACGGAGATCATGCCGCTCCAGAAGGCGACGAACTCCGAGGCGCTCATGACGCAGTACGAGATGCACGGCGTCGACGCGCTCGGCCTGCTGAAGTTCGACTTCCTGGGCCTCTCGAACCTCACGATCCTGCGCAGCGCCGTGGACACGATCGAGGCGACGCGGGGCGTCCGGATCGACCTCGAGCGCATCCCGCTCGACGACCCGAAGACGTTCCAGCTCCTCGCGTCGGGCGAGACGACCGGCGTGTTCCAGCTGGAGTCCGCGGGCATGCGCCGCTACATCCGCGAGCTCCGCCCGACCTCGATCCACGACATCGCGGCGATGGTCGCGCTGTACCGCCCCGGCCCGATGGACAACATCCCGGCGTACATCCGGCGCAAGCACGGCGAGGAGCCCATCAGCTACCTCCACCCGCTCCTCGAGCCGTACCTCTCGAAGACCTACGGGATCTTCGTCTACCAGGAAGACATCATGGCCGCGGCGAAGGCGCTCGCCGGTTTCACGGGGCCCGAGGCCGACACGCTGGGCTATGCCATCCGCAAGAAGAAGGACAACGTCCTCCAGGACATGATGGCGAAGTTCGTCCCGCAGGCCGCCGAGCGGGGCGTGAAGCGCGACGTCATCGACGCGGTCTTCGCCGCCTTCCAGCCGTTCGCGCGGTACGGGTTCAACAAGGCGCACGCCACCACGTACGGCCTCGTCGCGTACCAGACCGCGTACCTGAAGGCGAACTACACCGTCGAGTACATGGCCAGCGTGCTCACGGCGTTCCGGGACAACACCGAGAAGGTCGCCGCCGCAGTGGCCGAGTGCCGCCGGCTCGGCATCGAGGTCCGGCCGCCCGACGTCCACCGCAGCCACCTCGACTTCACGGTCGAGGGCGACGCGATCCGCTTCGGCCTGCTGGCGGTCAAGAACGTCGGGCAGGGCGCGATCGAGTCGATCATCGCGGCCCGCGAGGCCGACGGCGACTTCCGCTCGCTGGCGGACCTGGGCCGGCGTGTCGACCTGCGCCTCGTGAACAAGCGGGTGCTCGAGTCGCTCATCAAGGTCGGGGCACTCAGCCGGTTCGGGCACCCGGCGCAACTCCTGATGGGCCTGGACGACGCGATGGCGGCCGCGCAGGCGGAGCAGCGCGACCGGTCGTCGGGACAGACGGCGCTCTTCGGCGGCGAGGCCGAGCCCGGGGCGCTCGAGAAGCCGCTTCCGGCGGCGACCGAGGCGCCGCCGCGGGAACGGCTGCGCTGGGAGAAGGAGCTCATCGGGCTCTACCTGTCCGATCACCCGCTCGCGGCCCTGGCGCAGCAGCTCGACCGCTACGTGAGCGCGTACAGCGGCGACCTCGGCGAGGAGATGGACCAGCAGCGCGTCGTCATCGGTGGGGTCGTGACCGGCATGCGGCGCGTCGTGACGAAGGCGAAGGCGACGATGGGCGTGGCCACCCTCGAGGATCTGCAGGGCACGCTCGAGGTCATCGTGTTCCCGAAGACGTTCGAGGTCACCGGAGAGGTCTGGCAGGAGGACGCGATCCTCCTCGTCGCGGGGCGGGTCGACCACAAGGGCGAGGGCTCCGTGATCCTGGCCGACTCCGTCTGGACGTGGGAGGACGCGACGGCGCTGGGGCCGGACGCGTTCGGGCGGCAGGTGCAGGCGACCGAGCGGGGGCGGCGGGGTGGCCGCGAAGGGGGCGGTCGATGGGGCGGTCAGGGCGCTCCCGTGGCGCCGGCGCCGTACGCGGGCGGCAGCTCGGGAGGCGGGTACGCGAACGGTGACGGCAACGGGAATGGCAACGGCACTGGCACGTCCGGGCCGCGGCGTGCCGGCGGGGCGCCAGTGCCGAACGAGGACGAGCGCCGGGGCAGCGGCGGGTACGGCAGGCCGAGCGGGGGCGGTGCCGCGGCCGCAACGGTCCGGCGTACGATCCCGCGGGTCTCGCCGCTCCGCGGTGGTGGCGTGCTCGGAGAGATCGAGATCGAGGTGCAGGCGCCCGCGGCGTCGGGCCCGACCGGCCGCGCGACCTCGCGGCCCGCATCGTCGGCGGCAGTCAGCCGCGCAACGGCGGTCGCGAGTGCGGTGGCGGGCGGCGGCCTGGCATCGGGGCCGCGATCCAGCATGTCACCTGCCTCGCCGGTGCCCGCCACCGCCGAGCCGGCGGACGAGCCCCCACTCTCGTTCGAGGCGGAGCGCGCGGCCGTGCGCCAGGGGTCGGCGCCGACGCGCCCGATCGAAGCCTCGGGCGGAACGCTCCATGTCCGCTTCGGCGGCCTGGCGGGCGAGCCGCTCTCGGACGCGTTCGGCGCCGTCCGTGACATCCTTCGGGCGAGGCCGGGTCAGACCGTCGTGGTGCTCGAGGTCCCCCTCGGCGATGGCCGGACGCAGCCCATGGAGCTGCGCCTGCGTGTGGCGTACGACTCGGAGCTGCTCGCGGAACTGGAGCGCCGGTTCGGCGGCACGGTGAGCGCCGAACTCGTCGCCGCGGATCAGCCGGGGAGCGCGCTCGGCTGGACCGCCGGGTAGCCTTCGTCGCGGCCGCCACCGTCAGCCACGACCCAGTCGACCACCGCGCGGTTCACCAGCAGTCCGTCGACCTCCCGCATCTCGATCTGCCCGTTCCGGACCCACGAGATGGTGGCCCGCGCGACGGCCAGCATGCGCGCCGGCCGGGGTGCCGTCGCCCGCTCGTCGAGCTCGCCCATGATCGCGTACGGCCCGACCTGGACGTGCACTCGACTGCGCCTTCGCCGCGGGGCGCCCCGCAAGGTCGGCGACGAGCGCTCGACGGCGAACAGGTCACCGGGGGAGACGGCGATCGTGTTCCGCGTCACCCGCCTGCCGTCATCCAGGCGCTCGAGCACGACGTCGGTGAGCGCGAGCGGGGTGTCCTCCTCGAGTGCGCGGGCATCGAGCGGGTCGCCAGCCGCCGCTGAGGCAGCGTCGAGCGTTCCCGAGACCCGGCAATCACCTGCGTACGCCGTGAACCTGGACTGCATCGCGCAGACCAGTCTCCCGGAACGAGGGCGTCGATCCAGTCACCCACTCGTACGGGCCGGCCATGGGATGGACGGATGCCCGCCCTGCGTCGTTCGGGGGTACGTCGCCTCGAGCACCCGGCGGCCACGACGCCGCGTCCCCTGTGGAAGGGCGGCGCCGCCTGCCGAGGAGGAGGAACGCGTCGGGGTGCGCGTTCCTGCGCACCCGCACCCCGACGGTCCGCTGACTTTCGCTCGCCCGCCTGAACGCGTCCTGAAAATCGTGCGGCTGTGACCGCGAAAGAGCCCGTGGCCGGCGCTTGCGCGAGCCTGGCGCGAGCCGCGCTCGCCACAGAGAGGCCGACTGCGCGAAAGCGGGGCAGGGGACGCTGGCGGCATGTCCGACGGTCGTCTACTTGCGCAATCACGCAATATCTCCTACCATCGTCGGTGCAGGAACCCCACGGCGGAGAGCAGATG
>JAJYGH010000063.1:0-3581 GCA_021785175.1 Chloroflexota bacterium | reverse complement strand
GACCAGCACGACCTACACCTTCGGCACGCGGTTACGGGGGGCCGTCTCCGACGTCCGCCCACGCGTCGAGGCGTCCCTCAAGGCGCAGGGCTTCGGCATCCTGACCGAGATCGATGTCGCCGCCACGATGAAGGCGAAGCTGGGGATCGACGGCGCCCCGTACGTGATCCTGGGCGCGTGCAACCCGGCGCTCGCGCATCGTGCGCTCGAGGCCGACCCGTCGATCGGCGCCCTGCTCCCGTGCAACGTCGTGCTGCGCGCCGACGGCGACGCGACGATCGTCGAGGCGATGGACCCGGTTGCCGCGATGGGGGTCGTCCACGCCCCGGCCATCACCGAGGTCGCCGCCGAGGCACGCGCGAAGCTTCGGACCGCGATCGATGCACTGGAGGCCCAGGCATGACGAACCAGCGCCCCCACCGCGTGCTCGTGTTCACGACGCCGACCTGCCCGTGGTGCTCCCGCGCCAAGAGCTATCTCCGCTCGAAGGGCGTGCAGTTCCGGGAGGTCGACGTGAGCCGCGATCCGTCGGCGGCCCGGGACCTCGTCCGGCGCACCGGGCAGATGGGCGTGCCGGTCGTCGAGATCGACGGGCGGCCGATCGTCGGGTTCGACCAGCCGAAGATCGACGCGCTGCTGGGGCTGGGCGGAGGCGCGCCGGTCCACTGATGCCGAGCGGCGGCACGCCGCTCCACCCACCATCCGTCGCGGCGCGATCGCCGCACCCGCCACCAGGACCGCCGCCCACCGGGCGGCCGAGAGAGGAGTGCACCGTGTCCACCCAGGTCCAGCCGCTCGGCAGCCGCGTCCTCGTCCGCGTGCTCGCGGAGGAGAGCGTGACGAAGTCGGGCATCTTCCTTCCGGACACCGCGAAGGAGAAGCCGCAGCGCGGCGAGGTCGTCGCGATCGGCGACGACAGCGAGACGATCAAGGTCAAGGTCGGCGACCGCGTGCTGTTCCCGAAGTACACCGGCACCGAGATCCGGCTCGAGAACGAGGACCACCTGATCATCGATTCGAACGATCTGCTGGCCGTCCTGCACGAGGCGACGGCGGCCGTCGCCGCCGCCTGAACTGAGGTTTGCGTCCCCATGTCGAACAAGCTGCTCGTGGTGATCGTCTCCGACGACGCGAAGGCGATCGTCGGCGTCCGGATGGCGTCCCGAATGGTCGAGCGCGGAAGCCTCGACGACGTGCGCGTGCTGTTCTTCGGGCCGAGCGAGCGCCTGCTGGCCGATCCGCCGGAGCCGATTCGCGACGCCCTCGGAACGCTGCGCCGTCAGGCCGCGCCGATGGCCTGCCGGTTCGTCGCGCAGGAGATGCAGATCGCGCAGCCGCTCGAGCAGGCCGGCACGGAGCTCGTGGCCGCGGGCGAGGAGATCGAGCGCCGGATGCTCGAGGGCTACCAGCTGATGACCTTCTGACGGGAGGCACGATGACGAGGCTCCGACACCGCGTCTTGCTCGCGTCCGGAGGCGACGCGCTCACGGCGCGCTTCCGGTGAACGGCTGCCCGCCCCTCGCGCTCGCGTGTCGCGCGGCGTCCGCCGGTCGCGGCCTCATCGGGGCGCTCGCGCTCGCCCTGGACGCCCGGTTCGCCCTGCGCGCCGCGCTGTGGACCGTCGCCTCGCTGCTTGCGTTCGGGCTCGTGAGCGCGATCATTCCGAACCCCGTCTTCGGTCGCAGTGTCCCGCCGCAGCCGTTCGCCTACGTTGTGTGGGTGCTCTCGGCGCCGTTGATGGGCCTGATCGCGGCGACGTACGGACGAGCGGCTGCGACGGCGAAGACGACGTCCGCTCGAGCGATCCCCCTCACGGCGGTCGGGCCGAACGGGGGTGGCGTGTCCGCCGTTCCGATCACGTTCGCCCGGTCGCCGGGCCCCGACGGCGCGCTCCGCGGTGCGCCCGTGGACAGCGATCGCGTCGACGCCACCGGGCGCGCCAGCACGGCCGCGACCGTCGGCAGCGTCGCCGCGTTCGTCGCGATCGGCTGCCCGCTCTGCAACAAGATCGCGCTGCTGCTGCTCGGGGCGAGTGGTGCCCTGACCGTGTTCGCGCCGCTCCAGCCGATCATCGGCGCCGCATCGCTCGTGCTCCTCGCTGTCACGCTCTGGTGGCGGCTCCGGATCCTCGCGACGGGCGGAGCCTGCGCCGTCCCCGCCTCCTGAGGTTCCCGTCCGTCGCGCACCCTGGCGTGCGCCTGCTGCCACCGGCGCCCGGGCCCGCCCTCGCGCACCCATCTGGCCCCATCGCGCACCGACCCCGCCCGAGGGCGTCGAACCCTGCGACAATGTCGCAAGTGCATCGACGCGACGGAGGAGACATGCACGACTACCCTGACGTCTACGCCGACGGCTACAGCCTCAGCTTCGGCCCCTACGGCTGCACGCTGACGCTGCTCCGGTCCGAGCCGCCGCTCGACGCCCCGGGCGGCCACGTCCCCAGCGAGGTCGTGGCTCGCGTGCGGCTGAGCGCGCCGCTCGCGAGGGCCATTGCCGACGCGCTCTCGCAGGCCGTGTCGCAGATCCCGACCAACGGCAGCGCTCCCGCCGAGGGCACGGAGGCCGGGGTTCGACGATAGGCAGCCGGGGAGGGGAGGACGCGTGGACCTGTCGCTCGTCACGGTCCGCAAGCCCGAGGACCTGAACATGATCCTCGGCCAGTCGCACTTCATCAAGACGGTCGAGGACCTGCACGAGACCCTCGCGCAGGCCGGCGGCCATCTCCGGTTCGGCATCGCGTTCTGCGAGTCGTCCGGGCCGCGCCTCGTGCGGCGATCCGGCAACGACCCGGAACTCGTGGGCCTCGCCGTCGAGAACGCGCAGGCGATCGGCGCCGGCCACAGCTTCATCGTGTTCCTGGCCGGCGGCTTCCCCGTCAGCGTGCTCAACGCGGTCAAGTCCGTGCCGGAGGTCTGCCGGATCTTCTGCGCGACCGCCAATCCCGTCGAGGTCGTCGTCGCGGAGACGACGCTGGGGCGCGGCATCCTGGGCGTGATCGACGGCGGGACGCCGCTCGGGGTCGAGACCGAGAACGACGTGACGGACCGGAAGGCATTCCTGAGGACCGTCGGCTACAAGCTCTGACGATCGCGGCGCGGGACACGCGGATGAGCGGCCGGTGATGCCTACGCGACGTGGACGTGCGTCGCGACGGCCCAGAAGGTGTTGCTGTGCGCCGCGCCAGGGGCCGTCCCGTTGCGGCTGATCCAGATCCCGTACCAGTCGCCGACGATCGTGTTACCCGCGATCGTGACGTGGAACGGCGTGGCGGCCGACCAGGCGAGGATGCCCGTCGTCGCCGTCACCTTCAGCGTCGGCGTCAGCGGGTCGCCCTTGACCAGCATCTGGGACGCTGCCGTTGCAGACCCCCGCCAAGACGGCGTGCGCGGAGTGTATCCGCAGTTCGTCAGCGTGCGTGACGCAATACAACGCGCCCGTCGCAGGTTGCCGCGCTGCCCCTCGGACGCTGCCGCAGTGCGACGAGGAGAGCGTTCGGCGCCGCCGATGCCGGGTATGCTGTCGCCCAGTCATTTGAAGCCGAAGTGGCGGAACAGGCAGACGCGACGGTCTCAAAAACCGTT
>JAJYGH010000033.1 GCA_021785175.1 Chloroflexota bacterium | reverse complement strand
GAGGAGGAACCGCAGGCCGATCACGATCTGGATCAGGCCGAACACGAGGATGATGATGCGCCGCACGAGCTGTCCGCCACCGACCGGCCGCAGGTCGGCGATGGGCCGGGTGTCGGTGCGCGCGGGCTGCGCGACGATGGGCTCGGTCGGCGGAGCCGTCACTGCCACGGGCGCCTCGTTGACGGCGGTGGGTGAAGATTGGACGGTCATCGTTCTCACTTCTTCCGGGAGCGGGGGACACCTCGTCGTCGGCTGCTCACCAGCCGCTCCGAAGGCTTACGCCAGTGTCCGCCGTCACGTTGGCACTGTCATGACGGCCCGTCATGAGTCGACCCCAGGGGCTGGATCGGCGTCGTGGCTCTGTTGCGGCCATGGCTCGCAATCGCTGCCGGGCAGCCTTCGCCCACCTGCCTGCTCCGACCAACCCACGGACGCTTCGCCGAGGCGGATCATCGACCTCGGCGTCGACCGCGCACGCAGACCAACCTGCTCCCCCACGGCGACCGACACCTGGTCGAAGTAGCCCTCCGCCGCGCCCGCGCGCAGCATCCGGCGGCGCGACCAGCGCGCCTCGGCCCGTCCCGGGCCCGCGGGGGCCGCGTCCGCATCCCGCGGGTGGGTCGGCCCTGCCCACACCGCCCCCGGCGCGGCTCCGTCATGGCAGCATCCGCTCGAACAGCTCGTTCGAGAGCAGCCGGCCGCGCAGCGTGAGCGCGACGCGTCCGTCCCCGGCATCCTCGACGAGCCCGTGTGCGCTCCCCCACCGCAGCGCCTCCGCGACCGCGGGCCGCGCGGCGACAGCCGCCTCGATGCCCTCGCGGAGCCGCAGGCCGAGGATCGCCTCCTCGGCCTCGAGCGTCTCGTGGTCGAGCCGCTCGACGCCGCCCGGGGGGAGCGCCGGCGGCGTCGCGGTGAGCGCCGCGACGTACCGGTCGAGCCGCGCCGCGTTCCACCGCCGCGTGGCGACGCCGTCGAAGGCGTGCGCTCCCGGCCCCGCGGCCTGGTACGGCTCGTGGCGCCAGTACGCGAGGTTGTGCCGGCTCTCGTGACCCGGCCGCGCCCAGTTCGAGAGCTCGTACCAGCGCAGGCCCGCCTCCGCGAGCAGCCCGTCGGCGTCTGCGTACAGGTCGGCCGCCCGATCGTCGTCCTGCTCCGCCCGCGCCCGATCGCGCCACGCCCGCGCCCCGGGCCGCGTCGGCAGGTGATCCCCGGCCGGCCCGGTGATGCCCTCCGCGTCGGGGTCGTCGAGCGTCAGCGCGTACGCGGAGACGTGATCCACTCCCGCATCCAGGATGGCGCGGAGGGTCCCGCGCCACGAGGCCCGGGTCTGGCCGGGGACGTCGTACAGGAGATCGACGCTGACGGACGCGAGGCCGCCGCGTCGCGCCACCCCGATCGCCACCAGCACGTCCTGCGGCGAGTGGCGGCGCCCGAGCCTCCGCAGCTCCGCCGCATCCATGGTCTGCGCACCGAGGCTGATCCGGGTCACGCCGCCGGCCGCGAACCCCGCGAGATCGCCTCGCTCGTCGGGTCCAGGGTTGGCCTCCAGCGTGACCTCGGCACCGGCCGCGATGCCGAAACGCCGGTCGACGTGGTCGAGGATCGCGGCGACGTCACGCGGCGCGAGCAGCGACGGCGTGCCACCGCCGAGGTACACGCTCCGGAGCGGGGATCGCGCGGGCGGCGCCGCGAGTGCATCGGCTCGCAGGTCGAGCTCCGCGTGCAGCGCGGCGAGGAACGGCTCGATCCGGGCGCCCGGGCCCCGCGCCGCGCGTCCCGCATGGACGACGAAGTCGCAGTACGGGCAGATCGAGACGCAGAACGGGACGTGGACGTAGAGAGCGACGGGCGGGCGCGGCGTACGCTCTGCGATGCAGCGAGCGGCAGGCTCCCGGGGCGACGCAGCCTCCGTCGCGCGGCGCGCTCCGATTGCCGCCTGCCCCGCGTCGTTCCCGCGGCTCGACCGGAGCCGCGCCGTCGCCTCCCCGGCCAACGGTCAGAACGGCCGGTGCGCGAGCAGCGGCGGCAGCGAATCGGGCAGCTCGAGCGCCGCGAAGCGCGCTGCGACGTGCGCGACGATCGGGGCGACGACGCCCCCGGACGCGATCGCGAGCACGCCGGTCAGCGAGCCGATCGCGAGCGCCTCCACGAGCATCCCGAGCGTCGCGGCGTCCCGTCCGAGCCGCGTCTCGAGCCCGTACAGCAGGAGCTGGACGAGGAACGCGACCGGTGCCGGGACCCCGGCCAGCAGCATGAGACCGAGCAGGACGCCGCGGAACGTCAGCTCGTCGACGATCGCCGTCTCGACGGCGTCGAACGCCAGCCGCGGCGTCTCGTTGCGTGGGCTGATCCTGGGTGGCCAGGCCGGGTACCGGATCCAGGCGACCACGAGCAGGGCGGCGATGCCGGCGACCGCCCCGAGGACACCGAGCACGATCGACGCGACGGACAGCCCGGCCTCCCGGCCCAGCCCGACAGCGGCGGGTCCGGCCGGCAGCGCGACGCCGGCGGCGACTGCAAGCGCAATGGCGAGCACCGGCCAGGCGAGACGGGTCAGCCATCCCATCGGCTCCGCCTCGTCCTCGACGTCGTACTCCGCGGCCGAGAAACGCGGTGCGTCGAGACGAAGCAGGAGCAGCAGGCCGCACAGCGCGACCGCGATGACCGTCCGGATCTCGTTCACGGGCAGGGGCATCCCCGGCCTCCTCGCGGTCCCTGTTCGCGTCCTTCGCGCCGCACCGGCGCGTCCGTCCTCGCGCCCCCCGCGGCGGCGTCCCTCAGGGCTGCTCGTCCGTTCGCAGGATCGCCAGGAACGCCTCCTGCGGGATCTCCACCTGTCCCACGCGTTTCATGCGCTGCTTCCCCTCGCGCTGCTTCTCGAGCAGCTTGCGCTTGCGCGTGATGTCGCCACCGTAGCACTTCGCGAGCACGTTCTTCCGCATCGCGCCGATGGTTTCGCGCGCCACGACGGTGCTCCCGATGGCGGCCTGGATGGGCACCTCGAACATCTGGCGCGGGATGAGCTTCTTCAGCCGCTCGGCGAGCTGGCGGCCCTGCGCCTGCGCGTCCTCGCGGTGCACGATCATCGACAGCGCGTCGACGGGCTCGCCGTTGACCAGGATCTCGAGCTTCACGAGCCGCTCGGGCCGGTACCCGATCTCCTCGTAGTCCATGCTCGCGTAGCCCTGCGTGCGGCTCTTCAGCTGGTCGTAGAAGTCGACGATCACCTCGGCCAGCGGCAGCTCGAACTGCATGAGCACGCGCTGCTGGTCGAGGTATTCCATCGACTCGAACGTGCCGCGGCGCAGCTTCGTGAGCTCCATGAGCGTCCCGATGTACGTGTTCGGCGTCACGATCTTGACGCGCACCCACGGCTCGGCGATCTCCTCGACGTCGCCGGGCGACGGGAGCTCGGCGGGGTTGTCGACGCGCACCTGCCCGCGCCCGTTCGTCAGCGTGACGAGGTACTCGACCGACGGCGCCGACGCGATGAGTTCGAGGTCGAACTCGCGCTCGAGGCGTTCCTGGACGATCTCCATGTGCAGCAGGCCGAGGAACCCGCAGCGGAACCCGAACCCGAGCGCCACCGAGCTCTCCGGCTCGAACGTGATCGAGGCGTCGTTCAGGTGCAGCTTCTCCAGCGCGTCGCGGAGCAGCGGGTAGTCGGGGCCGTTGATGGGGTAGATGCCCGCGAACACGAGGGGCTGCGCGGACTTGTACCCGGGCAGCGGCTGTGGCGCAGGGTGTTCGGCCGACGTCAGCGTGTCCCCGACCTGGCAGTCGCGCACGCTCTTCAGCCCGGTCGCGACGTAGCCGACCTCGCCCGCCGACAGCGTCTCGACGGGGACGAGCTGCGGCCGGAACACTCCCAGTTCGAGCAGCTCGCTCTCGGCGCCGGACGCCATGAGCCGCACCGAATCGTGGGCGTGCAGCGTCCCCTCGGCGAGCCGCACGTACGCGACCACACCCTTGTACGCGTCGTAATGCGAGTCGAAGATCAGGCCGCGCACCGGCGCGTCCGGGTCCCCTTTCGGCGCCGGGATCCGCTGGACGACGGCCTCGAGCACCTCGGGGACGCCGGTCCCTTCCTTGGCCGACGCGAGGAGGACCTCCTCGTGCGGGATCGCCAGCACGTTCTCGAGTTCCTCGATGACGACCTCGGGCTGGGCCGACGGGAGGTCGATCTTGTTGATCACCGGGATGACCACGAGGTCGTGCTCGAGCGCGAGGTAGACGTTCGCGAGCGTCTGCGCCTCGATCCCCTGCGCAGCGTCGATCACGAGGATCGCCCCCTCGCACGCCTGCAGGGAACGGCTCACCTCGTACGTGAAGTCGACGTGGCCGGGCGTGTCGATGAGGTTCAGCGCGTACGTCTCGCCGTCGTCGGCGGTGTAGTGGAGGCGGACGGCGCGCGCCTTGATCGTGATGCCGTGCTCGCGCTCGAGGTCCATCGAATCGAGGACCTGGCTCGTCATCTGGCGGGCGTCGATCGTGTGGGTCAGCTCGAGGAAGCGGTCCGCCAGCGTCGACTTCCCGTGATCGACGTGCGCGATGATGCAGAAGTTGCGCAGGTGATCCTGGGGAATCATGGGGCGCGGCGAGTGTAGCAGAGGGCGCAGGCTCGCCTCCGCCGGCTCGCCGCCACAGCCGGCTCGCAACCACAGCCGGCTCGCCTCCGCGACCTCGACCTGATATCATCGGCGTTCGCGCGCGCCGAACACGCCGGCGCCCCACTGTCCTGCCCGGCCGTCACATCGGCATCGCATCGAGGATCGATCCGCCTTGGCACACTCCGCTCGCAACTGGAAGGGCGCCCGGACGCCCCAGGCCATCAAGCGCGACCGCCAGGCCGAACGCCGGCACGCGGTCAACCAGCCGCGCGAGTCCGCGGCCCGGACGCTCGTGGCAAAGGCGCTCCGCGTTGCCATGGCGGGCGACGCCGAAGCTGTCGCGACGGCGATCCCGGCCGCAGAGGCCGCGCTCGACCGCGCCGCGAAGAGCGGCGCCATCCATCCGAACGCCGCCGCCCGGCGCAAGAGCCGGCTCGTGCGGAAGGTGAATGCGGTACTCGCGGGTGTCGCCGTCGTCGGCACGGCACACGCGACGAAGACGACCGGACGCGCCGCAGCCGCCAAGGCGGCGAAGGCCCGGGTTGCAGCCTCCCGCGCGAGCAAGGCGAAGGGTGAGCAGACCGCCGTCGGCAAGGCGCGGGCGGCGGTCCAGCGCGCGACGCGCGGCGAGCCGGCGACCACGCCGGCAGAGCCGGCCGCAACGGGCACGAGCGCGGCGCCCGCGACCACGCGCAAGCGGACGACCCGCACGCGCGCGACGAAGCCCGCGAGCGATCAGGCCGGGACCCCGGAGCAGGCGACGCCGAAGCCGCGAACACGGACGCGCAAGCAGCCGGAGGCCTGACAGGGCCGTCGGCCGGAGGTCGGACAGGGCCCGTGAGGTCGGACAGGGCGCGTCCGGTGCTCGACGAGTTCCAGCAGGTCGCCGGCTCGATCTTCGAGGGGTGGCCCCGCTACGGTCTGGGCCTCGATCTCGGCGCCCGCATCGACCTCGCCACGATCGGCTGAAGGGCGCGGCGGCAGGCCCGCTCGCCGCGCCCCCGCCGCCTACCAGCCCGTCGCCGCGAACCAGCGCGCGCCCGCAGCCGTCCGGCCGGCGAAGAAGACGGCCGGCGCCAGGCAGGTCGACGGCAGCTGGACAGTCTGGTCGACCATCGCGTTGCCGGCCGCCGAGTACGGGACCGGGCTCGACGTCGCCGCGACCGTTCCGCCGCACGTCACGATCGCTTCGCCCGTCGGGAACGGGTTCTTCCCTGCGTTCGCGCCGGAAGCCAGGACGAGGCCCTGCACGAGCAGGTGCAGCCGGCCGTTCGAGAACAGCTGCGCGCTCCCGTGGGCGATCGTCCACGGGAGACCGCCGGCGGGGACGCCGTCGAGCGTCGTGCCGACCTGCGCCTGCGGCAGCCCCGCCATGGTGGCGTCGAGCACCTTCACGCCCCCGGCATCGGCCTGGACGACGGCGACGCCCGCCAGTGAGAGCACCAACGAGAGGACGACCGCGACGCGCACCGGCCGCGACACGTGGAACATGGAATACCCCCCATGCGACGTTGGACCGCGATCCTACGCCGCGACAACCTCGTCCGCGCCGCGCGCGACGTCCGGCCCCGGCCCTGCGTCCCGTCCCGCGGGACGGACGCAGGGCCGCGCGAGCCAGCCGTAGGCTGTCAGGCCGCCTCGCGGTCCCTGAGCACGGCGACGCCCGGGAGCGTGATGCCCTCGAGGAACTCGAGCGACGCGCCTCCGCCCGTCGAGACGTGCGTCATCTTTTCCGCGAGCCCCAGCTGGTCGAGCGCCGCGACGGAATCGCCACCGCCGACGACCGTCGTCACGCCGTCATCGGCACGCTCCGCGAGGAACCGCGCCATCGCGCGCGTCCCGTCGCCGAACGTCGGGATCTCGAACACGCCAAGCGGCCCATTCCACAGCACGGTCTTCGCCGGGCCCAGGGCCTCCTCGAACGCTTTGACGGTGTTCGGCCCCACGTCGACGATCGACCAGCTGTTCGGCACCTTGTTGATCTGCACCACCTTGCGCTCGGCTCCGCGCGTGACCTCCTTCGCGACGACCACGTCGGACGGCAGCACGAAGGTCACGCCGCGCGCCTCGGCGTCCACCAGGATGCGTTTCGCGTCCTCGACACGATCCGGCTCGAGCAGGCTCTTGCCCACGGTGTGGCCCTGCGCGACGAGAAACGTGTTCGCCATCCCGCCGCCGATGCAGAACACGTCGCACTTGGCGATCAGGTTCTCGAGCACCTTGACCTTGTCCGAGACCTTCGCACCACCGAGCACGGCCGCGAACGGACGCTCGGGGTTCTCGATGAGGCGCGACAGCGCGTTGATCTCGCGCTCCATGAGGAAGCCGGCGTACGCGGGGAGGAGCTCCGCCATTCCGACGGTCGAGGCGTGCGCGCGGTGCGCGGTCCCGAAGGCGTCGTTCACGTAGGCGTCGGCATAGCTCGCGAGCGTCTTCGCGAACTCCGGGTCGTTCGCCTCCTCCTCGGGGTGGAAGCGGAGGTTCTCGAGCAGGATCGCCTGGCCGGGCTTGAGGCGCGCCAGCGCATCGGTGGTGCCGAGGCCGATCGCATCGCCGGTGACCGGGACGTTGCGCCCGAGCAGCTGGCCGAGGCGCTCGGCGACGGGGCGCAGCCGCATGCTCTCGACGACCTTGCCCTTCGGCCGGCCGAGATGGCTGGCCAGGATCACGATCGCGCCCTTGTCGAGCAGGTACCTGAGCGTCGGGAGCGCCGCGCGGATGCGCGTGTCGTCGGTGACCTTGCCGTCCTCGAGCGGGACGTTGAAGTCGACCCGCACGAACACCCGCTTGCCGCTGGGATCGAAGTCCCGGACGGTCTGCTTGTCCATGGGAGTCCTCTCGTGTGCGGCGAGGTCCCGGGGGTCGCCCGGTCCCCGCCGGCGGGTTGCGACTACAGGCGCTCGGCGACGAACTGCGCCAGGTCGGCAACGCGGCAACTGTAGCCCCACTCGTTGTCGTACCAGGCCAGGACCTTGGCAAACCGGCCACCGATCGCGAGCGTGTACGCCGCCTCGACGATCGAGGAGCGCGAGTCGCCGCGGAAGTCGCTCGAGACGAGCGGCTCGTCGCTGACGCCGAGGATCCCCCGCATCGGTCCTGCCGCGGCCGCGCGGAAGGCGGCGGTGAGGTCCTCGGCCGTCGCGTCCTTCGCGAGGTCGACGGTGAGGTCGACGACGCTCACGGTCGGCGTCGGCACGCGGAGGCTGAACCCGTCGAGCTTGCCCTTGAGCTCGGGGATGACGAGCGACAGTGCCTTCGCGGCGCCGGTCGTCGTCGGGATGATGTTCAGGCCGGCCGACCGGGCGCGGCGCGGATCCTTGTGCGCGACGTCGAGGATGCGCTGATCGTTCGTGTAGCTGTGGATGGTGTTCATCAGGCCGCGCTCGATCCCGAACGCGTCGTTGATGACCTTCGCGACGGGCGCCAGGCAGTTCGTCGTGCAGCTCGCGTTGCTGATGATCGTGTGCTTCACCGGGTCGTACGTGCCCTCGTTCACGCCGAGGACGATCGTGACGTCCTCCTTCTTGGCGGGCGCCGAGATGATGACCTTCCTTGCGCCGGCCTCGACGTGCGCACGCGCCTTGTCGGCGTCGGTGAACCTGCCGGTCGACTCGATGACGATGTCGACGCCGAGGTCACGCCACGGAAGCTCGGTCGGGTTCATGACCATCAGGCTCTTGATCGTCCTGCCGTCGACGATGATCGCGTCGTCGGTGTGCTCGACGGTGCCCTGGAACGTGCCGTACGTGGAGTCGTGCTTGAACAGCAGGGCATTCGTCGCGACATCGACGAGGTCGTTGACGGCCACGACCTCGAGGTCCGGCGCGCGCTCGATGATCGCCTTGAGGGCCTGGCGGCCGATCCGGCCGAACCCGTTGATCCCGACCCGGGTGGTCATGCTGCGATACCTCCTGGAGCCCGCCGCGCGGGCGCATCGATGACACGGCACGGCGGTGGACGATGCCGCCGGTTGCCTCGCCGACCGGGAACCCGATCGGGGACGAGCGAGGCCGGACGTCGGGACGTTCGGTGGAGCATCGGCCGTTCGGGCCGCTGGACGCGTCCCACACCAGTTGTCCGACACGCGGCGCGCGCACGCGCCGGCGCCGTTCGCCAATCCTTCGATCCGACCGAATTGTACCAACGCGATCCTGGCCGAAACGGGACCGGGCCGAGAACGGGACCAGGAGGCGCGATGCGCCGGGGCCGGGCGGCGGCGGGAGGCGGGGCGATCGGGACAGGGCGGCGGCGGGAGGCGGGGGCGATCGGGACAGGGCGTACGATGCCGAGGCCCCGGACTGAGCCGGGGCCTCGATGATTGCGAGCGCAGTGACGCGAACGGCGTCAGCCGCCGATCTTGAAGACGCTCGTCCCGCAGACGGGGCACTTCCCCTTCACGGCCTGCTTGCCGTTCTTCATCGTGACCTGCTCGGGGTCCTTGACCTCGCGCTTGGCCTTGCATTTGACGCAGTACGCCTCAGCCATCGAGTGCTCCTCTCGCCGGACGAGCCGGCACTCCAGACGGCTGGCGCCAGCGGCGTCCGCCGTCCCTCCGTCCAGTGCTCACGCGCCGGCCGGCGGCGACCACAACCCGGGCCGCCAGCGCGCCGCTCCTGCCGCGTGGACCTGTCGGTCCATCTCGGACAGGACCACCAGGGCCTCCAGGCCCACGTCGACGCAATCGGACTCCGCCTGCTCTCTCGCCTCTCCCTCCAGGAACCTCCCCGTCACGCGCTGTGCGAACGCCGTGCACACGACGCCCGCCCGGCATCCCGCGAGCCCTGCCAGGATCAGGACGGCGGATCCCTCCATCTCGAAGTTCACGACCCCCTGGCGGCGCATCTCGTCCGCGAGCCCGGGATAGCGGATCGGGAGCTGCGGGATCGGCCGCCCCTGGGGGCCGTAGAAGCCAGGCGAGGTGGCGGTGATCCCGGCGTGAAGTCGCTTGTCGCGCCGCGCGCCCGCCTCGAGGAGCGCCGCGACGACGGAGTAATCGGCGACGGCGGGATAGCCCTCGTGCACGTAGTAGGCGGTCGTCGATTCGAGGCGCACCGCCCCGGTCGTCACGACGAGCTCGCCGAGCTCGATGTCCTCGCGAAGGACCCCGCACGACCCGATCCGGATGAACGTCGGGTGCCTGGTGATCGCAAGGATCTCCGACAGCACGATCTCGACGTTGTCCGTGCCGATCCCCGTCGAAACGGCCGATACGCGCAGGCCGCGGTACGTCCCGGTGACGGTGACGAACTCGCGGTGGCGACGGGTCAGCTCGATCCGGTCGAAGCGGGGAGCGATCAACTCGATGCGCTCGGGGTCGCCGGGAAGGAGGACGTACTCGGCGATGTCGCCAGGGCCGCAGTCGATGTGGTACTGATGCTCCGAGTCGGGCACGGCCACGCGCGGATCCGCGTTCGGCAAGTCATCGTCCCTCGTGCGCCTCCGCACGACCGCGGAGCTGCGCCGAGCATAGAGAAGCCGAAACGCGAGCGTCAAGCGAACGTGCGGGGCAGGTCGCGTGCGAGAAGTCCGGGGCGGGGGCGCGCAGGCCCGTGGGGGCGCGCAGGCCCGTGGGGGCGCGCAGGCCCGGCGGGGCGCGCAGGCCCGGCGGGGGACGCGCACGCCCGCGGAGCCCGCGGAGGGCCGTGCAGGGATGGGGACGACCACGAGGCGCCGCCTCCCCCGGCGGGTGCCCGGAAGCGCGCTTCACGGCCGGCGCTCCGCGGCCGGCGCGGCGAGCAGCTGGCCGAGCCGCTCGACGATGCCGTTCCCGGTCCGTTCACGGCGTTCGGCCAGGACGCGGCGCGCGGCGACGGACGCGGCCGCGATCGCCCCGAGCAGGAACAGCGCGAGCGATGCGACCGCCCAGCCGGGCAGAGCCGGGAGTGGCACCGCGAGGGGCCCGAAGCGGAACTGCGCGACCTGGCGCACGTCATCGTCGCCCGACGGCGTCACCGCGGCGGGAACCTCCGTGGCGGTGACGACCGGCAGCGTCTCCCCGAGACGACCCACGCGAGCGACGTCCGACGCGTCGCGAGTCACGATCGACGGCGTCGAGCCAGAGACGCGCTGCACAATCCCCGTCACGTTGAGAACGTCGTCGACCTCGATGACGTCGAGCAGCGATGCCGCCTCACCCGTGAGACGAATGTCCGATGTGCCCGTGCCGTCATCCAGCACGAAGCCGGCCGTCAGCCGCGCCTGCACGGTCCCGCCGACACGGACCACCTCGCCGAGGTGCAATCCGACGTCGGCGAGGTCGATGTCGAGCGGCGCGCCGCTCGACCCGCCCCCCGTGGCGTCCCGGGTGCCCGCCGACCGCGCAGCGGACGTCCGAGTGAGCGCGGGCGCCGACGTCGTGACCGTGCCGGCACCCGCCGCGGCCGATCCGGTACCGCCCGATTCCGTGGCCCCGGGACCGGTCGAGACGTCGGCCGGCGAGCGTGGCAGCACGGCGAATCGCTGGTCCGTGGCCGAGGACGCGGGCCGCCGCACGATCCCCACGACGGTGGCATCGCGCCCCTGGACGAGGGCGGTGGACGGGACGCCGCTCCGGCTCGTGCCCTGGACCGCGACGGTCACGCCGCCAGCGAGGCGGATCTCTGCGCGCCAGGTCGTGCCGTACCGGCGCACGGACTCGACGAGCCCCGCGACGCGCACGAGCCGCCACTCGTCGGCGACCGCGGGCGCGCGGGTCAGGGCAACCGGCGACGGCGACGCGTGTCCGGTGACGGACGCGACGGACGCGGTCAGCTGAGGTGCGCCCGAGTACGTCCCGATGCGGCCTGTCGCGCGGACGACGTCTCCGAGCGTGACGGTCGTGCCCGCGGGGAGCCGCACGAGGATCGCGCCCGAGCCCTCCTGGAGGACGACTCTCCTCGCATCGGTATCGACGAACCCCGGCCGTGTCGTCACGGCGCCCTGGATCGTCACATCGACCCCACTCCGGCTCCGCACGGAGGCGATGCCGGACGGCGACGGCGAGGCGGACGGGCTCGGGGAGGCGTCGGGCGAGGCCGCGGCCTCCTGCGCCTCGACGACCAAGTCCGATGGCGTCCTCGGCCAGATCCGGTAGCCGTCCGCCGCGCCCGACCGCGTCCAGCGCTGGCCGGCGATGCCCGTGACCCCGACCGTCGATCCCTTCCGTGCCTCACCTGCGCACGGCTGCCAGCACGAGACGATCATCGTCCCCACGGCGTCCCGAAGCACGAGGGTGGCAGCGCCGCTGGTCGCACGCGTGACGCGTGTCACCGTGCCGGAGGAGCGGATGAGCAGCCCCTCGACACCCTCGCCGAGATCGCCGGACGCGATGGTTCGTGGCGCGGGAACATCTCCCGCGCCGGTCAGGCGGACCGCGGCTGCGCTCGCGACGGTGATCTCGAGCGCGCCGGACCGGGACGCGAGCTTGCCGGTGGCGGTGACGGCGTCGCCGCGCGCGAGGATCGGCGCGTCGCGCGACGGCAGCAGCACGAGGATCCCACCGGTCGCGTCCTGGATGGCAACGGTGCGCAGGTCGAGGATGGCGCCCGTCTCGGACGTCACGATACCCCCGATCGTCACGGTCGATCCCGATGGCATCCGCCGCGCCGTGCCGATCGGAGTGGTGGACGGCGACGGGCTCGGCGAGGGAATCGGGGACGCACTCGGCGACGGACTGGGGCTGGGCGAGGGAACCGGGGACGGCGTCGGCGACGGAGTGGGGCTGGGCGAGGGAGTGGGGCTGGGCGAGTCGGTCGGTCCTGTCGACGGGGTGGGCGAGGGAGTGGGCGAGGGAGTGGGCGGCGGTGCGACTGTCACGTCGTTCCGGTCGCGCACGTACATGCGGTATCCCGACGTGCCGCTGCTGCCGCTGTCGTGCTGCCCGACGACGCCCGTCACGCTGACGTCGGCCCCGGTGGCGAGGTCCGCGGTCGTGATTCCGCTCGCGACGACCGCGACGACCCGCACCGGTCCCGACCCGTCGTCCACGTCCACGGCGAAGCCATCGGCGAGCGTCGTCCGTCCGGCCTGGACGGTGCCTTCGACCGCGACGCGGCGGCCTTCGACGCTCTCGCCGACGGTGCCCGTACCGACGCGTGCCGGATCGCCGAGCAGGGGCACGATCGCCAGCGCGAGATCGGCCGGCGACACGAGCCGGAGGATGCGCTGTCCGTACCGCGTGTCGACCGTGCCGCGCACGGTCACGCCATCCCCCATGGACACGGCGGGCCAGGCCGTCGACAGGTGGACGGCGATGCCCCCGGTCGCATCCTCGACGAACGCCTCGAGCCCCGACTCGACGAACCCGGGCGGCGTCGTGAGCACCCCCGCGATCGTCGCGGCCTGACCATCGGCGAGCGAGCGCGCCGCGGCGATCGACAGGGGCGCGGGCGGCGTCGGCGACGGCGTGTCCGTCGGCGCGGGCGAAGGGGTGGCGCTCGGCGCGGGCGTCTCGGTCGGCACCGGGGACGGCGATGGCGTCGGCGTGTCGGTCGGTTGCGGAGCCGGCGTTCCGGTCGGCTCGGGTTGCGGCGTCGACGTCCCCGTGGGTTCGGGTGAGGCGGTCGGGCTCGGTTCGACCGTGGGGGCGGGTGTCGGCTGGTCCGTGGGCTCGGGCGTGCCGGAAGGTGGCGGTTCGGCCGTGGTGGTGGGCGTCGGCGTCGCGGTCGGCTCAGGCGTCTCGCTCGGCGTCGGTGTCGGCTGCGGTGTCGGGTACACCGGCGGGTCGGCCAGGCGCTGGGGCGTCGGGACGTTCGCGAGGACGAAGTCGGCCGCGTTGTCGTTCGTGTCGCGGGCGTTGCCGTCGAGTCCGCCCGGCAGGCGCTCGATGCTCGACCCCGCGGGTGGCGCGGAATCCGGCATCCCCTCGACGTACCCGTTCGAGGCGTCGCCCCAGCTCACCGCGTCGATCGGTGCACCGCCGCTCGGCCGGAGCACGATGCTCCCGCCTGTCGCCGACAGGCCGCTCGAGTAGGTCGCGTCGGCCCGCGAGGCATAGATCCCGCTCGAGTTCGCGAGCAGGACGTGGCGCCCGGGTTCGACGAGGACCGACGCGCTCCACGCCGCCTTCCGCGTCACCGTCGTCCCCGTCGACGTCGCATAGGCAACCTCGAGGCCCACGAGGTCTGCCGGCTCCGGCCCCGCGTTATAGAGCTCGACGAACTCGTCCGCCGCGCTGGCGCCGCCCGTCTGCACCTCGCTGATCAGGAGGGCCGTCGCCGGCGGCCAGGTCGGGGTGGTGACGGACGGCTGGACGGCCGACGCAAGGCC
>JAJYGH010000060.1:12696-14768 GCA_021785175.1 Chloroflexota bacterium | reverse complement strand
CCGCTTACGGGAGGAACTGGAGCGGGAGACGGGATTCGAACCCGCGACATCTTGCTTGGGAAGCAAGCACTCTGCCAACTGAGTTACTCCCGCTCGCAGAGGCGGTGATTGTACCTCCGGGCCCGACCGGCGCAAGCGGTCCCGCAGGTCCCTGCCCGCGGTGGAGGCGCCGCGGCCCCCGGTCGGAGCGAGTGGCCCGCGAGGGCCCCGGGGCCGAGAGAGTGCGAGGCCTCGGGCCGTGCCAGCGCGACCGGGCCGTGCCGCAGGCCTGCGCCATCGGCTGCTCCCGTCGCCTTCCCCAAAATGTGCGAATGAACGCCGCCGATCGGATGACCATCGACTGGCTGCTCGACTCCGACCCGTCCATTCGCTGGCAGGTCATGCGCGACCTGACCGATGCGCCGCCGGACGAGGTGGCAACCGAACGGGCGCGCGTGGCGCGCGAAGGCTGGGGCGCGGACGTGCTCGTGTCGCAGGACGAAGACGGGAGGTGGGGCTCGGGCACATTCTTCCCGCGCGGCACCGGCACCTTCGACACCTTGCACCTGCTGTGTCCGCTCGGCCTCGATCCCGCGAGCGAGGAGGCGCGGCGCGCGATCGCGCCCGTCCACGAGGCCGCGCGGTGGGACTGCGACCCCGATCTCCGGTTCTGGGAGGGCGAGGTCGAGCCCTGCATCAACGGACGCGTCGTGACGATCGGGACGTACTTCGGCCGGGACGTGCGGGGAGTCGTCGACCGGCTGCTGACCGATCAGATGGCGGATGGCGGCTGGAACTGCGAGCAGGAGAACGGCTCGACTCGCGGATCGTTCGACGCGACGATCAACGTGCTCGAGGGCCTGCTCGCGTGGGAGCGGGCGACGCACACGAGCGCGGACGCGTACGCACACGGCGACGTGCGCACGGCCCGGCTGCGTGGCGAGGAGTACCTGCTCGAGCGGCGCCTGCTGCACCGGCTGTCGGACGGCGAGATCCCGCAGCGGCGCTGGCTCGAGGCGGGGTTCCCGTACTCGTGGAACTACGACGTCGTGCGCGTGCTCGACTACCTGCGGGCCTCGCGTCCGGGGCCGGACCCACGCATGGACGAGGCGCTGGACATCGTCGAATGGAAGCGCGACGCGACCGGCCGATGGCTTCTGGACTGCACGTACCACGACGCCATGCAGGTCGACCTCGGGGAGGCTGAGGGCCGGCCAAGCCGCTGGATCACACTCCACGGCCTCCGCGTCCTCCGCTGGGCCGGCCGAGCGGGCTGACCGACGCGTGGCGCGCGTCATCGGCCCTGCCCGAGGCCGCGCCGGCTGGTAGCGTCATGGCGTCATCGCCGAGACCGAGGAGACCGCCATGTCGCACGCAGACCGGATCGTCGACATCCTCGCCGGTCGCGTCCCGGTCGGTGCACGCGCATCGGTCCAGGGCTGGGTCCGGACTCGCCGCGACTCGAAGGCGGGCCTGTCGTTCGTCCACGTGCACGACGGGTCGTGCTTCGACGCGCTGCAGGTCGTGGCACCCGCATCACTCCCGAACTACCAGGACGAGCTGCTGCGCCTGACCTCGGGCTGCGCCGTGACCGTGACGGGCAGGCTCCAGCCGTCGCAGGGGCAGGGCCAGTCCGTCGAGCTCCTGGCCGACTCGCTCGACGTCGTCGGCTGGGTGGACGAGCCCGAGACGTACCCGATCGCCGCGAAGCGGCACTCGTTCGAGTACCTCCGCGAGGTCGCGCACCTGCGGCCCCGGACCAACACGTTCGGCGCCGTCGCGCGCGTCCGGCACTCGCTCGCGATGGCCATCCACCGCTACTTCGACGAGCACGGGTTCCTCTGGATCCACACCCCGATCCTCACCGCCAGCGACGCCGAGGGGGCGGGCGAACTCTTCCGGGTGTCCACGCTGGACCTCGCGAACCTGCCGCGGACGCCGGACGGTGCGGTCGACTACACGCAGGACTTCTTCGGCAAGCCGGCATACCTCACCGTGTCCGGCCAGCTCAACGTCGAGACCTACTGCCTCGCGCTGGAGCGCGTGTACACGTTCGGGCCGACGTTTCGGGCCGAGAACTCGAACACGAGCCG
>JAJYGH010000060.1:0-12004 GCA_021785175.1 Chloroflexota bacterium | reverse complement strand
GACGGTTCACCGGGCCGAGCGGGCCGCCGTCGGCCCGTCAGCTCGCCGCGCGCAGCTCGTCCCGCTCCCGCTCCTCGGGAGCGCGTGCGCCGACGCGCGCAGTGTCAAGCCGTTCGGCATCTTCGTCACCGGGATCGACGTCCGCATGATGGCCTGCCGGGGCAGCGTCGTCCTCGCCCACGGTAGCGTCCATCGCCTGCGCCGCGAACTGCGTCCGGTACAGCTCGGCGTAGAACCCGCCCGCCGCGAGCAGCTCGACGTGCGTGCCGCGCTCCACGATGCGCCCCGCGGAGACGACCAGGATCTGGTCCGCCTCGCGGATGGTCGAGAGCCGGTGCGCGATGACGATCGAGGTCCGCCCCGCGAGCGCCGTCCGCAGCGCGCGCTGGAGCGCGGCCTCGGATTCCGAGTCGAGGTGGGCCGTCGCCTCGTCGAGCACCACGATGTCGGGCGCCTTGAGCAGCAGTCGCGCGATGGCGAGCCGCTGCTTCTCGCCGCCGGACAGCCGATAACCCCGGTCCCCCACCACCGTTTCGAGGCCGTCGGGCAGCGATTCCACGAGCGGCAGGATCTGCGCGGCGCGCAGGGCGTCGACCAGCTCGGCGTCGGTCGCATCCGGCTTCGCGTACAGGAGGTTCGCCCGGATCGTGTCGTGGAACAGGTGCGCGTCCTGCGTCACCACGCCGATCGCCCGGCGCAGCGACTCGAGCGTCGCGTCACGCACGTCGATCCCGTCGATGCGGATCGCGCCCGAGCGAACGTCGTACAGGCGCGGCACAAGGTGGCTGATCGTGGTCTTCCCTGCGCCGGACGGGCCCACGAGCGCGACGAGCTCGCCCGGGTGGGCGGTGAACGAGATGTCGAACAGGACCTGCTGCGACGGCGCCTGGTCGAGGTTGGCGACCGACTCGAGCGAGGCAAGCGAGACCTCCTCGGCCGTCGGGTAGCGGAAGTCGACGTGGTCGAACTCGACGGTCGCCGGCCCGCGCGGGATCTCCACGGCACCCGGTTTCTCGTCGACGAGCGGCTTGAGGTCGAGGACCTCGAAGATCCGGTCGAAGGAGACCAGGGCCGTCATGACGTTGACCTGGACGTTCGAGAGCGCCGTCAGCGGCGCGTAGAGACGGTTCAGGTAGGCGGTGAGCGCGACGACGGTGCCAACCTGGAGCGCTCCCGACGTCGCCAGCACACCGCCCCAGCCGTACACGAGCGCGGTGGCGAGCGACGCGGTGAGGAGCAGCGACGCCATGAAGACCGTCGTGTACATCGCCTGCGTCACGCCGATGTCGCGGACCCGGCCCGCCTTCCCCTCGAAGCTCCGGATCTCGCGGAGCGGCTGGCCGAACAGCCGGACGAGGAGCGCCCCGGCGACGTTGAAGCGCTCCGTCATCGTCGAGGTCATCTTCGCGTTGAGGTTGTAGCTCTCGCGCGTGATCGCCTGGATGCGACGGCCGACCCACCGCGCCGGGAACACGAAGATCGGGAACAGCACCAGCGCGAGCACGGTGATCTGCCAGCTCAGCACGAACATCGCGAGGAGCGTCACCGCCACGCTGATGGCGTTTCCGACGACCGACGAGAGCGTGTTGGTGAACGCGCTCTGGGCGTCGAGGACGTCGTTGTTCAGGCGGCTGACGAGCGCCCCCGTCTGGGTCCGCATGAAGAACGAGATCGGCATGCGCTGGAAGTGGGCGAACACCTGGGTGCGCATGTCGAAGATGAGGCCCTCGCCCACGCGCGCCGAGATCCACCGCTCGACGAGCGACAGTCCCGCGTCGAGGACGGCGAGCACGGCGAGGAGGGCGGCCAGATCGACGACCAGCGAGGTCCGGCGCGGCAGGATGCCGTTGTCGATGATCGCGCGATAGATGAGCGGGTTGGCCGCGCCGATCGCGGCGTCGGCGATGATCAGGACGAGGAAGACGAGCAGCATCCCGCGGTACGGCGCGGCGAAGCGCGCGATCCGCCGCAGGAGTCCCTTCGAGAGCCGCTGCGACCGGACCGATTCGTCGCGCCGGAACGACCGCATGAGCTGCCAGCCGCCCCCCTGCATCGTCATCGGTCGCACCCCGGGTCGGCGAGCGCCCGCAGCAGGCGCAACAGGTCGGCACGCTGGGCCGGGTCGAGCCCACCGAAGACCCGGGCTGCGCTGAGGCGTCGCGCGGCATCGAGGCGATCCAGCAGGAGCCTGCCGGCCGGCGTGAGCTCGACGAGCGTCGAACGGCGGTCGTCCGGGTCGGCGCCGCGGACGACGAGGCCGGCCCGCTCGACGGCGTCGACCATGTCGGTCACGGACCGCGGCACGACCGAGAGACGGGCGGCGATCGCGGTCATGCGCAGCGGTCCGCTCGCGAGGAGCCGCACCACGCGCGCCTGGGAGCCTGAGAGACCGAGGGGCGCGAGTGCCTCCGCGGTCCCCCGGCGCAGCCGGCGCATCGTCTCCGCGAACCGATCGGCGAGCTCGATCGTCTGGGCATCGTCGTCGAGCGGCGCGAGTTCGCTGCGGAGCTCCGAGGGGAGTTCGCAGGGCTGTCCTGTCGACTGCACATCCGGAGTCTACCTCACATTGAGGTAACTCAGGAAGTTCGGGCTGCGGTGCGCAATCCTCCGCTCAATCCTCCGCTCACACCCCACTGGTATCGTCGTTCCATGACGCTCGACGTGCGGTGGCTCGGACGCATGCCCTACCGTGAGGCCTGGGACATGCAGCACGCGCTGGTGGACGCGCGAGCGACCGGCGACGTGCCCGACACGCTGCTGCTGCTCGAGCATCCCCGGGTGCTGACGTTGGGCCGGAACGCGACCGAGGAACACGTCCTCGCATCGGCCGAGTACCTGGCGTCGATGGGCGTGGAGGTCATCCGGGTCGAGCGCGGCGGCGAGGTGACGTACCACGGGCCGGGACAGCTCGTCGCGTACCCGATCGTGCGGCTCGTGGATCACGGCCTGCTCGTGCGTCCGTTCGTGCGGCTCCTCGAGGCCGCGATGATCGATACGGCGGCGACGTACGACGTGCGAGCGGACCGCCGCGAGGGCTTTCCGGGGGCGTGGTGCGACCCGGATGGGCCACTTCCCCGGAAGCTCGGGGCGCTCGGCGTACGGGTCGAGCGGGACGTGACGTACCACGGGATCGCGCTGAACATCACGACCGACCTGCGAGACTTCGACCTCATCAATCCCTGCGGGCTGACGTCGATCGGAGTCACCTCGATCGCACGTGAGGCGGGCTGGCCGCCGGAGCGCAACGTGCCGAACACGAGGTCGGTCGCGGAGGCCGCGTCCCGGTTCGCCGAGCGCTTCGCGGCGCTCCTCGGCACGGCCGGCGCGGCCGAGGCGTCGCGTGCAGGCCTCACGGCCGGCGGGACGACGGTCGGCAGGACGGGCTGACGATGCCGGGCGGGGTGTTCGAGCTGCGCAGGGACGCGATCACGGGATGGTGGGTGGCGGTCGTCGTGGACCGCGCGTACGAGCCCGGCCGGTTCGCCCACCGCGCACAGCCCCTCGTCGGGCGCGAGTGCCAGAACTGCGTCGACCCGCGCCGCACCGAGCCGTGGATCCGGACCCTCCGCCCGCACGCGTTCCGCGTCGCCGGCGACGAGCGGCGCGATCGGACGCAGGACGATCGGCGCGATCGTGCCTCCGGGATGCGCGACTCCGGGCGGGATTCGTCGCGCGACGCGTCGCGCGACGGCAATCGTGACGAGGCGCAGCCTGGGCTGGGGCTCGTGGCCGACGTCGGAACGTGGCTGACCGTCGCGGCTCCGTTCGGCCACCACGGCACGCTCGCCGACGAGCCCGAGGGGACCGTCATCCGGATGCTCGAGCTGGCGCGGCGGACGATCGGTGACGCGCGGGCCCGCGGCGGCACCGAGTACGTGCAGGTCGTCGAGAATCACGGCCGCGAGGCGGGGGCCCTGACGAACCACCTGTGCCTGGACCTCTACGACCTCCCGCAGATCCCGCACCGGGTCGGCGAAGAGCTGGGAGGGTCCGCGCGGTACGTGATCCGCGAAGGCGTCTGCCCGTACTGCCGGCTCGTGCGCGACGAGGTCGCGTCGCGCGAGCGCCTCGTGTTCGAGGACGCGGCGAGCGTCGCGTTTGCGCCCTACGCGTCCCGATCGCCGTTCGAGCTGTGGGTCGTCCCGCGCCAGCACCAGGCGGATTTCGCGCTCGCGTCGGACGCGCAGGTCACCGGCTCCGCCGAGACACTGCGCAAGGTCCTGCGCCTCCTCGGCGCGCTCGACGAGCCGCCGTACAACCTCGTCCTGCACACGGCGCCGCTCCACCGGCGCGTTGACGAGACCTACCACTGGCACTGGGAGATCCACCCGCGGCTGCGCGAGATTGCCGGGCTCGAGCTCGGCACCGGGCTGCCGGTCAACCCCGTGAGCCCGGAACAGGCGGTCGCGGAGCTGCGCGCACGCGCGGGGCTGGACCGCGTGGAGTGGCAGGCATGAACCGCATGTCCGCCGCCCCCGGATCGTGGCCCCGGAGCGCGCCCCACCCGTGCCGAGGGGCCCACCCGGTCCGCGCGTCACAGTCACGCCTCCCCGACCGTCACATGGCCGCAGGGCGAGATCGGGGCGGCCGGCGGAACGACGTCGCGAACCGCGACCCACTCGCCGTTGCGCGGCAGAGGTGCGAGTGGCGGCGATCGAACTATGGCTCCCGCGGGCGGTGGCCGCGATGACCGGCGACCGGAGCGCCGGCCAGGCGTTCGTCGAGAGCCTGTTCGCGCAGCATCACGCGGAGATCTACGGGTTCCTCGCCCGGATGGTTCGTGACGACGACCTCGCCGCCGACCTGGCGCAGGAGACGTTCGTGAAGGCATTCCGGGCGCTCGACACGCTCGAGTCCCCGGACCGCGCGCGCGCATGGCTCTTCCAGATCGCCAGCCGGACGGCCCTCGACGAGCTCCGCCGGCGACGGCTCATCCGGTTCGTCCCATGGTCCGGCGAGAGCCGCGGCACCGCCCCCTCGGCCGAGGAGACGGCGATGCGCGCCCGCCTCTCCGGCGAGATGGCGCGGGCCCTCGGTCGCCTCCCCGATCGCCAACGCGCGGCGCTCGTGCTCGCCGAGGTCCACGAGCTGACCGGAGTCGAGCTGGCGGAAGCGCTCGGCGTGACCCACGTGGCGGCGCGGGCGCTGCTGAGCCGGGCCCGCGAGTCCCTGCGGACGACGCTCGCGGAGGAGCGAGCCGCGACGGCGCCGGGACGCGCGCAGCAGACGCATGGAGCGCGCCGGGCGGCGGGCTCGGCGGTCCCCCAGCCGAGACGATCCGAGGAACGGCGATGACCGGCTGGGGGCCCGGATGGGGTCGGGCGGGGCGACGTCACCGGGATCGAGGCCGGATCGGGCCCGCTGGCGGGCGGCTGTCTCATGCCGAGGCGCGCGGGTGGCTCTCCGAGCGGCTCGACACACCGCTGCCGCCGGCACGCGACGCTGCGCTCCGCGCGCATCTCGCCGCATGTCCCACCTGCCGGGAGGTCGCCGCCGACTACCAGCGGATCCGGGTCGAGCTGCGGGCGCTGCCGGCCCCGCCACCCCCGCGCGATCTCACCGCCCGAACGCTCGCGGCCCTCGACGTCGAGGCCGGGCACGGGCACGCACCACGTCCTGCGCCGACGTTCCGCCGGCGGAACGCGACGCGCAGCGGTGGAGTCGCCATCGGCTCGCTCCTGACGGTCGCGCTCGTCGCGGTCGTGGGGATCCTGCTCGCCGGACCGGTCGTGGAGATCCCCACGCCACTCGCCGGCGCGACGCCGTTCTCCATCACCCCCGTGCAGCTGGCGTTTGTCGGGGTTCAGAACGACGTGGTGCGGCTGTACCGCACCCAGATCGACCGCGCGTGTCCCGCCGCCGCGCAGTGCACGGGGCTCGGGGCGCAGGCCGACCAGGTCGTCGACCTGCCGCACACCGCCGCGATCAGCGCGCTCGCCCTGGATCCCGCACACCGGCACGCGGCGATCGCGGCCGTGTCGACCGCGGGTGGCACGACGAGCTACTACATCCTGACACTCGACGGACCGTCGGCCGGCACTGGCTCCGCCGCGACCATCGCCCCCGTCGTCAACGGCTCCGCGTCGCCCGCGGCGTCTCCAGCGGCCTCGTCGTCCGGATCGGGCCGCGCGTCGGCATCGCCACGTCGATCCGGGCCGGCCGGCACGGTCGCCGGGGCCACACCCCACCCCGAGTCGACGAAACGGCCCGCGACCGCGATGGCGTCCCGCTCGCCACGGCCCTCGTCCGTGACGCCGATCGCGTCGCCCACCGCCGCTGCTGCCGCGACCGCCCCGGGGGTCAGGTCCTCGATGTCACCCGGATCGGCCGCCGGCATCGACACACCGCAGTCGACTGCGAACGTCGGGGGTGCAGGAGCGGGTGCGCCGGGCCAGCCCGCGACGCCGACCCTTCCGGCGCAGGCCATCCTCGAGCAGGTCATCCCGACCGGTGCGGCCGCCGCCTGGTCGCCCGATGGCGGCACCCTCGCCTTCAGCGCGATGCCCGCCGATGGCAGCGCCGGCTCGGACATCTACGTGTGGCACCCCGGCGACGCCGCCGCCACGCAGATCACGTTCGACCACGCGTCGAGCTTCGCGTCGTGGGCCGGCAACCGGATCGTGGGCAGCTCGGTCGCGCCGTCACCGATGGACCCGTCGCTGCTCGTCCCGCAGTCGTTCGTGCTCGACCCCGATACGGGTACGCGCCGCATGATCCGTGGCCCGTCGCTCTGGCTTCCGTCGGTCGACCCGACCGGCCGGCGCGTCGTCGCCTGGTCCGGCACGCTCGAGATGTCCGGGGTCACCCCGGTCCCCGGCACCGGCCAGCTCGTGCTGGCCTCGTGGCCCGCGCTCGATCCCTACGCCGACACGTCGCCGGTCGCCACGCCGACGATCGTGCCGGTCCCATCGTGGTCTCCGACGCCGTCTCCGACCGCGACGGCCACGAGGGCCGGCCTCGGCTCACACGCGCCGGGCGCCAGCGGCGCGGTCACCACTCCGGCCGTCGGTTCGCCCGCGACCACGCCGGGCCCGGGCGCGACGGACATTCCGGGTGCGTCGGCAGCCCCGATGCTCGAGACGCCCGAGCCGCTCGACGCCCCGGCCGTGCCCTCCGCGCCGCGCCTGCAGGAGTGGGCCGTGTCGTGGGCGCCGGACGGGTCCGCGTTCGCCGTGTGGGAGGGCACCGCGGTCGGCACCGACACCGGAACCCTCGCGCTGCACCTGGTCGACCCTGACACCGGCGCACTTCGCGCCGACTCTCCACTCGGGACGCCCGTGCCGGCGGCGCGGGGCTTCTCCGTCGGGCTCGACCGGCTCGCGTGGACCACGCCCGCCGACAGGCAGGGCATGCACGCGCTGCGCGTCGTCGTGTGGGGTCCGTTCGGGAGCGGCGAGGTACGCAGCGGCCAGCTGCAGCAGGGGATCGTGCCGGCGTTCTGACGGTCGCGCCTCGGACCAGCCCCGGCCGCCTACGGCTCCGGCCGCGTCGCCTCCGGCTCGCGGGACCTGCGCTCCGCCGCCTCGAGCATCGGGATCTTCACCCCGCGCTCCCGCGCGACGTCGATCGCCCGCTCGTACCCCGCGTCGACGTGGCGCATCACGCCCGTGCCCGGGTCCGTGGTCAGCACGCGCTCGATCCGCGCCGCGGCCTCCGGCGTTCCGTCGACGACCACGACCATCCCGGCGTGGATGCTGTACCCGATCCCGACGCCCCCACCGTGGTGGAGGCTCACCCACGTCGCGCCCGCGGCCGTGTTGAGCAGCGCGTTCAGCAGCGGCCAGTCGGCCACGGCGTCCGAGCCGTCGCGCATCCCCTCGGTCTCGCGGTTCGGGCTGGCGACCGAGCCGGCGTCGAGGTGGTCGCGACCGATGACGATCGGCGCCTGCAGCTGGCCCGACGCGACCATCTCGTTGAACCGCAGCCCGGCCTTCGCGCGCTCGCCGTACCCCAGCCAGCAGATCCGCGCGGGCAGCCCCTGGAACGGCACCTTCTGCTCGGCCAGCGTCAGCCAGCGCCGGAGGCTCGCGTCCTCGGGGAAGAGCTCGAGGAGCGCGCGGTCGGTGGCCAGGATGTCGGCCGGTTCGCCGGACAGCGCAGCCCACCGGAAGGGCCCTTTGCCCTCGCAGAACAGCGGCCGGATGAAGAGCGGCACGAAGCCGCCGATCTCGAACGCGTCCGCCACCCCGGCGTCAGCGGCCGCCTGGCGAATGTTGTTGCCGTAGTCGAAGGTGACCGCGCCGTGCCGCTGCATCTCGAGCATCGCCCGGACGTGCCGCACGACGCTCGCGCGACTGGCGGCCACGTATGCATCCGGATCCGAGCCACGCAGCTCGAGCGCCGCCTCGAACGACATGCCGGCCGGCACGTATCCGCCCAGGAGATCGTGCGCGCTCGTCTGGTCCGTCAGCGCATCCGGCTGCCAGCCACGCCGGACCAGCTCGGGCTCGACGTCCGCCGCGTTCGCGACCAGCGCGATCGACACCGCCCGCCCGGTGGCTCGCGCCCGCTCCACGCGCGCGAGCGCATCGTCCAGGTCGCTCGTGAGTTCGTCGACGTACCCCGCGGCGTGGCGACGCTCCGCCCGGGCGGGGTCGACCTCGATGCAGAGCGCGATGCCCTCGTTCATCGTGATTGCCAGCGGCTGCGCGCCGCCCATCCCGCCCAGCCCCGCCGTCAGCACGACGCGTCCGGCCAGCGTCCCGCCGAAGTGCTGGCGGGCCATCTCGGCGAACGTCTCGTACGTGCCCTGGATGATGCCCTGCGTCGCGATGTAGATCCACGACCCGGCCGTCATCTGGCCGAACATCGTGAGCCCCATCCGCTCGAGCTCGCGGAAGACGTCCCACGTCCCCCAGTGCGGCACGAGGTTCGCGTTCGCGATGAGCACGCGCGGCGCGTCGGGCGTGGTTCGGAAGATGCCGACGGGCTTGCCCGACTGGACGAGCAGGGTCTCGTCGTTCTCGAGGTCGCGCAGCGACGCGACGATCGCGTCGAACGCCTCCCAGCTCCGGGCGGCGCGTCCCGTGCCACCGTAGACGATCAGCTGGTCGGGCTTCTCGCCGACCTCCGGATCGAGGTTGTTCATGAGCATCCGGAGCGCCGCTTCCTGGCCCCAGCCCTTGCACGTCCGCTCGGGCCCGCGGGGCGCGCGGACGGGCCGCGGGCCGTGGCCGGGGGTCACGATCGGCGAGCCGCTCGGACCGAGGAGCGGGGCGAGAGACGAGGCGGGGCCGGCGGGTGCGGCCGACGCGGCGTCGGCCGGAGAGGTGGTGCTCATGCCGCCACGCTAGGTTGACGGCGCTCCACATGCAAGATGCTTCGCCGAGGACACCTGCCGCTGGCCACCCGGCGCAGACGCGCTACCGCGCGATGTCGCGCCGCGTGACGCCCCACGCCCCGAGGAGGATTCCTCCCGCACCGATCGCGAGGCATGCGACGACCCCGGCCGCATCCCAGCGCCCGACCATCGGCTCGCCGAAATGCGCCGTCAACGCGAGCTGGCGAACCCAGTCGGGGGCCTTGAGCGCCGGGGCGAGCAGGTCCACCAGGTAGGTCGCGATCACGACCAGCGCCGCGACCTCGGCCGCGATCGACGTGCGCCATACGCCGCCCACCGCGACGCCGATCCCGACGATCGCGATGGCGTAGATCCCGAGCGAGGCCGAGCCGAGCAGCGCATCGCCCGTGGTCGCGCCGCCCGCGAGTGAACCTGCGCCGATCGCGAGCGCGACGATGACGGTCATCGCGACGACCGACAGGATCGCCGCGACGCCTCCGGAGATCACCCAGCGCGCCCTGGACAGCGGGACCGACAGCACTTCCTCCAGCCGCCCGTCGGTCTCGTCCGAGGTCCACTTCGACACGAAGGTCGTCGCCGCAAACCCGGCGCCGATGTAGAAGAGCGAGACATACAGCTGGAGCCAGCCGCCCGCGGTCGCGAAGTCGAGGCCGGGGAAGACCGCGTTGAATGTCCTGATGAGGGTGGTCTCACCGCTCAGCTGGTGCGCGAACGATCCGACGAGCGACGCGAGCAGGGCTCCCATCAGGCCCATCCCGATGCCCCAGGCGAGCGCGCGCGGCAGCTGATCGCCGAACGCGCGGCTGATCGGCCCGTGGACGCCGAGGACCTGCTTCGGCAGGCCGGGCAGCGACAGGCCCGCCGTCACGCCCAGGTCGCGCCGCGTGAACACCTCGACGCCGATGGCGAGCAGGACGATCGCGACGATGCCGACGGCCGCCAGCCCGGGCCAGTCGTAGATCCCCACGAGCGGGACGTGGTTCGCCGTCCAGTAGAACGGGCTGATCGTGACGAGCGGGCCACCGACGTCGAGGCCGCTGGCGATCCACAGGACGACCATCGCGATCCCGGCCACCCCGGCCGATCCCGCGCGGCCGAGCAACGGCGCGAGCGCGAGCGCGAGCCCACCGAAGCACATCGCGATGAACCCGACCCAGAGGGCGAATCCGACGGAGCTGATCAAGGGGATCCGGTCGCCCAGCGAGGCGTCGCCGAACGCGTTCGAGGCCACGCTGAGGAGCACCGCCATGACGGCCATCGCCAGCCACAGGACGGTCAGGTGGGCAGCGAGCTTCTCGAGCGCGATCCGGCGCTTGCCGAACGGGGCCGCGGCGACGAAGTCGAGGCTGCCGCGTCCGGCCTCGCCGGCGAGCGTGTCCGAGAGCGCGAGGATGGACCAGAGGCCCGTTCCGAGCGCGAACAGGGCCCCGTACTTCCACGTCATGTACCCGCCGAGGGTGCCGAGCTTCGGCCCCATGAGCGTCGCGTTGCCGAACAGGTTGACCATCGAGGCCGGCATCGTGCGGACGAGCCTGTCGATCTCGAGGCGCGCCTGGGGGGTCGGGAAGACGGTCCCGATCGCCGCGCTGAGCACCAGCGAGAGGCCGCCGAGCATGCCGGCGGCGATGATGAACGAGAGTCGCGAGTCGCGGATCGTCTTGCCGTAGATGCTGCCGAGGCCGACGAGCCGGCTCCGGAGCGAGAGGCGCGGGATCGTGGGTGCGGCCACCTGCCGCGGCGTGCCGGCGCTGGTTGCCATGTCACTGCACCTCGACGGCGCTCGCCGCGTCCGTGGCGCCATCCGACGAGCGGCCGTACTGCGCGAGGAACGTCTCCTCGAGGCTCGGCTCGCGCGAGACGAAGTCGAGGAGCTCGAAGCGGGCGGCGGCCTGGACGACCGGCGTGATCGGACCGACGACGCGGATCCGCAGGACGTGGTCCTCGGCGGCAAGATCGGTGACGCCGGGCAGGTTCGCGAACGCGTCGACCGGCACCGCCCCGGTGAACCGGAGCTCGACCTGGTGGTGGGCGAGGTCGCGCAGCCCCTCCACGGTGTCGACCTTGACGATGCGGCCCTCGCGGATGATCGCGACCCGATCTGCGCTCTTCTCGATCTCGGACAGGATGTGGGACGAGAGGAACACCGTCGCGCCGTCCCGGACGGCCTCGCGGAGCGTCGCGAAGAACGTCTGCTGGACGAGCGGGTCGAGCCCCGACGTCGGCTCGTCGAGGATCAGCAGCTCGGGTCGGTGCTGCAGCGCGACGATCACGGCGACCTTCTGCTTGTTGCCCTTCGAGTACTCACGGAAGCGCCGGCTCGAGTCGAGCTCGAAGCGCTCGATGAGCGACCGCTGGCAGGCCGCGTCGACGCCGCCCCGCAGGTTCGCGAAGTACTCGAGGGTCTGCTTCCCCGTCAGGCGGTCGTACAGCGCGAACTCGCCGGGGACGTACCCGATCCGCCGGTGGATCGCGACGGGGTCGGCGCTGCTCTCGATGCCGAACACGCGGGCGTGCCCCGACGTCGGGCGGATCAGGTCGAGCAGGATCCGTATCGTCGTCGTCTTGCCGGCGCCGTTCGGGCCGAGGAAGCCGAACACCTCGCCCTGCTGGACGTCCAGGTCGACGTCGACGATGCCGCGGTGGCTGCCGTAGCACTTCGTGAGCTTCTCGGTCTCGATGACGGCGGTCATGCTGCCTGTCCTT
>JAJYGH010000072.1:10262-15004 GCA_021785175.1 Chloroflexota bacterium | reverse complement strand
ACTTCGTCCGGACGCTCGGGATGCACCGCGTCTACAACAGCGCGTTCATGAACATGCTGCGCGACGAGGAGAACGCGAACTACCGGAGCGTCATGCGCAACACGCTCGAGTTCGACCCGGAGATCCTGAAGCGCTACGTGAACTTCATGAACAACCCGGACGAGCGGACGGCGATCGACCAGTTCGGGACGGGCGACAAGTACTTCGGCGTGGCGACGCTCATGGCCACGATGCCGGGGCTCCCGATGTTCGGCCACGGCCAGGTCGAGGGCTACGCCGAGCGGTACGGCATGGAGTTCCGCCGCGCGTACTGGGACGAGCGGCCCAACGAGTGGCTCGTCTCACGACACGAGCGGGAGATCTTCCCGCTGCTGCACCGGCGCCACCTGTTCGCCGACGTGCGCGACTTCCTGCTGTACGACCTCGTCGACCCGGGCGGCAACGTCAACGAGGACGTCTTCGCGTACTCGAACCGGTCGGGGGGCGAGCGCTCGCTCGTCGTCTACCACAACCGCTACGCCGAGGCACGCGGCTGGATCCGCGACTCGGTGGGCTACGCGATCAAGGGCCCCGGCGAGGAACGGACGATCGTGCGCCGGACGCTCGGCGAGGGCCTCGGGCTCACGAACGACGACGGCCACTTCCTCGCGTTCCGCGACCAGCGGACCGGCCTCGAGTACCTGCGCTCGAGCCGCGAGCTCTGCGAGCGCGGGATGTACGTCGAGCTTGGCGCGTACCAGTGCCACGTGTTCCTCGACCTGCGCGAGGTCCGTGACGACGTCGGGCTGTACGCGGAGCTGGCCCGCCAGCTCGGAGGGTCGGGTGTCCCAGGCCTCGACGCCGCGCTGCGCGACCTCGCGCTCCGTCCGGTGCAGGATCCCGTGGCCGACCTCGTCTCCGGCGACGTCCTGCGACGGCTGCTCGCCGCACGCAGGGACGCGTCCGAGAGCGGACACGAACCCGCGCCGGAGGCGCTGCTCGACGACATCGAGCGGCGGGCGCGGCTGGTGCTCGAGGCCGCGACACGTGTCGCGGGTGGCTGGGAGGATCCGGGTGTGCTGTCCGCGGACACGCGGCGCGCGGTCGCGGCCGTCCTCGGGCTTCCGGGACTGCCCGATGGCCTGCCGGTCGGGGCGGGCGCGGTCCTCCCGACCCCGCCCGGGGTCCGGGACACGTTCCTTGCCGCCGCGGCGAGGCTGCGCGAGGACTTCCCCGACGACCTCCCCACCTGGTCCGTGCTGCTCGATTGGGCCCTGCTGTCCCCGCTCGGTCGCGTGTCGGGCGAGATCGGGGCCGGAGATCGCAGCCGGGCCTGGCTCGACGAATGGGGCCTGGCGGCGCGCGTGGCGGATGGGTTGCGCGACCTGGGGCTCGACGAGCCGGCGCTCGGGCGTGCGCTCGACACGCTGCGGGTGGTGCTCGGGCTCCCCGACGAGGCGTCCCTGCAGGCGCTGCTTCGGGTGGCAGCGACGGCGGAGGCGGCCGCCCCTGCGCGCGCTGGTCGCGTGCCCCCCGAAGGCACGAACGGTGCGGCGGCCGCCGCAGGACCGGCGCGTGCCGCGAGCACGGACGCCGCGACGCCGGCGTCCGGCGGCCCGGGCGCGACGTCCCGAGGCGCCACGGCCCAGGCGCGGGAACGAGGGCCCGAGCCGGCGCAGGCCGAGCGGCCCGACGGGTCCGGAACGGACGGGGCCCGTGACGTCGTCCGGCTCCGGGCACGGGCCTGGGTCTCCGACCCGGCGTACGCCCGCTTCCTCGGCGTGAACCGCTACGGCGGCGTGACATGGTACGACCGCGACGCGTTCGACCGGCTCGTCCGCTGGTCGTTCCTGCTCGATGTCGTGACGCTCCGGACGCGCCGGCCGTCCGACGCCGCGTTCGTCCGCGGCGTCGCGGCGGCGTTCCGCGCGGCTCTCGACCTCGCCGCGCTCAGCGACCGGGCGGGATACCAGGCGGACCGGCTCCTCGAACTCGCGGGCGACTGAATCACCCGGGCGCGCCGTGCCCGCGGAATGTCAGCGCGACGTCAACGTCCGGGTCCACGGGGCGGTCGATCAGGCCCGAACGTCGGCGGACGGCCCCCAACACCGTCAGCCGGCAGGGGTCGGGGCCGGCTTCGGCGGCGTGGTTCGCTCCGGCGCGGGCGTCGCCGTCGCCGTCGGCGTCGCGGCGGGCGTGAGTGCCGGGGTGGGGGTGGGCTGGGCGGTCGGCGGCGCCCCGCCCGACGTCGGCGGTGTCGGCACCGGCGGCGCGTTGGCGTACACCGCGCACGACGAGCTCACCGGCGGGAGCAGCCAGTTCGTGCTGCTCCACGGGAACACCTCCTGGCCGTTGTACCCGCCGTGGTTCTCCTGGCCCTGCCGGGCCTTCTGGACCCATGCGTCGAGGTACGGCTGCCACGCCGGGTCCGGCGCGCGAGCCACGATCCCGGTCTCGGGGATCCCGATGGTGCACCTCGACGGCAGCAGGTGTCCGCGGCCGTCCGTCAGGAACGTGCCGAACGGCATCGGCCGAAGCTTCTCGATCGTCGCCTGGTCGTTGAAGCCCGGGATGACGTAGCTGATCGCGGTGCCGAAGGGGCATCCGGGGCCGTTGACGTCGAAGCCGTAGCCGGCGAACTCGCCGAGGTTCGCGCACACTTTCTCCGGCACCAGCTCCGACGGGCGCGTCCAGTCGATGGGCTTGTACTTCATGTACTTGACGGCGTCGAGCATGAAGTTGTGCCAGAGCATCAGGGATCCGATGTTCGACTGCAGCCCGGAGTTGATCGGGCTCTCGTTCGCGTTGCCCATCCAGTCGCCCGCGACGAGCTGCGGCACCATGCCGACCGCGTACAGGTCGCGGAAGTTCGCTTCGGTGCCCGTCTTCACGGCGGCGGGCCGGCCGATGTCGCCATAGGGCCCGTCGAGCCAGCCCTTGTTCCTGTTCGCGTTGTCCTGCAGGACGCTCAGGAACTCCCAGGCCAGCGCGGGGTTCACGACCTGCGTCCTCGTGATCTTCGGGACGATCGTCGACCCGTTGGGGTTCTCGATGCGGATGATGTCGTTCTGCGTGACCCGCGTCCCGAGGTTCGCTTCCGTGGCGTAGATCTCGACCATCTGGCTCAGCGTCGTCGAGTGAGCGCCGATCGCGAGGGCCGGGCCGTCCTCCCACGACTGGAACGGCGTGGTCAGCCCGAGCTTGTACGCCATCTGCTCCATGTTCGAGACGCCGCCGTAGGCGAGCATCGCCTCCATCGCGGGGACGTTGCGGCTCTCGCGGATCGCCTGCCGGATCGTGATGGGGCCGTTGTAGTTGCCCTCGTCGTTCGTGCCGACGAACCCGGGCGCGAGCTGCACCGGAACGTCCCACAGCGTGGACGTGTCCGTGAGGTGGCCGTACTGCATCGCGGCCAGGTAGGTCACGAGCTTCCACGTCGACCCGGGCGAGCGCAGCGCCGCGCCGGCCGAGTCGAACTGGCCGTCGACGAAGACGCTGTTGTCCTTCGGGTTCACCGAACCGACGTAGGCGAGGATCTGCCCGGTGGCCGGATCCTGCGCCACGAGCGCGCCGTTGTGAACGTTGAGGTACTTCGGCAGCCCGGTCACGAAGTTCGTGACGTCACGCTGCGCAATCTGCTGGAGCCCCCAGTCGAGCGTCGTGATGATCTTGCACCCGCAGGTCGCGACCTTGTCGTACCCGCCCATCATCTGGCTCGCCTCCGCGATGACGCGGTTCGAGAACCACGGCACGGCCGGGGCGGCCGGCACCCACTGCTTGAGGTGGAGGGGCGCTGCTTCGGCCGCCGCCATCTGCGCGGGCGTGATGTCCTTCGTCGAGACCATCGCCTGGAGCACCTGGTGCTGGCGGGCGAGGGCGCCGGGCAGGTTCACGAAGGGATCGAGGCTCGAGGGCGCCTGCGGCAGGCCGGCAAGCAGGGCCGCCTGCGCGAGCGTGACCTGGTCGAGGTTCTCGCTGAAGTAGTGCCGCGCGGCCGCCGCAATCCCGTATGCCTGGTCGCCGTACGGAACGGTGTTCAGGTACAGCTCCATGATCTGCTGCTTGCTCAGGGCCTCGCTGGCCTGGACGCCCAGCAGCGCCTCGCGGATCTTGCGCTGGAGGGTCGGCTGGCTCCCCGTGATCAGCATCTTCACGAGCTGCTCGGTGATGGTCGACGCGCCCTGCAGGCGGCCGCCCGAGACGTCATTGAGTGCGGCGCGCGCGATCGACGTCAGGGAGACGCCCGGGTTCGTCCAGAAGCCGCGGTCCTCGATCGACACGGTCGCGTTGACGACGGAGGTCGGGATCTGGTCGAACGTCACGTAGTCGCGGTCCTGGGTGTAGATCGTCGCGAGGACGTGCGTGCCGGTGCGGTCGTAGATGCGCGTGGTCTGCGGAAGCGCGCTGCGCGAGAGCGCCGCGAGGTCTGTCGGATTCGGAGACGTCAGGACCTGGAAGGCGCTCGTCCCGACCGCCGCCGTGCCGACGACGCCGAGGAGCAGCCCCGACAGCAGCAGCACGACGAGCCCGGTGACCGCTGCGATCATGACGCCCGTCCCGCCGCGTCGGCTCGCCTGCCGCTGGCGGAGCGCGCTGCGGACCACGAGGATCCGACGCGCGCGGTTCGCGTTGCGCGGACCCAGACTCATACGGCAAGACCCCTCGGCATCGACCCTCTCCAGATCGCAGGGCCTCGCGACCCCGCCACAGTGTTCCCCGTCGCGGGGTCACCGGACCCCGTCGCAAGGCGCTCCCTTCCGATT
>JAJYGH010000072.1:0-9828 GCA_021785175.1 Chloroflexota bacterium | reverse complement strand
CTCGGGATGGTGACGCTCGCGCTCGCGACGGCCTTCGCGGCCGCGCCGCTGCAGCAGGTCGGCAGCCTCGGGCAGGCGTTCGCGGCGCAGCGCGCCGCGCTGGTCACGGCGCTCGCGAAGACGTCCGGCGCCCTCGACGACGCCGCCACGAGCGCCGCCAACTTCCACGCGTCCTTGACGGATGCGAGGGCAGCGACGGGGTCCGCGGCCGCCCTGTCGCGCCAGCTCGCGACGACACTCGCAGGCCTCGGGGCGGCGGCCGGGATCGACGTGTTCGGGGCGCGCCCGTTCGGCCAGCTCCAGGCCGGCTTCCAGCAGGCGGCCACGCAGCTCAGGGGCCTGGGGACGCAGCTCGACGGGATCGGGACGGCGCTCGCCCGGAACGGCGCGGATCTCGACCGGGAGCGGCAGAACCTCGCGGCGATGCGGGATTCGGTCGAGGCGCTGCAGTCGGGCGTGAGCGACACGGTCCTTCCGTCGTTCTCGGTCGGAGCCGTCACCGCGATGCAGATCGCGCTGTCGCTGCTGGTCCTGTGGCTCGCCATCCTCGCGCTCGGCGCGCTCGCGGCGGGGGTGCTGCTGTGGCGCGCGACGGGCCCTCCGGGGGTCGCCGGCAGTCGGTCGGGGCGCCGAGGGCCTCCGGGGGCGGGCCACGGCGGCGGCGCGCCGTAGCGTCGCTCGGTTCGCCGCGTCGTCTTCGGTTCGTAGCGCCGTTGCAGCACCCGCGACTCCTTCTTCGCGGCACGGTATCGGCGTGCGACCGACAATCCGGGCTGCCGCGAGGGACACGCGCGGCCCCGGCTCGCGGCTCGTCGAGCCGCGACAGATGCCCTTCTGGGAGGATCGTGTGACGTTCCGGTTCGGCGTGCCCGGCTCCAGCGCGGCGACCCCGGACTCCGGCGCCGCGACGACGACCGCGTCGAGGACGAGCGCCCGCGCGTCGGCCGGGACGCCCGCGCGCGAGGTGTCTCGGGTGGACGGCGCGCGCCGGCTGCCGCGGCTGCCGGTCCATCTCTCGCCCGGCACGCTGCCCCGGCTGACGCTGCTGCTGCTCATCACCGCGCAGCTCGCCGACCTCGCGACCTTCGGGCTCGCGGTCCACACGCTCGGCATCGCCGACGAGGTCGGGCCGCTGCGGATCGTCTACCGGATGGGCGGGTTCGGGGCCGTCGCGCTGGCGAAGCTCGCCGCGCTCGGGGTGATGATCGCGATCCTCGAGATCTACTCGCGGAGGACGGGCCACGGGCGGTGGCTGGCGATCCTCGTCGCGGCCATGGGCGTGTTCGGTGCCCTGACGAACATCCTCGCCCTGCTGTAGCAGTCGACGGGACAGCGGCGGCCCCTGGCCGGGGAGCGTCGATCACGCGGGGAAAGCAATGTAAAGCAATGTTCGGGTAGCGGACCGGGTTGTGGCTCCGGCGGCCCGCAACCACTCCCCTCAGAACGGCGGCCAGGGAATCGCCGGGCGGTCCGGGTCGGGCTGCGGGAACGTCCCCCGCGCGAGGAGCGAGTCGATCCGCCGGGCCGTGGTCGCCACCTCGTGGTTCGACAGCAGCTCGCGGAGGTGCGCACCCAGGTCGGCATCGAGCGACGCCCGAAGCGCCTCGAGCGTCTCGCGCTCGCCGGGCCGGATCGGGGCCCCGCGCCAGCCCCAGAGGATCGTCCGCAGCTTCGGTTCCGCCGCGAAGCAGATACCGTGGTCGACGCCGTGGACGTGTCCGCCGGGTACCGGCAGCAGGTGGCCGCCCTTGCGGTCCGCGTTGTTCACGACGGCGTCGAACAGCGCGATCGGGCGCAGGCTGTCGTCGCACCGGCGCACGAGCCCCACGACGTCCGCGCCGTCGTCCACGTCGACCCAGAGCTGGACCATGCCCCAGCCGAACGGTCCGTCGCGGAGGAGCGTCGGCGGCACGATCGCCAAGCCGGACGCCTCCGAGACGAGGAACGTCGCGTACTCGCGGTTCGCCAGCGTCCCCACCGGGAAGTCCCACAGCGGTCGCTCGCCGCGCACCGGCTTGTACACGCACGCAACCTCGGCCTCGACGCCGTCGTCATCGGGACCGACCGCGTGGCAGTAGAAGGTGGCGTTCGACGCCTCCGCGATCCGCCCGATGACGTCGAGCGTCCCCTCGCGGAGCAGCCGGAGGGCCGTCGAGCGGGGCACGGGGGAGTGGCCCGACCTCCGCACGCCCGAGCGGGGCGGCGGCTCGAGGCGACCCGAGCCGGCGGGACGGGCCGACGCGTCGCGCGATCCCCGACGCTCCTGGCGCGGGCCGACGCCGTGCTGCGGCGAGTCGTGGCCGCGGGCCGCCATGATCAGTGGATGTGGCCGTTCCTGCGGGGGCAGATGTGCCCCTCGGGGTTCAGCGGCAGGCCGCAGAACGGGCACGGCGGCCGGCCGGCCGCCACCACGCGCAGGGCACGATCGACGAACACCCGCGCGGCATCCGCGGCGACCCGGATCTGGAGGACATCCGGCCCCTCGGTCGCGGACAGGTCCTCCTCCTCCTCCTCCTCTTCTTCCTCTTCTTCCTCTTCTTCCTCTTCTTCTTCGGACTGGGCACGCGCCTCGACGAGGATCTCGCGCTGCTCCCCGTCCCACGCCAGCACCATCGATCCCACCCGGAACTGCTCAACGATCGGCTCGTCGAGCGGGCCGGTGTCCTGCTCCGTCTCCGGCACCTCGATCGGCACGTCGACGCCGCGGTTGCGCATCTCCTCGAGCAGTTGTCCCATCCGTTCCGCCAGGACGGCCACCTGCTCCTTCTCGACGATCACGCTGACGACGCGCGGTCCGCTGCGAGCCTGGAGAAAGAACGTCCGGTTGCCGGGCTCGCCGACGGTGCCGGTCGTGAACCGGTCGGGTGCGTCGAAGCTGAAGATGCGTCGAGGCATCGGTCCTCCGTTGGCTGGCCGTGACGGTCCCGGGCGGGGGCCGGCTCGGGCACGAGCCCGGCCGGTTGGCCGTCGGCCACCGGTGCTCAGGTGGGCGAGTCTACGCCGGTCCGCCCGCGCCGCCCCCTACGACCGCATCGGCAGAGCGACGACGGCGTTTCTTCGGAGGCAGCAGGCTCGACACGTCGCCGCCGACATCGTTGACCCGCACGACGAACGGCCGGAAGGTGGTGTAGCGGACGACGCTCAACGAGGCCGGGTCGACGTGGATCCGCTGGAACTGGTCGAGGTGCATCCCGAGCGCGTCCGCAAGGACCGCCTTGATGACGTCGCCGTGGCTGCACAGCGCCCAGGTCGCGTCGTCGGGCACGCGCGTGTTCCAATCGCGCACGGCGGCCACCGCCCGAGCCTGCATCTCGCGCAGCGCCTCGCCACCCGGGAACACCGCCGCGGACGGGTGCGCCTGCACGACCTTCCAGAGCGGCTCCTTCGCGAGTGCCTTCAGGTCGCGACCGGTCCAGTCGCCGTATCGAACTTCCCCCAGGCGCTCGTCGACGACCAGTTCGAGCTCCCGGGCGCCGCACACGATCGAGGCGGTCTCCATGCACCGCTCGAGCGGCGAGGCGACGAAGGCGGCCAGCGGCACCTCGCGCAGCCTGTGGCGCAGCGCCTCGGCCTGGCGCGTGCCGCGCTCGTCGAGATGCAGCCCGAGCGTCCATCCGGACAGCGTGTGTCCGGTGGCCGCGGTCAGGCCGTGGCGGATCAGCAGCACAGTCGGCACCCACAGATCGTACCGCTCGCGGCCGCGACGGCCCCGATGCGGCGCGGGCGCGCGAAGCGCAGCGTCCGATCCGCCGTCGCGCGCCGGCACCGGACGACAGTCGCGCGGCAACCCACGCGGCCGACTCGGCGAGGCGCGGTCGGCCCCCGGAGGTTCCTGAAATGGACCTGCAAGCCGGAGCGCCGCGCGAGTCGCGGCTGCCGCCCGTCCCGACCCCGACCATGTCCGGGCCTCCCGGCGGCAACCGAGCGGCTGTCCGGGAGGTGTTTCTCTCCGACCTGTGCGGCCACGGCGTGCCGCGTCGCGTGCCGGATAACGACCGGCCCTCCTCGCGCGATGCGGCCCGTCGTCCGCACCCGGTCGGCACGCATGCCGGAGGTGGCAGATGCCTCGCGCGGAGAACGATCTCCCGAGCACGCTGCGGCGCTCCCCCGGGAAGGCGCAGCGGACCTGGCAGGAGACTCACGACAGCGCCGTCGAGTCGTACGGCGACGGCGAGCACGCGCACCGCGTCGCGTATGCGTCGCTCAAGCACACGTTCGAGAAGGTCGGCGACCACTGGGAGCCGAAGCAGAAGCCCGGCCCGTCCGACCCGCGAGCGCGCGAGGGTGGACAGGCGGCGCGCGAGGGCAAGGGCGAGGCGTTCGGCGGAGTCGACATGTACGGGCACACGAAGGCCGAGCTTGCGCAGCGGGCGCGCGACCTGGGGGTCCCGGTGAAGTCGCGGATGACGAAGGCCGACCTCGCGCGGGCAATCGATCGCCGGCAGTCCTGAGGCTGACCGGGCCCGCCGCAGCGACACATCACCCGGGCCTGCGGTCCACCCGCGCCGCTGGCGTGGGTCACCCGCGCTGGCGTGGGTCGAACCTCAGGCCGCCTCCTCCGCGGCGGCCGGCAGCCACGGGAACCACGTGGAGAGCGCGGCGAAGGCGCCCTCCTCGGCGCTCGGCGGAACCACCATGCCGGCCGCGGCGCGCACGGCCGCCGGCGCGGTCGACATCGCGGCAGATCGCCCGGCCGTCGCGAGCATCTCCAGGTCGTTCCGGCCGTCGCCGACCGCCGCGACGTCGTCCATGCCGAGGCCGAGCTGCCCGGCCAGCCACTCGAGGGCGGAGCCCTTCGTCACCGCCGCGGCGAGCAGCTCGATCCCGAACTGGTCGCCCCAGGTGATCGAGGCGCGCTCGCCGAAGCGCAGCGCGGCCTCGGCGGCGATGGCCGCGTGTCGCGCCGGAGACGTGAACAGGAACGTCCGGATGACCCCGTTCCCCGCGACCGCGTCGAGTGAATCGACGATCTCAAGGTGGGCTCCCTCGCCGTAGGTTGGCCAGGAGAGCTCGAGGACCTCGGGGCCCAGGCGCTGCGAACGGTACACGTCGGCGAACCCGAGGATCGGGGTCAGCGCCCGCTCCCGGGCGAACGCAAGCTGTTCCTCGACGAGCGCGTGCGGCATCGTCATCGCCCGCAGCACCCGGCCGGTGACCGGATCGGCGACGAGCCCCCCCTGCATGAGGATCTGCGGCCCGTTCAGGCCGAGCTGCTGGGCGATCGGCGCCGCGCTCCAGGGCGAACGGCCCGTGGCAAGGACGACGACGACGCCGCGGGCCCGGAGCGCGCCGAGCGTCGCGCGTGCGCGGGCCGTCACCCGCCCCGCGGGGTCGAGCAGTGTCCCGTCGAGGTCGAGCGCGACGAGGCGCGGTTCGGTCGATTCCAACGAACACCTCCAGCCGCCCGCCGCAGCGGGCCCTGCGCATCCGATGGCTCCATCGTGACGCATGCGGGGCCCCGGCGTGTGAACGGCACGGCAACGATCGATGCGATCGGCGTTCCGCCCCACGCTCCTGTCGCTCCTGTCGCTCCGGCCGCTCCGGCCGTCGACGCGCGTGGCGCTCGCCGGGATCGCGTCCCTCTCCCATGACGAGTCACTCCCTGCACTGCGCACACCCCGCGCCGGTCGGCGTTACGCTCCGGCCATGAGTGCCGAACCGTCCCCCGGCGTCCCGTCGTCCATGCCCGTCGCGACAGACTCCCGCGCAGCCGCCGCGGGTCCCGCCCCGGGCGCTCCGGGTATCCCGCCGACCTGGTCGAGCAGCGCGAAGGACGCCGTGGGCACGTCCCATTACGCCAGCCGCGTCTGGTTCACCGTGGGCCACGGCATCCTGAACGAGGTCTACTGGCCGCGCGTCGATCGCCCGCAGATCCGCGACCTCGGGTTCATCGTCGCGGACGGGGCGGGGTTCTGGAGCGAGGTCAAGCGGGACTGCGAGCCCGATGTCGCCTACGTCGAGCCCGGGATTCCCGCCGTCGTCGCGGTTCACCGTCACCCGCGGTACGAGCTCCGCCTCCGCATCTGCGCGGACGACCATGCGGACGTCGTCCGCATCGAGGCGCACCTCCGCGACCTGCGTCCCGAGGGACCCGCGCGGGACGCCAACCCGCTCCGGCTGTACCCGCTGCTCGCACCGCATCTGGGGTTCTCGGGAACCAACAACCGGGCGTGGACCGGCGAGTACAAGGGCCGGCCGATGGTGTTCGCCGAGGACGCGCCGTACGCACTCGCCCTGGCCTCGGATCCGCCGCCGCTGCGACAGTCCGTCGGCTACGTCGGCCGGTCGGATGGCTGGCAGGATTTCGCCGCGAACGGCCGAATGACGTGGACGTACGACACGACGGATGCGGGCAACGTGGCCGGGATGACGGAGATCCAACCCGTCGATTCGACCGCACACGTCGTGCTCGCGTTCGGATCGCGGCCGGAGGAGGCCGCGCTGCAGGCGACGTCGGCGCTCGTCGGGCCCTTCGAGCCTGCGTGGGAGGAGTACATCCACAACTGGCACGGGTTCCTGGAGACGTGCACGCGCCCGCCGGACCTCGGGGACGATCTCGGCAGGCTCTACCTCGACTCCGCCGCGGTCCTTCGCACGCACCAGGACCGTACGGCCGCCGGGGCCACCGTCGCCAGCCTGTCGATCCCGTGGGGCAACTCGCGCAACGACCTCGGCGGCTATCACCTGGTGTGGTCACGCGACCTGGTCGAGTCGGCCGGGGCGCTCGTGGCGCTCGGCGCGCGCGCGTCGGCGCGCAGGACGCTGGCGTATCTGGTCGCGACGCAGGAACCGGACGGCCACTGGTTCCAGAACCAGTGGGTCGACGGCGTCGCGTACTGGCAGGGGGTCCAGCTCGACGAGTCGGCGTACCCCATCCTGCTCGTCGGCGCGCTGCGCAGCGGCGGCGCCCGCCACATGCACGGCCGCGACGAGGAGGTGTCAGCGTTCGTGAGCCTCGTCACCGGGGCTGCCCTCGACCGCATGATCCACGCCGCGGCGTCGTTCATCGCCCGGACCGGCCCCGCCACCCGGCAGGACCGCTGGGAGGAGAATGCGGGCCTCACGCCGTCCACGCTCGCCCCGGTCGTGGCGGCGCTGGTCGTCGCGGCCGACTACCTGTCCGGCCGCGAGGCGGCGTACTGCCGCGAGCTGGCCGACGACTGGAACGCGTCGATCGAGGACTGGACATACGCGCGCGGCACCGATCTCGCCCGGGATCACGGTGTCGAGGGCTACTACGTGCGGATCGCCTCGCCCGAGGTCCTCGCCGGTGCGCCCATCTCGACGCCGATCCCGATCCGGAACCGGCTCGCGGGGGGCTCGACCGCGCCCGGCGACCAGGTCCTGGGCACGGACTTCCTGGCGCTCGTGCGCTTCGGGCTCCGCCGGCCCGATGACCCGCGGATCCTCGAGACGCTCGCGATCACCGACGCGACACTGAAGACGGACACGCCGAGCGGACCCGTGTGGCACCGCTACACCGGCGACGGTTACGGCGAGCACGCGGACGGAAGCCCGTTCGACGGGACCGGGATCGGACGCGGTTGGCCGCTCCTCGTGGGCGAGCGCGGGCACTACGAGCTCGAGGCGGGGCGCGACGCGCGGCCGTACCTCGAGACGATGCGGCGGCTCGGTTCGGCCGGCGGGATGATCCCCGAGCAGGACTGGGACGCGGCCGACATCCCGTCCCGGGGGCTGTTCTGCGGCCGGCCCTCGGGCTCGGCGATGCCGCTGGCGTGGGCGCACGCCGAGTACGTCAAGCTCGTCCGGTCGATCGCACTTGGCCACGCGATCGACCGACCGCAGGCTGCCTGGCAGCGCTACCACGGCGAGCCGCCGCGACCGGTGCGCGACACGTGGCGGTTCGCGGCACCGCGGCCCGCGATGCGCGCGGGACGGACGCTGCGGTTCGAGCTCATGGCACCGTGCCTGGTGCACTGCTCGCTCGACGGCTGGCGCACGACGATGGACGTCGAGGCGCGGGACACCGGGCTGGGCGTGTGGGTGGCCGACGTGGCCGGCTCCGAGGCTCTCGTGCCGGGCGACGCCGTCGACGCGACGTTCTACTGGCCGGGCGCCGACCGGTGGGAAGGCCGCAACGTCCGCGTCGCGGTGGTGCCGGAAACGGCGCAGGCGGGGACGGCATCCTGAGCCACGGGCCGCGGTCTCGCCGCGTCTCGCGCGCCGTCCTCACGCCGTTGTGCGCCACCCGAATGCCCGCGTAACGCCCGCTCCGCGCATGCGGGCATAGGATCGCGTGATGAAGGCGATTGCTGTCCACCCGAAGGTCCCGAACTCCATGCACGTCCGCGACGTGCCGGAGCCGTCCCTGGAGAGCGTCCCCGGCGGACGCGGCGCGCTCGTCGAGGTCCTCCGCGTCGGCGTCGACGGCACCGACCGCGACATCCTCGAGGGCCTGTACGGCGCCCCGCCGCCCGGCGACGACTTCCTGATCGCGGGTCACGAGAACCTCGGGCGGGTCATCGAGGTCGGGCCGAACGCCGGCGCCCGGATCCGCAAGGGGTCGCTCGTGGTGGCGACCGTCCGCCGGCCGGGGAAGAGCATCTACGACGAGATCGGGATGCAGGACATGACCACCGACGACGTGTACTACGAGCGCGGGATCAACCTGCTCCACGGGTACATGTCCGAGCGCTACGTCGACTCGGTCGACTTCATGGTCCCGCTCCCCGAGAGCCTCGCGGAGACGGGTTGCCTGCTCGAGCCGATCACGGTCTGCGAGAAGGGGATCCGCCAGGCCTACGAGATCCAGCGACGGCTGCGGGTCTGGCGGCCTCGGCACGCGGCCGTCCTCGGCGCCGGCTCGATCGGGCTCATGGCCACGATGCTGCTCCGGCTTCGCGGGATCGACGTCGCCGTGATCTCGCGGCGCCCCGGCCCGTACCTGAACAGCGAGCTGGCGGAGGAGCTCGGCGCGGTCTACGTGTCGTCGTCGAAGACGTCGCTCGAGCAGGCGGCGAAGGACCACGGTCCCTTCGACCTGATCATCGAGGCGACCGGCTACAGCCCGATGGTGTGGCAGGGCGCCGAGATCCTGGGTACGGACGGCGTGCTCGTGGCGGCCTCCGTGACGGGGGGCGACACGGAGGCGACGATCCCGTCGGACCGCATCAACCAGGGGTTCGTGCTCGGCAACAAGGTGCTGGTGGGGACCGTCAACGCGGCGCTCGAGGACTTCGAGCAGGGAGTCGCCGACATGATCGCCGTCGACGCGTTCTGGCCCGGCTGGCTCGCGAAGCTCCTCACGACCTGCATCGACGGGTTCGACAACTACCAGGAGCTGGCCGACCACCTGCTGCACGACAAGTCGGCGATCAAGACGTACGTCGAGGTGAAGTCGCCGCACAAGTGAGGCGCGCGGCCGGGAGCCAGTCGGGGTGATCGGGACGGGGTGGCAGCGAGAGGTCGAGCCATCGCCACTCCTCGCCGAGGTAGCCGCGCAGCTGCCAGCCCCGCCGCCGAGCGAGATCGACGCTCGCGACACGTGTCACTCCCGCCGCGACCGCGGCCGCGCGTCCTTCCCGGATGCGCCTCCGCGCCGCCGCCCGAACGGGTGGCCTGGCGCCGGAGCGGACGGTACCGCCCTCCTCGCCGGCGCCTTCCGGCCCGATCTCGACGGTGTTTCCGACTACACCGCCCGGCTTGCGCTCGGCCGCTGCTGGCCGCCGGCTACGACCCTGGCGCTCCCCGAACAGGCCGTTCGGCCTGCGCCGATACGCGTCGGGATAGGGTCGGGCGGCCCGGCGGCCCGGGCCGGCCCGGACCGGCGGGGGCCATCGAGCTCCAAATGGCCCAGCGAACGGAGCG
>JAJYGH010000094.1:7092-60987 GCA_021785175.1 Chloroflexota bacterium | reverse complement strand
GACGAACGCGCGGCGGCCGAACGCCGCGGCGATCGCGCCCGCCTCCCGGACGCTCCCCGGCCCGAACACGATCCGCGCGGCGGTCGAGAACTCGAACTGCATCCCTCGCCTCCGGGGAACAGCCTAGAACCCGCCGCTGGGCGCGCGCCCGGCCGTCCCCGACGCGGCCTCGACGCGGATCACGACCCCCTCGTTGGCGCCGAGATCGAGCGCGCCGAGCGAGACCGGGCCCGCTGTCCGGTCCGCGTCGGTCGACAGCTCGAGCCAGCCGGACCCCGGGAGGCCGTGCGCCACCGCGTCGAACGCGACAGGCCCGTCGCCGAAGTTCAGCGCGACAAGGAGCCGCGCCCTGCCGGCCTCGGGGAGTGCGCCGGACTGACCCGCTTCTCCAGGGCCGGACTGGCCCGGTTCTGCGGGGCTGGCCTCGCGCACGTACGCGAACACGTCCGGATCCGTCCCGACGGCCCGGTACGATCCCTCCAGCAGCGGCCGCGACCCCTTCCGGTACCACGCCAGCCGCCGGTACAGCGACAGCAGCGACCGCGGGTCGTCACGCTGCGCCGCGACGTTCACCGCCGACGCCTCCCGCCCGACCGGCAGCCACGGCTCGCCGGTCGTGAAGCCCGCGCCGGGTGATCCATCCCACTGCATCGGCGTCCGCTCGGGGTCGCGACCGTCGACGTCGAGGATGCGTTCCGGCGGCACCTGCCCATCCGCCTGCCCGATCTCCTCGCCGTAGTACAGAAACGGCGTCCCGCGCAGCGTGAGCAGCAGCATCGCCGCCAGGCGCATACGGCGCATGCCGAGGGCGACGTCCGCGGGCGTCGGATCGGGGTTGCCCGCCCCCACCCACGTGGGCGACGCGATCTCGCGGTCGCTCTCGTGGCGCGAGCGCGCCCGCGGCACGTCGTGGTTCGACAGCGTGTACACCGGCCACGCCCCCGCCGGCAGCACCGCCTCGTAGTCATCGACCGCGCCGCGGAAGGCGTCCGCGCTCCATGGCTGGTGCAGGAACGAGAAGTTGAACACGAGGTTGAGCTCGTCGAGCCCATCGCCGAAGTAGCCCACGAGCCACTCCGGGTCGAAGATCGCCACTTCGCCGATCGCCATTCGGTCGCCGTACTCGTCGAGCAGGCGGCGGAACTCGCGCAGGATCACGTGGACCTCGGGCCAGTCCTCGTCCCGCCGCGGCGACGTGAGCGTCCCGCCCTCGTACAGCTCCGGCGGGTTGTCGAGCAGCTCGGGGTCGCGCGACATCTTGTGCGCGACGTCGATGCGGAACCCGTCCACGCCCCGGTCGAGCCAGAACCGGAGCACGTCGTGCATCGCCGCGCGGACGTCCGGGTTCCACCAGTTCAGGTCGGGCTGCTCGCGCGCGAACGAGTGGAGGTAGTACTGGCCGGTGGCCGGGTCGAACGTCCACGCCGAGCCGACCGCGGGAAAGTAGCTGCGCCAGTTGTTGGGCGGGCCCCCGTCGGAGCCCGGGTCGGCCCAGACGTACCAGTCGCGGTGCGGGTCGTCGCGGCTCGAGCGCGACGCGACGAACCATGGGTGCCGGTCGGAGGTGTGGTTCGGGACGAAGTCGACGATGACGCGGATGTCGCGCCGGTGAGCCTGGGCCAGAAGCTCGTCGAAGTCGGCGAGCGTGCCGTAGTCGGGGTGTACGTCGGCGTAGTCGGAGATGTCATACCCGAAGTCCGCCATCGGCGAGGGATAGAACGGCGAGAGCCAGATGGCGTCGATTCCGAGGGAGCCCGGGGTTCCGTCGTTCAGGTGGTCGAGCCGGCTCGTGATCCCGGGGAGATCCCCGATCCCGTCGCCGTTCGAGTCCTGGAAGCTGCGCGGGTAGATCTGGTACACCGCGCCGTGCCGCCACCAGTCGCCACGCGCCATGCCTCCTCCTTCATCGTCCTTGCGGTGTCCCCGCGCCGGTCGCTGCGCGGCGTCCCCGCGCCGGTCGCTCCGGCGCATTGTCACGCGGATCCGCGCGCGGTTCCTGCCCGGCACTCCGCCGGGCCCGGCTGCTCCGTCACTCCGTTACCGCGCCACGACTCCGCCGCTCGGCGGGGCCGGGCCACCAGCCACGGCCGTGACGGACGGCGCTCCGTCACGGCGCCGCAATTCCGTCACGCGCCCGGCTGCCGCATCGGCCAGCGGCCGCCGGTCACCCTCCACGCGATGCGGTTCGAGGCCCTTGTCACCGACTACGACGGCACGCTCGCCCACCACGGCACCGTCGCCGACTCCACCGTCGCCGCGCTCGAGCGGCTGAAGGCGTCCGGTCGCCGCCTGGTGCTCGTCACCGGCCGCCTGCTCCCCGACGTGCGCGACGCCTTCCCGCGCCTCGACCTGTTCGATCGCGTCGTCGCCGAGAACGGCGCGCTGCTGTACCGCCCTGACACGCGCGAGGAGAAGCTGCTCGCGGCGGCGCCGCCCGCCGCGTTCGTCGAGGCACTGCGGAGGGCGGGCGTGAGCCCGCTCGGCGTCGGGCGCGTCATCGTGGCGACCCGGGAGCCGCACGAGCACACCGTCCTCGGGATCATCCATGACCTCGGGCTCGAACTGCAGGTGATCTTCAACAAGGGCGCGGTCATGATCCTGCCGGCGACGGTCAACAAGGCCACCGGGTTGAAGGCGGCACTCGACGAGCTGACGCTCTCGCCGCACAACGCCGTCGGGATCGGCGACGCCGAGAACGATCACGCGTTCCTTGCGCTGTGCGAGGCGTCCGTGGCCGTCGCGAACGCGCTGCCGATGGTGCAGGAGCAGGCCGACCTGGTGACGAGCGGTGCGCAGGGCGACGGGGTGGACGAGCTGATCGACCGTCTGCTCGCGGACGACCTGGCCTCGCTGACGGATCGCCTCGGCCGGCACGACATCCTGATGGGCCGGCTCGCGTCGGGCGAGGACGTCCGCCTCCGCGCGTTCGGCCCGCTGCTGCTCGTGGCGGGACCGTCCGGGAGCGGCAAGTCGACGCTCGTCACCGGGATCGTCGAGCGGCTGCTCGAGAACGCGTACCAGGTCTGCCTGGTCGACCCGGAGGGCGACTACCAGCGCCTCGGGGACGCGCTCGTCCTCGGTGACGCGACGCGCGCCCCCGCGCTCGTCGAGGTGCTCGAGGCGCTCTCGAAGCCTGATCGCAGCGTCGTCGTGAACCTGGTCGCGGTCCCCGTCGGCGACCGGCCCGGCTTCTGCCAGGGGCTGCTGCCGCGGCTCGACGAGCTCCGCGCCGAGACGGGGCGGCCCCACTGGATCGTCGTCGACGAGGCCCACCACCTGCTGCCAGCGGACTGGCGACCGGCGGGGCAGGTGCTGATCCGTGACCTGCACAGCCTCGTCGCGGTCACCGTCCACCCGGGCATGCTGTCCTCCGCCCTCCTCCAGGCGATGAGCCAGGTCGCGGCGATCGGCGCCGACCCCGGCGAGACGATGCGCCCCCTCGAGCCGGCGTGGCAGGCGAAGGTGCCGCGCGACCTGCCCGGCGCACTCGAACCCGGGCTGGCGGCGCGGTGGCGCCGGGGGAAGCCGTCAGTCGAGGTGTTCAGGGTCGAACCGTCACGCACGGAACGCCTCCGTCATCGGCGCAAGTATGCGGCCGGAGAGCTCCCGGCGGACATGAGCTTCTGGTTCCGTGGCCCGGATGGGCGATTGAATCTCCGGGCGCAGAACCTGCAGCTGTTCGCCCAGATCGGCGCCGGGGTCGACGCCGGGACGTGGGTGCACCACCTCGAGAACGGCGACTACGAGCGGTGGTTCGGCGACGTGATCAAGGACGACGACCTGGCGCGGGTGGCGGCGGAAGCGCGGCGGGCGAGAACCGAGCAGGATGCGCCGCCAGAGGCGAGTCGCCGGGCCATCCTCGACGCGATCGACGAGCGGTACACGGCGCCGGCGTAGGACCCGCGACACGCGCGGACTGGCGGCCGCGTCGATCGACGACGGTCATCCGCAGTCCCGTCGTCCCCAGACATGGTGGTCTCCTCTTCCGTTCACGACCCGCCGTCGAGCGGCAGGCGGCGGAAGACGGCGACGATCGGGGGAAGACGATCGGCTTCGGCCCGTCCGGGGGCGATCGGCACGCGCAGCCAGGCGTCGCCTGCACGGCCTGTCACGTAGGGAGCGTCGAGCCGGTGCGCCGACAGGGCGATGAACCCGAGGTCCGCCGCCGCCGCCGCAAGCGCCCGGCCCTCGCCCTCGTATCCGCGGCCGACGGTGCACCAGTCGGACGGCCGGACCAGCGATTCCAGTCGCGCCCGCCGCGCCGAGAACGGTCGGCGCGCGAGCCGGTGCCCGGCGTGGCGGAGGAGATCGGTCGCGATGAACGCCGCCCGACCGTCGCGCGCCGCGCCATCCTCCAGGAGGCGCCGGCGGAGCAGCTTCGCGTCGGGCCGCGCGGCCGCGTCGAGGACGAGAACGGTGCCCTCGACGATCGCGTCCGAGGCCGCAAGCTGGTCCGGCAGCACCTCGAGCTCCGGGAACGCGCGCAGCACGTCGGCGAGTTCGTCGGCCTGGAGCCGGACCGAGCCTTCTTCGATGATGGCGAGCACGCGGGTGCCGGGCCACCACGGCTCGAACAGGTAGGCAGGGTCGTCGAACGGCGAGGACGCGTCCGAAGGCAGCATCACGGGGGTCCGGCGGCGCCGCGCGACCTCCGGTCCGCCCAGGCCGAGACGGGGCGAGCCCGTGTCCGCAGCAGCCCGCAGCTGCCGCTCGCCCGGTTCCCTGCCCCGTCGCCGGCCGCTCACGGCGCGCACCCGACGGCCCACCGCGCGCGCCGTCGCATGCGCGGGCCTTCCGCCGCGACCTCTGGTCCCATGCCGCGCCGAGGATAGTGCGCGCCGGGGATGGCAACCGACGCTGGCCCGAAGCGGCGAGCGCGCCGAGGCGAGGGCGACAGCCGGGGCCCCGGCTACCGGAGCGGCTGGATCGCAACGACCCTGGCGGTCCATGGGCAGAAGCGATCGGAGGTGATGGTGCCGTTCTCGACGTACGCGGGCACCCCGTCGCACACCTCGGCCGTCATCTCGGCCCACTCGAAATCGTTGGGATCGATGTGCCACGTGTAGCCCGTGTTGACCGAGGCGCTGCCCCTGACAACCAGCCCGTTGGGGATCATCGGGGCGTGCGTCCCCGCGAGGATCTCGCGGGCGATCGCGATGTCGGAGGGCTTGACGAGCTCGACGCGGTACGTGGAACCATCGGCGACGCGGAACGTCACGACGACGGGAGACGACCCGCTCGCCGGCGATCCGTCGGGCGCCGGCATCGGGCTCGCGACATCGGCAGACGACGCGGGCACCGGGGGCCATGCGTTCGTGGGTGCGGGCGACGCCGGCGAGGGGGCAGCCGAGGACGGCGCCGGCGTGCCGGGCAGCCCCGTCGTCGTCGAGCCGCAGCCCGACAGGGCGAGCAGGAGCACCACGGACGGGACGGCGAGGTGACGGGGTGCGTACGCGGGTCGAGCCATCAGGTGTTCTCCGGGGCGATCTGGCGACGACGCAGCACGACACCCCCCAGCGTGCTCACGCTTCCGACGCCCGGACCCCTTCGGCGGTTCCCCACTGCATGTCTCCGCGCCCCCGTTGACCCCCGTATCGTCCCCGGGGTCGCGCGCTCCCCGGGGACGATACCGGCGCCGGGCGGGGCATGCCTCGTCCGTTCGTCGTACTCGTGCCACCATCTCCGAGACGCCGCCGGCGACGCGTCGCCGGCGGCCGGGCGAGCGAGCTTCGGTGGCGGCGGCAGAGGGACCGAGGAGCGGGGACGCAGTGGCACAACACGACGCGAGTGGGCAACGCGACGCGACGACAGCGCCAGACGCACCGGCGCTTCGGGAGGCGGCGGGTCACGAGGCTCCGCTCGACGTCCTGCTCGAGGCGCCCCGGGTCGAGGCGGCGCGTGGCCGCCCGACACCGTCCGCGATCGTCGCGCGCTACGGCGGGACGCTCGAGGTGCCGTTGCGTGCCCGCCGACCCACGCTCATCGCCAACTTCGTCGAGTCGATCGACGGTGTCGTGGCGCTCGCGACGGGACCGGGCGGCGGCGGATCCGACATCAGTGGGTCCTCGGAGCCCGACCGGTTCGTGATGGCACTGCTGCGGTCGATCGCCGACGCAGTCGTCGTCGGCGCGGGAACGGTGCGGTCGGCGCCGACGCACGAGTGGACGCCGCGTGCGATCGCTCCTGCCTGGGAGAGCGCGTGCGACGAATGGCGAGCATCGCTCGGCCTCCCACCGCAGCCGACGACCGTCGTCGTGTCGGCCGCGGGCGACGTCCCGTCGCATCACCCGGGGCTGGCGTCGCCCGACGTGCCGGTCATCATCGCCACCACATCAGACGGGGCCGAGACGCTGACGCGCCGCGGGGTGCCGGGACAGGCCCGGGTGGAGGTCGTTGCGGACGAGGGGCCGATCAGGGGGGACGCCATCGTGGCCCTCCTCGGCCGGGCCGGCGTCCGGCTCGCCCTGTGCGAGGGCGGGCCGCACCTCCTGTCCGATCTGCTCGACGGCGACGCACTGGACGAGCTGTTCCTGACGCTCGCGCCGCAGGTGCTCGGCCGCGCGGAGTCCTTCACGCGGTTCGGTCTCGCCGAGGGGCATGCCTGGGAACCGGAAACGGCGCGCTGGGCGGAGATCGTCTCCGTGCGGCGTGCCGGCTCACACCTGTTCCTGCGCTACGCGTTCGAGCTCTCGCCGGATGGTCGTGTGGGCCGGCGCCCGGACGAGGGACGAAAGGCGAAGGAACGCTAGCGGTTCGGCCGACATCGCCCCGTGCTGCTGGCGGCGGAAGCGCGCGTCGCCGTCGATCCGTTCGCCAGCCCGGAGCGCCGACTGCGTCGAGGGCGCCGCGCACGCCTGGCGCCGTCGGAAGCGGATCCCGCCGGCCCAAGGCGCGCGATCCGGCCATCCGTCCAGCATGCCGCGCGCTTGCGACACCTCCGCCCGCGCACGTACCCGCGCTGCCAGGCGTGCTACGACTACCCTCACGAGGGGCTGGACGGTCCGGCACCGGCTGCTATGATTGCAGTAACGTCCGCAAGGCGGACAGAAGATCAGCCCCGTTCGGCAACACGACACTCCTCTCTCGGTTCTCGCGAGACGGTCGCGGGGGCCGGACGAGAAGGAGTGTTTTCTTTGTTCCAGGACAAGACGCTGACCTGCGCCGACTGCGGCCAGGAGTTCGCGTTCTCGGCGAGCGAGCAGCAGTTTTACTCGGATCGCCAGTTCAGCGAGCCGCGCCGCTGCCCCTCGTGCCGCGCGAGCCGCAAGGCCGCACGCGGGTCGTCGTCGTACAGCGGCGGCAGCAGCAGCTCGTACGGCGGCTACACCGGCGGATCGATCGGCTCGTACGGCGGGGGCAGCAGCGGCAGCGGGTATTCCGGCGGCGGGTATTCCGGCGGCGGCTCGCGCCCGCCGCGCGAGATGTTCACGGCAACGTGCTCGAGCTGTGGCCGCGAGGCCCGCGTCCCGTTCCGGCCCACCTCCGGCAAGCCCGTCTACTGCAACGACTGCTTCGCCAGTCGCCGCGGGTGATCATGGCCCGGCCCACCTGACCGGTGTCGGCGTAATCACAATCGAAGAGCCCGGCCAGTGATGGTCGGGCTCTTCGATTCCGTCGCACCCCGGGATCCGGCGACCTCGAGGCCTTCGCGGAGGAGACACACACGTTCGAGGCTGTCGCGTTCCATTGGCATGCCGGCCCGGTCGTTCGGCCTGCGCCCGGGCGTGATCTCGACCGAAGTGAAGCCATTCACCCGCTCCCGATTCGCGAGGCCCCCGCGCCGCTTGTGGACATGGCCCTTCACGGTTTGGAGCGCGGATTCGAGGCCGCCGGTCGAGCCCGGGACATGGCGAGCCGCGTGGGCGGCGACCCGCGCGCCGGTGTGGGCTCCGCGCCGCCGCAGACCGCCTGCGAGGCGCTACGCGGGTGCCGCGGCGCTGCACGAGTGACACGCAAGCTGACACGCGCGCAGCGCATCATCACGGCATGGAAACCGTCGTCCGCGTCGCCCCCGATCGCCTGGTCGTCGAACACCTCGAGCTGTCGGACCCCGACCTCGTCCGGTTCGTCGGGGAGCGCGCGGAGATGGAACGTCCCGAGCTCGTGGAACGAGCGCTTCGCATCGGCCTGCTCGCGGTGCGCGACGCCGGCCTGACCGTCAACGTCGACGTCATCGAGAAAGAGTTCGCGCGCCTCGTCCAGCAGATCGACGACCGCAACGAGAAGGCCAGCCAGGCGCTCGCGCAGGCGCTGCGCGAGTCGTTTGCGGAGGATGGCGGCAGGCTGCCGCGGACACTGGAGCGATTCCTGGGCGACCAGGGGGCGCTGCGGCGGCTCGTCGCGGACCTGTTCGACGAGGGACGGCGGGACTCCGCGATCGGGCGGCTCAACGACCTGATGGGCCGCTACTTCGACGGCGACGGGAGCCGCCTCGCCCAGCTGCTCGATCCGACGCGGCTCGGCTCGCCCCTCTACCAGTTCCGGAGCGAGGTCTCGAAGGGATTCGAGGACCTGGCCGGGCGGATCCAGGCCCTCGAGAAGGCGTCGGACGTGCGAGCGTCGGAGCGCGCCAGGTCGGCCGCGAAGGGCATCGACTTCGAGGACGTGCTCGAGGAGATGCTCGGAGACATCACGCGGGGACTCGGAGACGGCCTCGAACGGACGGGCACCCTGGCCGGCGAGACGATCAAGGCCAAGAAGGGCGACTTCGTCCTCACCGTGGATCCGTCGCGAACGCGCGGGGCGGACCTGCGGGTCGTGATCGAGTCGAAGGACCGGGTCATGAGCACGCGTCAGGTGACGGAGGAGCTCGCGGCGGCTCGGCAGAACCGCTCGGCCCAGGCCGCCGTCATCGTGTTCACACCGCAGCACGCGCCGGCCAACGTCGACCCGCTCGCGATCGTGAACCGCGACGTCTGGTGCGTCGTCGACCCGTCCGCGCCCGATCGCCTGCCGCTCGAGTGCGCCGTGCGTCTTGCCCGGATCTTCGCGCTGGATGCGCTCCGCGAGCGGCCCGTCGAGGTCGACGTGGCGGCGGTCGACCGGGCGCTGGAAGGGATCCGCGCGCAGCTGTCCGCGATCCAGGGCATGAGGTCGAACCTGACGTCGATCACGAACGCGACCACGAAGGTCTCGGCCGACCTGGACGGGCTGCGCGTCGGGATCCTGCGGAGCGTCACGCAGATCGAAGAGGAGCTGAAGGCCGCCGCGGCCAGCGTGCCCCAGCGCGTCCCGGCGTAGGGCCGCCGTCAGGACGGCATCCCGTCCGCGTCGACCACCTCGATCCGGATGCGCTTGTTGATCCGGCCCTTCGACTCGTAGCCTGTCACGCGGATCCGCCCGACCTCGCGCGTGTTCGCGACGTGCGTACCCCCGTCGGCCTGCAGGTCGAGGCCGACGATCTCGATGGTGCGGATCTCCTCGATGCCGGGCGGCAGCAGGTTGACCTTCGTGCGGATGAGGTCGGGGATCGCGAACGCCTCGTCGCGGGGCAGCACCCGAACCCGCACCTCGCGTCCGGCGGCGAGCTCCGCGTTCACCTTCGCCTCGATCTCGCCGACGAGGTCCCCCGACATCCGCTCGAACTCGAAGTCCATCCGACCCGCACCGGGTTCCATGTTCCCGCCCGTCACCTGCGCGCCGTAGTCGCGCCAGACCACGCCGCACAGCGCGTGGAGCGCCGTGTGCGTCCGCATGAGCCTGTGTCGGCGCTCCCAGTCGATGTCGACACGGACGCGCGTCCCCGGCTCCGGGCCGTCCTCCGGACCCGTCCCCTCGAGCACGTGCGCGATCGCCTCGCCTGCCCTCCGCGCCGACGCGACCTGCCATCGCTGGCCGCCGTACACGGGGTCCAGGGCGAGCAGGGTTCCGGTGTCGGCGGGCTGCCCGCCCCCACCGGGGTAGAACACCGTGCGATCGAGGGTCACGAGGAGGTTGCCGTCCGACGGCTCGGCGCGCTCGACGAGCGCCTCGCAGGATCGGGCGTAGGCGTCGAGATAGCTGATGCTCTCGGTCATCGTCTCCATCCTGAGTGGTTCGGCGAGGGCACCGCCCGCGCCTCGGGCGCGAGCCCGAGCCGCAGGGCCACGGTGGCGGCCTCGACGCGCCCGGCGACTGCGAGCTTGGCGAGGATGTTGCCGACGTGGACCGCCACGGTCCGTTCGCTGATGAACAGCCGCTTCGCGATCTCCCGGTTCGACCGGCCCTCCGTCAGCACGGCGAGGACCTCGCGTTCGCGCGGGCTCAGGTTGAAGGGGTCGACGGCCGCCGGCGGCTGAGCGGACAGCCGCGAGACCAGCGCCCTCGCCTGCCCGCCGCCATCGGCCGCACCGGCCAATCCGCGCGGCGGCGCAGCGGCCGGACTCCGGCCGGCCTCCGCCATCGCGATCGTCTCGGAGGTCGAGGCCAGCGCGTCCGGAAGCGGGACGCGGGCCCGCTGGGCCATCTGCTCGAGCTCGCGAGCCAGGGGACGCGCCCCGAGCTCGTGCGCGATCCGGAGCGCCTCCACGATCGCATCCCTCGCACGCATCCGGTCCGACCGCGGCCCCGGCCGCTCCGCCTTCGATCGCAGCACGGCCTCCGCCTCGCGCCACCGCGCGTGCGCGGTGCGGTACGGGTTCGGCACCGCCGCCCACCGCTGCGCCAGGTCGGCCCAGGCGTCAGGGTCCGGCGTGCCCACGATCCTGGTCCGGTGCGCCGCTGCCGTCGCGAGATGCAGCTCCGCCTCGATCCGAGCCCCGAGCGACGGCGGCATCCCGCCAGCGTCGACCCTGCGCCGCGCTTCGGTCAGGACCTCGTCGGCCCATGCGAGCGACGCCACGACCGCCGCCCTGTCGCGGTGGTCCCTCGCCTCGTCCGCGACGGCCGCCGCAGCTTCGACCGTCGTCGATGCCGCGATCGCCACCTGCGCCCAGTCATCGCCGCGCAGGACGCGCGCCCAGCCGCGCTCGGCGGCACGCCTCGCATCCTGCACGTCCTCGCGCCACAACGCGAAGTGGACCGTGGCTCGCTCGACCTCGGCCGCCCACTGCGAATCCGGTACGGATTCCTGCTGCAGCAGCAGCTGCCCAAGCAGACGCGCGGCCTCCTCGTCGGACGCCGATTCGACCCGGACATTCGTCAGCCACACGAGCGGGTTGAACCGGGCGACCCCCGACGGGCTCCACTCGAGCGCCTGGTGGCACATCGCCTCGGCCTCTGCCCAACGGCCCAGGACGAAGAGCGTGTCGCCACCGTTCCCGCGGAGGAATGCCCCGTAGACCGCCTCCTGCCCCCAGCGGCGCGCCTCCGCGATCCCCTCGTCGACGATCGCGAGCGCCTCCGACCGCCGCGCGTCGAGCTCGAGCAGCGTCGTCTGGTTCGCGTAGGCCCGCATGAGATCGTCGAGCCGGCCGGCCTCGCGCGCGATCGCCGCCGCCTGCCGGAGGAGCACGAGGCCGCGCTCCACGTCCCCGAGGTACCCCTCGTCGACGCCCAGCGTGCACGTCGCGTGCCCGAGCTCGGCCAGGGCTGAGCGCCCCGCGCCAGTGGCGGCCTCGATGGCCTGCCGCGAAAGCCACGCGCTCTCGTCGAAGCGGCCCTCGAGCATGAGCGCCTGGGCGAGCGCGCCGAGCACGCGCGCACGCTCGGGCGACGAGCCGGGCGGGACCGAGTCGACGCCGGTCGCGTACGCGGAGAGGGCCGCCTCGATCTCGCCGGCCGCCCAGCGGTACCGGCCGAGCCGTTCGTACAGCGACCCGAGCTCCCGCGCGTGGAGGTCGCGGGCCTCGCGGCCGCGCGCGACGATCGACGAAAGCGCCGCGCGCTGCGACCGTGCCTCGATCGCCCGAGCTGCGAGCGACGCGGCGCGACGGAACGACCCGTCGACGAAGGCGGACTCGGCGGCCCGGGCGAGAAGGTCCGCCCGGTCCATGCCCGAGGGCCGCCCGCGGAACAGCTCCGGCCGTGCGTCCGCCTCTCCGCGAGGCGCGCTCCCGTGCCCCCGACGCCCGGATTCCGGCACGCCGGCGACGGACGGCAACGCGGACGGTTCGGGCCATCCGGGAGCATCGAGCTCGAGGGCGCGGACATAGTGCTCGAGCGACGTTCCGCCGGGATCGAGGGCCTCCGCGGCGAGGCCGGCCGCGATGTGGGCGGCGCGCGCGAGGTCGAGCCGAAGCGCCTGCTCCCAGTGCCACGCCTGCTCGTCGGGGGGGCCGGGAAGCCACGCCGCGATCGCGGCGTGGATCGATTGCCGTCCGACCGGGTCGAGCAGCGTCTCGACAGCCTCGGCATACAGCTCCTGGGCGATCGCGACGTCGTGCCCGCGCCGCTCGACGAGCCCGCTTGCGAGCGCCTCGTCGAGCGCCCGCTCGGAGAGCTCGCCGTCGCCGGTGTGCATCCCGGCGAGCGTGCGGGGATCGACGCAACGGCGCATCGCGGCGAGGACTCGAACCCAGCGCGCCGCGCCGGCGCCGAGCAGCGAGAGGCGGGACTCGACGAGCTCGTCGAACGAATCGGACAGGCGCGCCTCGGGCACGATCCGGCGCACGGCGAGGAGCTGGGCCGCCACGATCGGGTTGCCGTTCGATCGCTCGACGATCGCCGCGAGCAGCCCGGCCGACGGTCGCTCGCCCGTCTCCGCCTCGATGAACCGGAGGAGCTCGTCGGGCCGGAACGGCTGCACCTCGATCCGTTCGATGGACGGGTCCGACGCGAGCCGCCGCGCGATCCGGCCGAGCGGGTGGCGCCGGCCCACCTCGTCGCCGTGGTACGAGACGACGAGGCAGATCGGCAGCTGGACGTCCAGACCGAGCATGAACTCGACGAACGCGCGGGTGCCGGGGTCGGCCCAGTGCAGATCGTCGAGCACGAGGAGAGCAACGCCGTCGGGCACGAGCCGCCCGAGGACGCCGAGGACGGCCTCGACGAACCGACCGCGGCGCTGGTCCGGCCCGGACGCCATCGTCCCCTCGACGGGACCGATCGCCCGGATGCGATCCGCGAGCCCGGGCAGCAGGAGCGCGAACTCCTCGGCCGCAGGGCCCAGCACCTCCGCCAGCCGGTCGTCGGAGAGCGCCGCGATCGGGCGCTCGAGCGCGGCGGAGAGCGCGGCGTATGGGTGCCCGGAGAGCGGCGCGACGGCGGCGCCGCGCGCGACGACGACGTGGGGCTCGCCGGCCAGCCGGCGCTCGAGCTCGGTGAGCAGGGTCGTGATCCCCGCCCCGGTCGTGCCCGTCACGGCGACCCGCGAGAGACGTCCGTCCGCGGCTCGCTCCAGCGCGGCTCCGAGGCGGCCGAGTTCCAGCTCCCTCCCCACGACCTGCATACGCCAAACAGGATACGAGGGGATCGACGGGACGCGCGGCAGGTGCGGACGGCTGCGGCCGGGCTCTAGAATCGCGCACACCCCGATCGCCGGGCCGCAGGCCGGGCGCGACCACAGTCCGCGGAGGGAGCCATGGCCCAGCAGTTCATCGTGCAACTCCGGAACGAGCCCGGGGCGCTCGCGGCGCTCGCGGAAGCGCTGGCCGACCGCGGAGTCGACCTGCGCGCGATCGGCGGCGGCGGGCTCGGCGACGTCGGGCACGTGATCATGACGACGGCCGACGACGACCTCGCGCGCCGCGTGCTCGACGAGGGCGGCTACACATACTTCGAGGGCGAGTCGCTGCTGGCGGAGGTCGACGACAGGCCCGGCGGGATGGCGGCGATCGCGCGACGGCTGGCCGACGCGGGGGTCAACGTGCACGGGCACCTGTTCATCGGTCGCTGGGGCGACCGGGCGATGTTCGCGTTCGTCGTCGACGACCCGGAGAAGGCGAAGCCCGTCCTGGAGGGCTGACGTGCACGTCCTCGTGCGCGAGCCGTCTGCCGCGTTCTGCGACGCGATCTCGGCACACCCCGAGCGCGACCGCATCGACGTCGAACGAGCGATCCGGCAGCATCGGGCGTTCGTCTCCGCGCTCCGCGCCGCGGCCCTCGACGTGGTTGGGCTGCCGCCCGAGCCCGTGCTGCCCGACGCGACGTTCGTCTCCGACGTGCTGCTCGCCCTTCCCCGCGCGAGGCAGCCCGACGGCCCGACCGCGACCCTCGTCGTCACGCGTCCGGGGGCCTCCGCGCGTCGCGGTGAGGTCGCGTCCGTGGTCGCCGCGGCCCAGCCCCTCGCCCCGGACGCCGCGCTCGTCGAGATCGAGGAGCCGGGCACGCTCGACGGGGGCGACGTCGTCGTGTACGGGGACCGTATCGCGATCGGGGTCTCGGGCCGGACGAACGTCTGCGGCGCCGGCCAGCTTGCCCTCGTCGCGGCCGAGCTCGGGTATCGAGCGTTCCTCTGCCCCGTGACGGACCGACTGCACCTCGCGACCGCCGTGACGGCGGTCGGCCCGCGTCGGCTCGTCGGCACCGCGGCGGGGTTCGCGTCGCTCGACCGCGCCCCGGGATCGGCGCCGGCCGGCGAGGTCGAGCGGATCGTCGTCCCCGACGACGAGGCACCCGGGGCGAACGCGCTCGCGATCGGAGGACGGGTCTTCATGGCGACGGGCTGCCCGCGGACCGGGGAGATGCTGCGGGCGGCGGGGGAGACTGTCGTCGAGCTGGACCTCGGCGAGTTCCACCTCGCCGACGGCGGCCCGACCTGCCTCGTCCAGATCGTGCCGTAGCCGACGCCGTTCGGGCAGGAGGCTGCGGCGAGCACGCAGCCGCGCCATTGCATGCGGCCGAGACGACGGTCGGGCGCTGTCCGGGCCGCCGCGCGCCTTCTCGTGCTCCGTCGTGCGAGTGAAACGGTCGTGCAAGAGGGCGTGAGGCGGCCTCCGAAGCGCGTCTGACGCGATCGGGCGACAATATGTGGGCTCGGTTCTCTCGAAAGTCCGGAGCGCCATGCCTGATCTTTCCCGCGGTCCGTCGACGCCGTCGGCCGCCCCGCCCGACTCGGACGCCGAGCCGATCGTCGTCCCCAACGACTTCTGGTCGTCGTCCAACCCCGCCGCGTACGGTGGTGGGCGTCCGCCGTCGATCACCCATCTGCACGAACTCGAGGCGGACGGCATCCAGGGCGACAACGGGCGCTGGGGCAGGCTCGACGTGATCCCGGCCCGCTCGGACATCCTGCTCGACCTGCTGCGCGTGAACAGTCTCTGGCCGCTGCTGTCGGGCCTCGCGTGCTGCGCCATCGAGATGATGTCCGCCGCGACGTCGGTGAACGACATGGACCGCTTCAGCATGTTCCCGTTCCGGGCCAGCCCACGGCAGTCGGACGTGCTGATCGTCGCGGGCACCCTCACGACGAAGATGGCCGGTCCTCTCCTCCGCCTCTGGGAGGAGATGCCGGAGCCGAAGTGGTGCGTGGCGATGGGCGACTGCACGGTCTCGGGCGGACGCTACAAGCGGTCCTACTCGGTCGTCCAGGGCATCGACCGGATCATGCCCGTCGACGTCTACGTGCCCGGCTGCCCGCCGCGGCCGGAGGGGCTCATCTACGGGATGATGAAGCTCCAGCAGCTGATCGTGGCCCGTCGCGGGCGCTGGGCCGAGCGCGCCGTCGGACCACGGCCTCCGCGGAAGTGGGACGGCATGAACGAGTCGGGCGGCGAGCCCGGGCACGAACCGGAGTGGTCGCCGGTGTCGGGGGGTGCGCGATGACCGCGACCGGGCCCCGGCGCGGCGGCCAGTCGGAGACGGCCGGATGGGCGGACGATCCAGGGATCTCCGTCGAACGTCCGGCCACGATCTGGGACGCCGTCCCGCCCATCTCTCCGCGGTCTGAGCGCGAAGCCGAGTTCTACAGCCTCGAGGACGGCGAGATGCTGCTGAATCTCGGACCGCAGCACCCGTCGACGCACGGGGTGTTGCGCGTGGTCGCCAAGATCCGCGGCGAGACGGTGGTCGACCTCGACCCCGTGATCGGGTACCTGCATCGCGGTGTCGAGAAGATCTGCGAGCAGTCCGACTACCACATGTGCCTCAGCCAGGTCGACCCGCTGGACTACATCAGTGCGCTCCACAACGAGTGGGCGCCGGTGATGGCGTTCGAGAAGCTCTTCGACGTCCGTGTCCCGCGACGGGCAGAGTTCATCCGCGTCCTGGTCGCCGAGCTGAACCGCATCTACAGCCACAACCTGTACATGGGCTGGCTGGCGCTCGACATCGGCGGGCTCACGCCGGTCCTGTACAGCTTCATCGAGCGCGACGAGATCGTCGAGATGCTGGCCGCGCTGACCGGGCAGCGGATCCTGTTCAACTACTTCCGCGTCGGCGGCGTGAACTGGGACCTCAACCCCGAGTTCCTGAGCCGGCTTGCCGACTGGATGAGCCATGCGCTCGCGCAGGTCGAGGCGAACACGACGCTGATCAACGAGAACGAGATCCTGGTCAAGCGCACCAAGGGTCTGGGGGTGATCGACGGAAAGACCGCCCTCGCGCTCAACATGACGGGTCCCAACCTGCGGGCAACGGGCGTCCCGTTCGACGTCCGCCGGGCCCACCCGTTCAGCATCTACCCCGAGCTCGAGTTCGACGTTCCCGTGCGCGAGGAGGGCGACACCTACGCGCGGTACCTCGTCCGCGTCGACGAGATCAAGCAGAGCATCCGGATCATCGACCAGGTGATCAACGAGATGCCGGACGGCCCGGTGATGGCGAAGATGCCGTGGAAGATCACGCCGAGACCCGGGCGCGCATGGGCTGCCATCGAGAGTCCGCGTGGGCTGTACGGCTGCTACGCGATGAGCGACGGCACCAACCGGCCGTATCGGATGCGGATCCACGACCCCTCGTTCAACAACCTCCAGTCGCTCCAGCCGCTGTCCGAGAACGTCATGATCCAGGACGCGATCGCCGTGCTCGCGAGCCTCGACCCCGTCATGGGGGGCGTCGACAAGTAGGCCGACGACGTGGCGGCATCGGCCGCCGCGTGAGCCGCCGATCGTCCACCGCCATCGGTCCGCGACGATCGGCCGTCGCCGGGATCCTGTCAGCCGGGTGCCATGCCTCTTCCCGGGTCGCTCGCCGGCTCCGCGAGCCCCCGCAGTCGCGGTTCCACCGGGGCGTCGCGCCCGAAGACGGATACGGCGAACCCGCCGGTCCGGCGCGGGTCGAGCAGCCACATCGCGGCCGACCTGGTCTCGAGCGCCTCGTTGACCGACCGCGCGTGTGACTGGGCATCGACGAGCAGGGATCCGAGGTCGAGCGCGACGAGGAACCGCCCCTGGGCTGTGCGCCCGACGACCTGGAATCCGGCATCCCGCGCCGCGAGATCCAGCTCGGTCAGGTCGACGTGCGCTGTGAGGTCCTGCCGGCCCACGTCGGCGTACGGGTCAGCCGCCACGCGCTGTCCCGCGACGGCCTTCAGCGTCCCCCGGGCCCGCCGCCGCGAGTGCAGCTCCGACGCCTGCATCCCGTAGTCGATCACGAAGACCCAGCCGCGCGCCATCTCGTCCGCAACGTGCGCGAGCCAGGGCCTGATCCCCAGGTTGACCTCCGTGCGCTGGCCCTCCGCCAGCGTCGCTCCGACCCGCGCGAGATACGCCTCGAGATCCGGCGTCGACGGCGGCATCGGCTCGTCGACGAAGGCGCCGTCGCGCCACCCCACGCCGATCTCGACGAGACGGCCGTCCCGCCGCTCGACCCGGTGGACCGGCATCGCGTCCACGAACTCGTTCGCGAGGACGACGCCAGTGAAGCGCCCGTGCCCCGCCCGCCCCTGCGCCGGCGCCCGTCGTGGGGGCGCCGGCACCGCCGGCCGCCGCGCCCGCTCCGGCTGCGCCCGCTCCGGTCGTGAGAGCGGGCCATCGAGCCCCTCGCGCGCGAGCCGCGCCCGAAGCTCCGCCAACCGGTGCTCGTTTGTCTCGACGGGCTCGTACCGCGTCGCGGCGAGGGCGTCGGGGAATTCGTCCCGGAGGCCCGCGAGCATCGGGCCGGCAAGGGCGCCGCTGCCTGACCCGTACTCGCGCACGGTGAACGGCCGCGGCGCTCCGAGCCGTTGCCAGCACTCGGCGACCTGCCGCGCGACGGTGCGGCCGAAGAGCCAGTGGGCCTCCGGCGCAGTGAGGAAGTCGCCGGACCGGCCGGGCCGTGGCTGCGCCGCGACGTAGTACCCGTGACCCGGCTCGTACAGCGCGCGCTCCATGAACCGCGCGAACGTGATCGGGCCGTGCCGGAGGATCTCATCGCGGATCGCCGCAACCAGGATGGGATCGGATCGATCGTCCGCGTCGGGTCCGTCGACGGCGTCGCGTCGCTCGGCGGGAGGTCGGTCGTCGGCCGGCATGCCGGGTAGGGTACGCGGCGCTCGGATCGCCCGGCATCCTTCGGCCTCCCGGTCGTCTGTGCTCAGCGCGGTGTGCGGCGCGCGGGCAGGCCGCCGAACCGGGCGCGGAACCGGCCTCCGCGACGCGCCCCCCGCCCGTTCGCGCCGGGCCTCGGCGAGCGAGAGGTCAGGCGTGGCGTGAGCGGAGGAAGAACTGGAGGATCAGGACGATGACGGCGAGCACGAGGAGCAGGTGGATCGCCGCGCCGAGGATGTGCAGGAAGAGCCCGATCAGCCACAGCACGACCAGGATGACGATCGCCGCCCACAGGATCCGAGCCATGCGCGAAGTATCGGGCACCGGCGCTTGCGGGCGTGCGGCGCGCCGCAGGCCGCGTCTTGCGCGTGCGGTCGGCTCGACCGGGCACACGGCTTTGCGATCGACCTGAAACGAGGTCCCGGGCCGTTCGTCGCCGGCGCGAGGCGGCCACGGGTAGGGTCGCCTGCAGCGTGACGCGGGCCCAACCGGCGTCCGCCCCCGATCCAGAGGTGTCATGGCCGTCCACGCCCGTCGGGGCGCCGCAGCCGCGGTTGCGGCGGACGCTCCCGGCCTCGCCACGTCCGGCCCTGCCGCGCACGACGCCGCACCGGACTCGGCCCGCCGCGTCCGTTTCGACGCCCTCGACGCCGTCCGGGGCCTCGCGGCGCTGGCGGTCGTCGGATTCCACGCCTACAAGGACATCGTCAAGGGCGCCCCGGGAGGGAGCGGCGCCGGCACGACGATCGCGTACAGCCTCTCCTGGGGCGTGCCCGTGTTCTTCGTGTTGTCCGGGTTCCTGATCTACCTCCCGTTCGCCGAGGCGCTCGCCGGCCGCCGGCCGATGCCGGACACGGCCCGCTATCTCTGGCGCCGCGCCTGGCGGGTCCTGCCCGGCTACTGGCTCGCGCTGGTCGTGTTCGGCACGCTGGCGCACCCGGGCACGCTCTGGACGCCCGTCGGCGTCGTGCGGTACTTCCTGCTGCTCCAGCTGTTCGACTACCAGACGATCTACCACGTGCTCGGGACGGCCTGGACGCTGGCGCTCGAGATGTCGTTCTACCTGGCGCTCCCGGTCCTCGCCGCGGCGTTCGCGGGGTTCATCAGCGCGATCGAGCGACACACCGAGGAGCCGCGCCATGGGCGCAGGCCGGGCCTGTCGCGACCGCGGGCCGGGTCGCACCTGGTCGCCATCGCGGGATTCGCGCTGGGGGGCATCGTCCTGACCCGGCTGCTCGTCCAGCCTCTGTACGCGGCGCTCGGCCAGGACCCGCGGCTCGGGTACTTCACGCTTCTCGACGCGGCTCCGATGTTCGCGGGCGGCATGGCGCTCGCGGCCGTCCGAGCGCACGCGGACGAGCTGTCGCCGTGGCTGGCGCGGCTCCCCCGGCGGCTCTCCGCCGTGGCGGGACGCGACACGACGTGGCTCGTGCTCGCCGCCGCCGCATACGTCGCGGGCCTCCGGTTCGAGGGAAACGCCGTCACCCCGTGGCAGCCCACGTACCTCGCCCTCGCCGCCGCCACGCTCCTGCTCGTCCCGCTCGTGCTGCGGCCCGAGGGCCGTGTGGCGCTGTCCCTCGGCCGGAGGCGGCCGCTGGCGTGGCTCGGCGCCGTGTCGTACGGGCTGTACCTGTGGCACTGGCCGGTGCAGGAACTGCTGATGGCGCACGGCTGGGCCGTCCCGCACACGTGGGCGGGCTACGCCCTCGCGCTCGCGACCGTGCTCGCGATCTCGCTGCCGCTGGCCTGGCTCACGCACCGCCTGGTCGAGCGGCCCGCGATCGAATGGTCGAGGCGCCACGCGCCCTCCGATGTCCTGTCCGCCGGACGGCGGCCATGGGCGAGCCTCCAAAGCCGGGCCGTGCTCCAGGCGCTCATCGTGGCGCGGACGACCACGCCGGCCGGCGCCGGCACACGGGTACACTCATCGTCGCCGGCCGCGCCCTCGGCCGGCGGATCGAGCAGTCGGGGGGCTGCAGAGCGGTCGCCTCGAGCTGCGGCACGTGCGGCGAAAGGCGGTGCAGCATGCAGGACACAGCCAGCGGTCGCGAGACGACGCGAGGCCGACTCTCCGACGACGAGCTCCGCCTGATCGATGCGTACTGGCGGGCGGCGAACTACCTGTCGGTCGGCCAGATCTACCTGCTCGACAATCCCCTCCTCCGCGAACCGCTGCGGCCCGAGCACGTCAAGCCGCGACTGCTCGGCCACTGGGGCACGACGCCGGGCCTCAACCTCATCTACGCCCACATGAACCGCGCGATCCGCGACTGGGGCCTCGACGCGATCTACGTCATCGGCCCCGGCCACGGCGGGCCCGGCATCGTCGCCAACGCGTACCTCGAGGGCACGTACTCGGAGATCTACCCGAGCATCGGCCAGGACGAGGACGGGCTGCGCAAGCTCTTCCGGCAGTTCTCGTTCCCCGGCGGCATCCCGAGCCACGTCGCGCCGGAGACACCCGGCTCGATCCACGAGGGCGGCGAGCTCGGCTACTCGCTGTCGCACGCGTACGGAGCCGCATTCGACAACCCCGACCTGTTCGTGTGCTGCGTCGTCGGCGACGGCGAGGCCGAGACCGGTCCCCTGGCGAACAGCTGGCAGAGCAACAAGTTCCTGAACCCGGTCACGGACGGGGCCGTGCTCCCGATCCTGCACCTGAACGGGTACAAGATCGCGAATCCGACGGTGCTCGCGCGGATCCCGCACGACGAGATCCAGGAGCTGTTCGAGGGGCACGGGTACCACCCGTACTTCGTCGAGGGCGACGACCCGGCCGACGTGCACCAGCAGCTGGCGGGCACGCTGGACGACTGCGTGCGCGAGATCCACGAGATCCAGCGGCGGGCCCGGGAGCGCGGCGAGACGGCCCGTCCGCGCTGGCCGATGATCGTGCTCCGGACGCCGAAGGGCTGGACGGGGCCGAAGGAGGTCGACGGAAAGCCGGCCGAGGGCACGTGGCGCTCGCACCAGGTCCCGATGGCCGAGGTGCGCACGAACCCCGAGCACCTCGCGCTGCTCGAGCAGTGGCTGCGCGGCTACCGGCCCGACGAGCTGTTCGACGAGCGCGGCGCGCTCGTCCCCGAGCTCCGGGCGCTGCCCCCGAAGAGCTGGCAGCGCATGAGCGCGAACCCGCACGCGAACGGCGGGCTCCTGCTGCGCGACCTGTCGCTGCCGGACTTCCGCGACTACGCCGTCACGGTCGACCACCCCGGCACGAGCCGCGCCGAGGCGACGCGCGTGCTCGGCACGTTCGTGCGCGACGTCATCGCGCGCAACCGGGAGACGTTCCGGCTCTTCGGCCCCGACGAGACCGCCTCGAACCGGCTCTCGGCGGTCTTCGAGGTGACGGACCGGGCGTTCGACGGCGAGATCCTGCCGACCGACGATCACATCGCACCGAACGGGCGCGTCATGGAGGTGCTGTCCGAGCACCTCTGCCAGGGCTGGCTCGAGGGCTACCTGCTGACGGGCCGCCACGGGATGTTCGACTGCTACGAGGCGTTCATCCACATCGTCGACTCGATGTTCAACCAGCATGCGAAGTGGCTGGAGACGACCAACCACATCCCCTGGCGCCGCCCGATCGCCTCGCTCAACTACCTGCTGAGCTCGCACGTGTGGCGGCAGGACCACAACGGGTTCAGCCACCAGGACCCCGGCTTCATCGACTACGTGATCAACAAGAAGGCCGAGGTCGTTCGTGTCTACCTGCCGCCGGACGCGAACTGCCTGCTGTCCGTCGCGGACCACTGCCTGCGCAGCCGCCAGTACGTGAACGTCGTCGTCGCCGGCAAGCAGCCCGCGCTGAACTGGCTGTCGATGGACCAGGCGATCCTCCACTGCACGCGCGGCATCGGGATCTGGGATTTCGCGAGCAACGACCAGGGCGGGGAGCCGGACGTCGTGATGGCGTGCTGCGGCGACGTCCCCACGCTCGAGACGCTGGCGGCCGTCGACCTGATCCGGCAGCACCTGCCCGACCTGAAGGTCCGGGTCGTCAACGTCGTCGATCTGATGCGCCTCGAGCCCTCGACCGAGCATCCGCACGGCCTCTCCGAGGGCGAGTTCGACTCGCTGTTCACCACCGACCGGCCGGTCGTGTTCGCCCACCACGGCTACCCGTGGCTCATCCACCGCCTGACGTACCGGCGCCGCAACCACGCAAACATCCACGTCCGGGGCTACAAGGAGGAGGGCACGACCACGACGCCGTTCGACATGGTCATGCTCAACGACCTCGACCGCTTCCACCTCGTGATGGACGTCATCGACCGCGTCCCGGGCCTCGTGTCGCGCGCGGGTCACGTGCGGCAGCTCATGACCGACAGGCGGCTGCAGGCGCGGGCGTACACGCGGGCCGAGGGCGACGACATGCCGGAGATCCGCGACTGGACCTGGCCCTACTGAGGGCAGGCGGCTGCGGAAGCGGCCGCACGGGCGGGATCCAGGGCCACGTCGGGAGGCGACCATGCGCGTGCTCATCGTCAACGCCGGCTCGAGCAGCCTGAAGCTCCGTGTGCTCGACGCAGACGACCGTGTCTCCGGCTCGGCCGATCTGCCGGCGCCGCGCGGTCACGCGGACGAATCGGCGGTCGGGCCTGCCATTGACTCGTTCGGGCCGGTCGACGCCGTCGGGCACCGGATCGTCCACGGCGGCCGCAGCTTCTCGCAGCCCGTCGTGATCGACGCGTCCGTGCGGACGCGCATCCAGGCGCTGACGGACCTGGCGCCGCTGCACCAGCCGAAGTCGCTGGCCGCCCTCGACATCGTCAGCGCGGCGCTGCCCGGCATCCCCGCCGTCGCCTGCTTCGATACCGCCTTCCACGCCACGATCCCGCCCGAGGCCTCGACCTACGCGCTGCCGGCGGAGTGGCGCGAGCGGTGGGACCTGCGGAAGTACGGCTTCCACGGGCTCTCCCACGCGTACGCATCGCGGCGCGCAGCCGAGATCCTGGCACGCCCACTCGAGGATCTCCGGATCGTGACGTGCCATCTCGGCGCGGGCGCGTCACTTGCCGCGGTCCGGGCCGGGCACTCGGTCGACACGACGATGGGATTCACCCCGCTCGACGGGCTCGTGATGGCGACGCGCTCGGGGTCGGTCGACCCGGGCCTGGTGCTGTGGCTCGAGGAACACGTCGGGCTGCCGCCGGCCGAGCTCGCGGCCGCGCTCGAGCACCGGTCGGGCCTGCTCGGGCTGGGGGGGACGGCCGACATGCGGGCAATCCTGGCCCGCGCGGACGCCGGCGACGCCGAGGCGGGCGTGGCGCTCGGCGTGTACCTGCACCGGCTCCGCGGGGACATCGCGCGGATGGCGGCGGCGATGGGTGGCCTCGACGTGCTCGTGTTCACCGGGGGCGTGGGCGAGAACTCGCCGGACGTCCGGGAACGAGCGGCGGACGGCCTCGGGTTCCTCGGCGTAGTGATCGACGCCGACCCGGACCGGAACGGCACGGGAGATCGCGTCGTCTCGGCTCCCGGCGCCGCGGCATCGAGCGTCGTCGTCGCGGCGCGCGAGGACCTCCAGATCGCGCACGAGGTGCGGACGCTGCTGGGGGCCGCGCAGGGCACTCCGCAGGGGGCCGCGTAGCCGGCACCGGTGCGGGTCCCACGGGAGCCTCTCCGGGAGTCGCGGTTTGCCGCGCGTGCCGATAGCCAGCCTCAACGCCGCCCGCCGTCCCGCATGGCGTCCGCGGCATCGCCCGACCGACGCTTGTCGGAATGCCGATCGACCTGCTCCGGGCCCCGGACCACACGGTCGCCCGCTTCCTGATCGAGCGGGGGCTGGCGGTGACCTACCTCGTCGCGTTCGTCGTCGCGCTGCGCCAGTTCCGGCCGCTGCTCGGCGACGATCGTCGCGGCGCTCCCCGACGCGTTCTTTCGCGCGGTGCTGCCGATCGGCGCGCCGGCCGCGGCGGCGTTCGCAGCACTCACGTTTCCCGCGTGGTATGCAGGGCTCGTGCTCGCGCTGGCCGCCCTCATCGTCGTGCTGAGCTACTGGCCCGTGCGCAACCTGCTCGGGAGCCGGCAGATGATGAACGCCTCGTTCAACGCGCTGCACCTCGTGAACACGTACGGGGCGTTCGGGAGCGTGACCCGCGAGCGATACGAGATCGAGGTCGAGGGCACCACCGACGAGCAGCCCGGCGAGCGAACCGAGTGGCGCGCGGACGGCTTCGAGGGCAAGCCCGGCGACCCGAACCGGCGGTCTCGGCAGTGGGCGCCGTACCACCTCCGGCTCGACCGGCAGATGTGGTTCGCGGCGCTCGCGCCGTACGAGGTCGAGCGCTGGTTCCTGCGCTTCGTCCAGCGGCTGCTCGAGGCCGACCGGGCGACGCTCGATCTCCTGCGCTTCGACCCGTTCGGGGGGCGGCGCCCGGCGTGGGTGCGGGCGCTGCTGTACCGGTACCGGTACACCTCATGGGACGAGCACCGGCGTACGGGGGCCCGGTGGGATCGAGAGCTGCTCGGAGAGTATCTCTCGCCGGTCCGGCTGCCGTCGGAGCGGCAGAGGGCCGCCGCCGATGCCGGGCGGATCGGAACCGCGCCTCCGCTTCGGCGCTCGGCGTTCGGCGCACTCGGACCCCTCGATCGTGGCTGAGCGGTACGACGCGGTGGTCGTCGGTGGCGGCCCGAACGGGCTCTCGGCGGCGGTCACGATCGCCCGTGCGGGACGGTCCGTCCTGCTGCTCGAGGCCGAGCCGGTCGTGGGCGGCGGCACGCGGTCCGAGGAGCTGACGCTGCCCGGGTTCGTGCACGACGTCTGCAGCGCCGTCCATCCGCTGGGCGTCTCGTCGCCGTTCTTCGCGACGCTGCCGCTCGCGCGCCACGGCCTGCGCTGGATCCAGCCGCCGATCGCGCTCGGCCATCCGCTCGACGACGGCTCGGTCGTGCTCGTCGGGCGCGACGTCGACGCGACGGCGGCCTCGCTGGGCCCGGACGCGGCCGCGTACCGCGGTCTCGTCGGACCGCTCGTCCGGGACTGGAGCGCGGTGATCCCGGACGTGCTCGCGCCGTTCCACGTGCCCGCCGACCCCGAGCGACTCGCTCGCCTCGCCAGGTTCGGAACCCGGGCGATCCGGCCGGCGCAGTGGCTCGTCCGCCGGTTCCGGCGCCCACAGGCGCGCGCGGTGTTCGCCGGCTGCGCCGCGCACTCGATGCTTCGGCTCGGCGCGCCCGTGACCGGCGCGTACGGGCTCCTGTTCCTGGCGTCGGCGCATGCGGTCGGCTGGCCGGTCGCCGAGGGCGGGTCAGGACGGATCGGTGGAGCGCTCGCGGGCGAGCTGGCGGCGCTCGGCGGAGAGATCGCCACCGGGCGCCGCGTGGAGACGATCGACGCGCTGCCGGCGCATCATGCCGCGCTCTTCGACGTGACCCCCCGCCAGCTGCTCCGGATCGCGGGGCCCCGCCTGGCCGGCCGCTACCGCTCGAGGCTCGAGCGGTACCGGTACGGCTCGGGCTCGTTCAAGCTCGACCTTGCGCTCGACGGGCCGGTGCCGTGGCGGAACCCCGAGCTGGTCGGGGCCGGGACCGTGCACGTCGGCGGGACGTTCGAGGAGATTGCCGGGACGGAGGCCCTGGTACGGCGCGGTCGGATCCCGGCCCGGCCGTTCGTGCTGGTCTCGCAGCAGAGCCTGTTCGACCCGACGCGCGCGCCAGCCGGCAAGCAGACGCTGTGGGCCTACTGCCACGTCCCGAACGACTGCGCTGCCGACATGACCGAGCCGATCCTCCGGCAGATCGAGCGGTTCGCCCCCGGGTTCCGCGACCGGATCCTCGCGATCCACCGCATGTCGCCGGCGGACCTTGAGGCGCACGACGCGAACCTGGTCGGCGGGGACATCGGGGCCGGCCTCCAGGATCTGTCCCAGCTGTTCATGCGACCCGCGCCCCGCATCGACCCGTACTCGACCCCCGACCCCGGGATCTGGATCTGCTCCGCGTCGACGCCGCCGGGTCCCGGCGTGCACGGGATGTCGGGGCACCTGGCGGCAGCCTCGGCGCTCCGGCACCGGCTGCGCTGATGCAGGCGCTGACGCCCGCCGCTGGCACGTCCCCGGGCACCCCAGCCACCGTCGCGCCTCCGGGCACGACCCGGGACTGACGGCCGCGCGAGATTGGCCTCGTATAGTTGCCGGGAGTGAACGAGGGCGTCGCTCCCGGGTTCGGCTACGCGAAAGAGCCGGGCGTGGGCGCGCTGTCCGCCCTCAGCGCCTACTACTTCGGCCTGTCGGTCACCTGGGGCGCGCTCACCACGATCGTGCTGCCCCGCCTGGTGGAGCAGCTCGTCCCGGCCGCGGTCAAGACCTCGGCGCTGTCGCTGATCGCCGGTCTCCAGGCGATCGTCGCGATTCTCGTCCAGCCCGTCTCCGGGGCGGCGAGCGACCGGCTCGTCACGCCGTGGGGCCGCCGGCGGCCACTCATGGTCCTCGGCGTCGCGGCCCAGCTGGTGCTGCTCCTGGTGCTCGCCACGCGGCACTCGTATGCCGGCATCCTGGTCGTGATGCTGGGTATCGAGCTCGCCTCGAACACCGCGCAGGGCCCGTACCAGGGGCTCCTCCCCGACATGGTGCCGCGCGGCCGCCGGGGGCTCGCGTCGGGTTTCCTCGGCGGCGCGCAGATGGCGGGGCAGGTCGTCGGGGTCGCGGTCTCGGGCGTGCTCGCGGCCACCGGCCACGTCGAGCTCGCCGTGCTCTTCGCGATGGCCAGCCTCGGCGGCGGCACGCTCGTCACGCTCGTCGGCGTGCGGGAGCGCGAGGGCCGGTCCGGCGCACCCGCTCGCCTGCACGGAGCAGGCACGTCGGTCGTGTCGGCGCTCGCGGACCTCCCGCGCTGGCGGCGCGCCTTCAGGGCTGTCGTCATCGACGTGTGGGGCCGCGACGTGCTGGAGCAGCGTGACTACCTGTGGCTGCTTGCGTCGCGGCTCGCGATCCTCATGGCGACCGGGACACTCCAGCCCTTCGTCTACTACTACCTCGAGGACTCCATCGGGCTTGGCAGCCGCGCAGGAACGCTCGTGGCACCGCTGGCCGGGGCCGTCGTGTTCGTCGCGTTGCTCGCGGCGATCCCCGGCGGGGCGCTCACGTCCCGCTGGGGACGGGTCCGCACCGTCGAGTGGAGCGCGGTCTCGGGCGCGATCGGCTGCGCCACGGACGGCGCCCGCTGCGGGCCGTCGACGCGTGGATGTCGGCGGACGCGCTCCAGCGCCGCTACGGCGGCGAGGTCAGGCCCGGACCTCCTGGCGCATGAACACGACGTAGGCGGCTCCGAAGCACACGACCGTCAGCGCGATCAGCGCGACGCCCTGCGGCCACGCGAGCAGCAGGCTCTGCTCGAACGGGAGAATCGACGGGGCGGCGGGCTGCTGCGACGGCAGGATGATCCCCACGCTCTGCGTCGTCGGGTCGAGCAGGTACGCCGTCGCCTCCGAGTACAGCTCGCCGGGCGAGATCCGCGACAGGTCGAGGTTCAGCTGCGCGTTCGCCACCTGCTGGTCGAGGGTCGCGTCGGCGGGGACGGGCGAGAGCGCGTCGGCGACGATCCCGGTGAGCAGCGACGCGAACAGCGTCACGACCAGCCAGACCGCGATCGCGGCCAGCGCGGAGGTGGCGGCGCGCCGCATGACGACGGAGCACAGCATGGCGAACGCCAGCCAGAACCCGACGTAGATGACGGTGGCGACGACCCACGCGGCCACCCGCGCGATGTCGTCGGGGCCGGGCACGATCCCGAGCTGGTAGAACGCGAACCCGGAGACGAGCACGACGATCGCGACGAGCACGAGCGCGATGGCGGCGAGTCCGGCCGCGAACTTCCCGTTGATGACGTCGTCGCGATGGATCGGCTGGGCGACGAGCCTCGGCAGTGTCCGCTCCGACCGCTCGCCGTTGATCGCGTCGAACCCGAACGCGATCCCGAGGAGCGGGCCGAGCAGCGCGACGAGCGTCGTGAACGGCGGGATCTGCGACGAGGGCGAGCTGGCGCTGAACAGCAGCACGAACAGCCCGGTGGATCCGGCGGCCTGCTGCGCGTTGTCGCGGACGTACGCGGTCGTCGAGTAGACGGCGGCCACCGCGGCGAGCCCGAGCACCGCGATCAGGATGAACAGCCGCACGCTGAGGATGTGGTCGCCGAACTCCTTGTCGGCGATGACCCGCCACCCCCCGCCCGGGCTCCGCCGCCGGGGCGTCGCCGGCCCGTGGGAGGGTTCGCTTCGCTCGTTGCGGCGGGCGGGGAGGGTCTCAGGCTGCGCTGTCATCGCCCGGCCCCTCCTTCGCGAAGTAGCGCATGTAGATCTCGTCGAGGTCGTCCCCGATCCGGCGGAGGTGCCACACGCCGATCCCGCGCGCCGACAGCTCGCCGGCCAGGCGTGGCTGCAGGTTCCGCGCACCGGCCACCCGCCACAGGCGCGTGTCGTGGGGGTCCCGCTCCACCTCGCGCACACCGTCGATGGACCGCAGCGCCGCCTCGACCTCCTCGGGCGCGCCCTGCGCCCCGACCTCCATCTGGAGGCTCTCGCCGCCCATCTGCTCGGCCAGCCGCCGCATGGTTCCCTGTGCGACGACGCGGCCACCGACGAAGACCGCGACGCGGTCGCAGACCTGCTGCACCTGGTGGAGCAGGTGGCTCGAAAGGAGGACGGCGGCGCCGCGGTCGCGGGCGATCGAGGCGATCAGGTCGAGCACCTCGGCGACGCCGGCGGGGTCGATCGCCGTCGTCGGCTCGTCGAGCACGACCACCGACGGGTCCTTGACGAGGGCGTCTGCGAGCCCGAGACGCTGCCGCATGCCCCGGGAGTACGTCTCGACCGCGCGGTCGGCCACGTCGCGCAGCCCGACCTGCTCGAGCAGCGCGTCCAGGCGCCCTTCGACGTCGCGCCGGTCGATCCCGTTGAGTCGCGCCGTGTAGCGGAGGTTCTGCCGCCCTGTCAGCGCGCCGTAGAAGCCGACGTCGTCGGGCATGTAGCCGACGCGACGCTTGACCTCGAGCGGGTCGCGCGTCGGATCGAAGCCCGCCACCTCCGCGTGCCCGTCGGTCGGTTCGGAGAGCCCGAGCAGCATGAGTATCGTCGTCGTCTTGCCGGCGCCGTTCGGCCCAAGGAGCCCGAAGACCTCGCCCGGACGCACGTCGAGGTTCAGATGGTCCACGGCGAGGACGTCGCCATAGCGTTTGGTCAGGCCGCGCGCGCGGATGACCGACGCGGTCGCGTCCACCTCGCGCTCCGACCGTTGGTGCGGGGTCCGCTCGGGCCGGCCGTCGTCGTCGGGCCGGCCGCCGCCGTCGGCTCGCTGGGCGCGCTCGGCCCGCTCACCGCGGTCGCCCCGGATGGCCTTGGCGCGCATCTCAGCGCCGGCCGTACCGCCGGAAGACCCAGCCGAGACCGACGAGCACGATCGCGATGAGCGCGAGCCCGACGAATCCCCAGAGCGGCGAGGTCTGGACGGTCGTGCGGATGTCCACGTTCTGGGTCGCGCCGCCCGAGCTCGCGGTCATCGTGACGTCGTAGTCGCCGGTCAGCGCGTTGCTTGCCGGGTGGATGGTCGCCGTGACGTTCTGGCTGTCGTTCGGCTGCAGGGACGCGATCGCGGAGGGGGAGAACGTCACGTTCCAGCCGGTGGGCGGCGTGGACGTGAGGGTGACATCCGTGAGCGGGACGGTCCCGTTGTTCGTGACGACCAGCGTGACCGTGCCCGTCCCGCCCGAGGTGACGGTCGCGTTGAGCACCTGGTTCGGCGTGCTCAACGAGAGGCTGGGGGAGCCGGTGACGTCGGCCTCGAGCTGGGCGGTCGCGGTCTGCGAACCGGCGGCCACCGTGACCCGGATGGGGTAGGCGCCGGCGGTGGCCGAGCTCGGGGGAGTGACCGTGACGGTCAGGGTATCCGTGCTGCCGCCGGCCACCGTGTCCGTCAGCGCCTGGGCGTTGCTCGAGGGGTGGACCGCGACCTGCCAGCCCGCGGGGCCCTGGCCCTGCAGCGTGAACGTCTGCTGCTGCGTCCCGTTGTTCTCGAGCGTGAGGCTGTAGCTGAACGTGCTGCTGGCCGTGCCCGAGAGCTTCGCGAAGTCGGTGGTGAGCTTCACGCCACCGCCCGAGCCGGCCGCCTGAATCGTCACCGTGATCGGCAGGGTCCGCGTCCCCTCGGACGCCGTCGCGGTGACCGTGATCGTGTGGGTGCCGGTCGCGTCCTGCGGGACCTTGACCGACAGCTGGACGGGGGGCGGCGTCGCGCCGGCCGCCGTGTAGACGGCGTCGATCGTGTTGCCGCCGCCGGTCAGGCTCGCGGTCCACCCGGCCGGCGTCCCCGAGACCGCGAGGCCCACCCGCTCGGGTGTCGGCGTGGTGACGCTGAGATCGAACGTGACCGTGTTCCCGGGCTGGACGGTGACCGCGGGGTACGGCGTCGTGAGCGAGAACGACGCGGCGGCGACTGCGCCGGGCGAGAGTGCGGACAGGAGCAGGAGCGCGGTCAGGGGCAGGGACGCAAGCCGGCCTCGTGTCATCGTTCCCTCGTCACGTTGCTTCCCCGGCCGCCCGTCCGACCGACCCGACCGACGCAGGTCCCGGGCGGCGGGCGGCGGGCGCGCGAGGCGATCCCGGGATCTCGGGGCGTCCTCGCGGCGGTGGTTCTGCGCGGCATCCGCTCGCTGACCTCAAGGCCGACGAGCGATCCCCCGGTGCCGCCTGGGTCGATGGTGCCGCAAACGCGTGGTGCGCGGGGCTGGGCAATGGTGAAGAAACCGTAACAGGTGCCGGCATCATGCGTGGCCGGCTGCGATCCGCGCCGCTATCCTGTCCGCGGGGGAGTAGCTCAACGGTCAGAGCAGGGCTCTTATACAGCCCCGGTTGGTGGTTCGAATCCACCCTCCCCTACCAAGTCCTCCGGTATGCGAACCGCGGTCGGCAGCCGGTAGGTCGGCCGGATGTCGTCGAGCGGGACGACCCGGATCTCCCCATGTCGTCGAGCGGGACGACCCGGATCTCCCCTTCAGGAGCCGCAGGAGCGCCTTGCTGCGGGCCCGCTGTCCCTGCCGCAGGACGTTTGCCGAGGGCCTGACTGAGCGCCCACGACACGATGGCCGCCTCGACGGGTCCGGCAGTCGATCCGGCGTCGGAACGCGGCGTCTCGGCCAGGCGCGCCTCGATCGCCGCCAACCGGGCCGTCTCTTCTGCTATTCGCTTGACAAGCAGAATACCGAAGGATATGGTGTGTGGCAGCACACAGCCCTGGCCGCAGGGAACAGGCCGGGCACGCTCCACGGAGCGAAAGGAGAACTGCCAGATGGCAATCCTGAACGAGGATCTGTGCCGGGCCTGGAACCGGTCCCAGTGGGCGGGTGGCGCCCTGCTCCCAGTGGAGACAGACGCATCGGCCAGCTGGAACCTCAGCCAGTGGGTGGGGGATCAGGGGCGCGGCACCGTGCACGGGCCGAGCGAACTGCCCTGCCCGCCCGAGACCGCCGGCGGGCTGAGCGGCTTCGGCCACACCTCGGGAGCGGCGGCGCGCTGGGTCCTGGCCCGCTGACCGGCCCGTCCGCGTCGCGGGCCACCACGCAGCGAGCGCCACGGGGCCCTCGGTCGCGGGCCGCATCGACGGCCCGGCCGGGCCCCATCGTCTGAACGAGTCTGCAAGGAGACCACCATGAGTCAGTTCGAGTACCGCATCGAGACCCTGCCCGGCAACGGGCACGCCGCGATCGCGTCGGTCCCCGGCGAGAGCCCCGCCTCCGACGTGCTGGAGCGCCTGACCGAGCTCGGTCAGGACGGCTGGCACGTCAACGCCCTGCAGGGCGCCGCGTACGGCCTCGCGCCGACGCAGGTCCTGCTGGAGCGCGACCTCTCGGAGGGCGAGGCGTTCCGCCGCCTGTTCGCCCCTGGCGCCTGACGAACCGCACCGACCGAAGGGTGAGCCGGCGCTGCCGGCTCACCGGCGCTCAGGTCGGCGCCGAACCGCTCTGGTTCACGCACCGAGCGTCCGCAGGCCGATGCCCGCGAGTCCGCCGGACGCGAGAGGCCCCGCGGAGTTCATCGCGACCCGGATCAGCAGGACGGCCGCGCCGAGTGCGAGGGCCAGGGTGACAGATCGATGATGTCCGCGACGCCGAGTTGCCAGGCGATCTCGCCCGTCGGTGCGTCACTGGCGCGCCCCGTCCGTGGTCTCGCTCGCCACCGGAAGGCCGGCCAGACGCCATTCGGGGAAGCCGTCGGCCAGGCGTCGGGCGCGGTGGCCGTGCCGGCGCAGGACCTCCACCCCGCGGCCGCCCAGGGCGCAGAACGGCCCGCGACAGTAGGCCACCACCTCGCGCCCGACGGGAAGCTCGGCCAGACGCGCCTCCAACTCATCGAGGGGCACCGAGATGGCGCCCGCGATGTGGCCCGCGCTGTACTCCGCGGCGGGGCGCACGTCCACGACCACGACGTCGCCCGCCGTGATCCGCCGGAGCAGCTCCTCGCGGTTCAGCGGCTCGAGGGCATCGGGCCCGCCCAGGTAGGCGCGGGCGGCGCGCTCGGCCTCGGCCAGGCGCGTGCGCGCGACCTCGCGCGCCGCGGCCAGCAGGCGATAGACATCGTCGCCGGCCAACCGGTAGAAGATGCGTGTGCCGCTCCGGCGGGTCTCCACCAGCCCCGCCCGCCGCAACACCTGCAGGTGCGCCGAGGCGACGGTGATCCCGAGCTCGGCCTCGCTGGCGAGCGCTTCCACGCTGCGCTCGCCCTGCGCGAGCAGGTCGAGGAGCTCGATCCGCCGGCCGTTCGCGAGCGCGTGGCCGACCCGCGCGAACTGCTCGTTGAGGGCGTCCTTGGCGGCGCGGTCATGGCTGGATGGCGAGTCAGGCGAGCGAGCTGGATCTTGGCGGGCCACCCGAGCATCCTCCATAGATAAGCAGAAAGACAGTATAGTACCCTCCCATGGATCCCGACGACAGCGCCGCGACGACGACTCCAGCCAGAGATGAAGGCCTCGCGACCGCCCGCACCGCCGAGGCGCGAGGATCCATCCCCCGCCTGGGCCTCGAGGCGAACCTCGGCCAGTTCATCCTGCTGATCGCCGTCCAGGCGCTCGTGGGCGGGGTACTGGGTCAGGAGCGCACGATCCTGCCGCTCATTGCGACACGCGTCTTCGCTCTCAAAGCGGCGGCCGCCGCCCTCACCTTCATCGTCGCGTTCGGGGTCGTGAAGGCGATCACGAACTTCGCCGCAGGCGTCCTCGCCGACCGGGTGGGGCGCAAGCCGCTCCTCGTGGCCGGCTGGCTGGCCGGTGTGCCGGTGCCGCTGTTGCTCATCTGGGCCCCCAGCTGGGGCTGGGTGATCGTGGCGAACGTGCTGCTCGCGCTCAACCAGGGCCTCGCCTGGACCAACCTCGTGAACGCGATGGTCGACGTCGCGGGGCCGGCGCGGCGCGGGCTCGCGGTCGGCTTGAACGAATGGGCGGGCTACAGCGGCCTGGCGCTCACCGCGGTCGCTACCGGCTTCATCGCGCAGCAGGCGGGCCTGCGCCCGGCACCCTTCTTCCTCGGCCTCGCCTACGTCGGGCTCGGCCTGGCGCTCTCCGTGTTCGTGGTGCGTGAGACGCACGGCCATGCCCGCCACGAGGGGCGCGAGCGGACCGCCGTGACCGGGGAATCGGAGCACGCCCTGCCGTTGCGCCGCGTCGTGGTCCTGGTCAGCCTGCGCGAGCGCGCCCTCTCCGTCTGCAGCGGGGCGGGCCTGGTGACGAACCTCAAGGACGGCATGGCCTGGGGCCTCTTGCCGCTCTACTACGCGGCGAATGGGATGTCGGTGGCCCAGATCGGGGTGCTCGCGGCGGTCTACCCAGCGGTGTGGGGGCTCGGCCAGCTCGCCACCGGGCCGCTCTCGGACCGGCTGGGCCGCAAGTGGCTGATCGTCGGGGGCATGCTCGTCCAGGGGGTCGCCATCGGGGCGATCGCGGCGAGCCACGGCTTTGCGCCCTGGCTCGGTGCGGCGGCCCTGCTCGGGGTCGGCACGGCAATGGTGTATCCGGCGCTCATCGCCGCGGTGGGCGACGTCGCGCACCCAGCCTGGCGTGCCTCGGCGCTCGGGGTGTACCGCTTCTGGCGGGACCTCGGGTTCGCGGTGGGGGCGCTGCTGACCGGGCTGATCGCCGACCGTGCGGGCTTCGCCGCCGCGATCGGAGTGGTGGCGCTGCTGGCGGTCAGCGCCGCGCTGGTGGCCGCCCTGCGCATGTACGAGACGCACCCCGGGCGCGTGCCGGTCCCCGCGGCCGCACCCTGAGCAAAGCCCCCGCAGCAGGAGATCCTCGGTATGCAGACGCTCATCATCCTCAACGACCCGCCCTACGGCACCGAGCGCGCCTACAACGGCCTGCGCCTCGCCCTCGCGCTGGCGAAGCTCGAGGGATCGGAGTTGCGCCTCTGCCTGATGTCCGACGCGGTGTGGTGCGCGCGGGGCGGCCAGGCGACGCCCGCGGGCTACTACAACATCGAGCGCATGCTGCGCGGCCTGGTCACCAGAGGGATCTCCATTGGCGCCTGCGGGACGTGCATGGACGCGCGGGGGGTGACCGACGCCGATCTCCTGCCCGGCGTGCACCGTTCGTCGATGGATGAGCTCGCGGCCTGGACCGCCTGGGCCGAGAAGGTGGTGACGTTCTGATGGCCGGCCGATCGGTGCTCGTGCTGGGGGGCGGGGTAGGCGGCGTGGTGGCGGCCAACGAGCTGCGCCGCCGGCTCGAGCCACGCGACCGCGTCATCGTCGTGGAGCGCGAGGCGCGGTATCTCTTCCAGCCCTCCCTGGGCTGGCTCATGGTGGGACGCCGCCGCTCCGAGCACATCTCGCGTCCGCTGCACGGCCTGCTGGCGACAGGCGTTGAGCTCGTGCCGGCGGAGGTGCGGGCGATCGATCCCGTCGGACGCACGGTCGACACGAGCGCCGGGGCGCTGCCCTTCGACGCGCTGCTCGTGGCCTTGGGTGCCGAGCTCGCGCCCGAGGCGCTGGATGGCTTCGCGGGCGCCGCCCACAACATCTTCTCGCTCGCGGGAGCCAGCGCCTGCGCGCGCGCCCTGGCCGGCTTCCGCGGCGGGCGCCTGGTGGTGGCGGTGAGCGCGCTCCCCTACAAGTGCCCCGCCGCGCCGTATGAGGCAGCCCTCCTGTTCGACGACGAGCTGCGCCGCCGGGGCGTCCGCGCCGCGAGCGAGATCGAGCTCTACACCCCCGAGCCGCAGCCGATGCCGGTGGCGGGACCGGCCCTGGGCGAGGCCGTCGTGCGGCTGATGGAGGCACGGGGGATCCGGTTCCACCCCCGAAGCCCTATCGCACGCGTCGAGCCCGGCTCGCGCGAGCTGGTGCTCGCGGACGGCACCCGCGCGGGCTACGACCTCCTCGCCGGGGTGCCACCGCATCGGGGGCCCGCCGCGCTGCGTGGCTCGGGCCTCGCCAACGAGGCGGGCTGGGTCACCGTCGACCCGCGCACGCTGCAGACGGCGTTCGAGGGCGTCTATGCCGTCGGGGACGCGACCTCGATCACGCTCGCCAACGGCAAGCCGTTGCCCAAGGCCGGCGTCTTCGCCCACGCCGAGGCGCTCGTCGCCGCCCGGCGCATCGTTGCCGCGTCAGGCGTACCCGCGCCCAGCGGGGAGTTCGACGGGAAAGGGTTCTGCTGGGTCGAGACCGGCGGCGGCGCAGCCGCCTTCGCCGACGGCAACTTCTACGCCGCGCCCGATCCGGTCGTGGCGCTGCGTGGTCCGGGGCGCCTCTGGCATGGCGGCAAGGTGCTCTTCGAGCGGTACTGGCTGGGGGGTGAGCCCGAACGTCGGCTGGCCCGCTGGGGCCTCCTGGGCGCGGCGCGGGTGCTCGGCATCCAGGCTGAGCTGTGAGGGCCACCGTGCCCTGCCCCTTGATCGGATCTTGACCGTTCGCGACATGGCGCCTTGAGGACAGGCCCGCAAGCTCTGCGGGGTCGGCAGGAGGCCGACGCTGAGATGCGACTACGGTGCCCGCAAGGAGGTACTCCCATGATGGGTGGGATCGGCTGGGGCATGGGCCTCGTCGGCTGGCTATGGATGTTCGGTGGACTGATCCTGTTCGCCGGTCTCGTCGCGCTCTTCGTGCGCGCCCTGAGTGGGCCGACCAGATGGGACGACGGCGGCGCACGCCCCCAGGCGACTGCGCTCGACACGCTGCGCGAGCGCTTCGCCCGCGGTGAGATCACCGAAGCCGAGTTCGAGCAGGCCAAGAAGACCCTGGGGTATTCGTGATGCGTCGCGTGACACTCGGCCGGCTGGCTGCCGGCCTGCTGGCGCTCGGCCTCGTGCTGCTCCTCGCCGGGGCCGTCCTGGGCGGCACGGGGGCCGCCGGATCCAGTTCGTGGACGGGCTCCGGCCCAGGGTGGGGCTCGTTCGGCTTCATGGGGTCGGGGATGATGGGCGGCGGCGGCATGATGGGCGGCAACGGTATGGGCCAGGCCATGGGCAGTGCACTCGCGGGCCGGGTCGGGCAGCCGATCTCGCCGGCCCAGGCGACCGCCCTCGGCGCTGCGGCACCGGCTGGGGCGTCCGTCGACCGTGCGACGAGCCGCATCACGTTCCAGACGAACGATGTCCGCCTCGCGGTCCTCGCCAGCCCGCCCGGTGGGCCGGACATGACATTCCGCATCGCCGGCCTCGTGAACCCGACCCTCGTCGTGCCGCTTGGCGCGACGGTGACGGTGCAGCTCGTCAACGCCGACAGCGACACGAGCCACAACTGGGCCCTGACCACGGCCCAGCCGCCCTTCCCGTTCATGGCGATGATGAGTGCCCCGCCCGCCTTCCCCGGCGCCGTCGCCCAGCCGCTGGGCGATCCGACCAGCGCGGGCCTGCCGAGCGAGACGGTCCGGTTCACCGCATCGGCCGCGGGCATGTACACCTACCTCTGCGAGGTGCCCGGCCACGCCGCCCAGGGGATGCACGGCACGTTCCAGGTGACAGGCGCATGAGCCGCAGAAGGCACTTCTCCGGGTTGGTTGTCGCTCTCGATGGCGACGGAGCCACGTCATGGGCCTGTGACACGCCCGCAAGGCGGGCCCTTGTAGACCCTGCGCCGGTCCTCTCCGCTTGTTCCGTCGTTCCGGAGGGTGCCGTCGCCGCAGCAGCTCATCCCAGCCCTCGCCACCGTGGGTGACGATCGGGCTTTCGAGCATCCGCTACCTGGTCACCGCGATCATCTCGCGACGCATGCTCCCGCCGTGCGCAACCCGGACCCGTCGACACCGCTGCCGCCGGCGGGGGCGTGGAGCCAGAAGGGCGCACTGGAGTCCGCTGCCTGAGCTCGGCGCACCAGGACGGCATTCACGTTTCAGGCTCAGCCCTGCTCCTCTCGCGGCGCCCGCCCCGGTACTGGTGGCGGGCCGGTACTGGCCCGCCCGGACCATAGCCTTCGCTGCTCCCCCCGATACCCTGACCTCACGATGGCACCCGGACCTGCAGGACAGGCGGGCCGCCTGCCGATGACGCTCGGCTGGCGGCGCTGGGGGCTGCTCGGCGGTGCCCTGCTCCTCGACCTCGGGGTGTACGCCCTGGTCCGGCTCACCGGCGGCGCCCCCAACCCGCTCGTTCACCTCGCCTATCTCGGGATCGCCCTGGGCGCCCTGGGTGGAGGCGCCCCGGGTGGCGCCGGGGCCGGCATCCTGGCCGGGCTGCTGCTCGGACCTCTGATGCCCGACAGCGCGGCGGCCTCGGCGAGCGTGCTCGGCCAGTGGGGCTGGGCGATCCGCCTGGCCGCCTACGTCGGCGCTGGCGGCGTGGTGGGCTGGGCCTGGGATCGCACCCAGCGGTTCTGGCAGGCGGCGCAGCGCCAGGCCCTTGCGCAGCGCGACGTGGACCTCAGGCAGACGTCCGAGGCACGCCTGGCTGAGACCGTGGAGGCCGCCGCGGACGGGATCCTCGTCTTCGACGCCGCGCAGCGCCTCGTGCTCTGCAACGCCGCCGCGGAGTCCCTCCTGGGGGCCGAGCGTGGAACGCTCCTCGGACACACCGCCGACGAGCTGGCCGAGCGACTCGGCATGGCCATCCGCCCCGAGCTGGTGCAGACCCGCGAACAGTTCGGGTCGGCCATCGGGACGGGCGCTCTCCCCGACCCACGCGAGGTGTCGCTGCGCGGGCGCGGCGGCACCCGTCAGGTGCTGGAGGTGCGCGTGCGGCCCCTCCATGCCGCCACCCCCGACGATGGCCTGGTGCTCTGGCTCCACGAGGTGAGCGCGCAGCACGCCCTGACGGCAACACGGGCCGCGGAGCTGGCGGACCTGCAGGCGGCGGCCCAGGCTGCCGCGGGCGCCCCTTCGGCGGCGGCCGCGGGCGAGGCGCTGCTCGTCCAGTTCGCCCGCACCTCGCCGCTCGTGGCGGCCGCCATCTACCTCTTCGACGCCGCGGCCACCCAGCGCCTGGCCATGTGGACGGCGCCCGGGACGGGCGGGCCCCTGCCTCCGCTGGTCCCGCCAGAGGCGGCCGCCGAGCTGCGTGACCTGGCGGGGCCGGGCGCGGTGCGCACCGAGCTGGCTCGCCTGCCGGGGCCCGCCAGCGGCCCGGCCCTGCTCGCCGAGCGGGGTGCCCACGCGCTGCTCGTGGTGCCGCTGGTCGATGAGGGTGCTCTCGTCGGCGCGCTGCTCGCCGCCACGCGGGTAGCGCCCGAGCCGCTCGCTCCGGACGAGGCGGCCCACCTGCGGGCCATGGGAGCCCTGGCGGCCGGCATCGTGCGCCGCGCGGTGGCCGACGAGGAGGCCGCGCAGCAGCGTGAGCGCGGACGCATCGAGGCAGTGCTCGCGGACCCGGCCCTCCTTGTCCCGCACTTCCAGCCCATCGTCGATCTCGCGCGCCGGCGGGTGGCGGGCTACGAGGCCCTGGCCCGCTTCCGGCTCGAGCCGTTCCAGCCGCCCGATCGCTGGTTCGCCCAGGCCAGCGCCGTGGGGCTGGGGGCGGCACTGCAGGCCCTCGCGGTGGCGCGCGCCTGCGCCGTGGCGCAGGCGGCCGGGTTGCCCGCGGGCACCTTCCTCTCGCTCAACGTCAGCCCCCGCTACCTCTCCGATCCCATGGTGACCGCGGCCCTCGGCCACGCCCAGTTCGAACGGTTGGTGATCGAGGTGACCGAGGAGGAGGCGGTGGCCGACTATGGCGCCCTGCGCGCGGCGATTGCCCCCTATCTCGCCCGGGGGGCCCGCCTGGCGGTGGACGACGCGGGAGCGGGTTATGCCTCCATGCGCCACGTGACCGAGCTGCGCCCGGCGTTCCTGAAGCTCGACGCGCTGCTCGTGCGGGGCCTGGGCGACGATGCTGCCCGCCAGGCCCTGGTGGACGCCCTGGTGGGGTTCGCCGGGGCCATCGGCGCGATCCCGATCGCGGAGGGCGCGGAGACTCCCGCCGATCTCACCCTCCTGGCTCGCACCCGGGGCCCGCTCTTGGTGCAGGGCTACGCGCTGGCCCGCCCCGGACCGCCATGGCCGCCGGTGGCGTTTCCGTCACTCTCCGCGGCAACCCATCCGCGACAGCCAGCCGAGGTCGAGGGCCACCTGTTCCCGCTGTGACGGTCGCGCGGATGCGCGGCTGCCCTGGCCGTCGGCGCCAGGCGCCAGGCTACCGCCAGCGACCGGCGAACCGAGCCGGAGGGTTGGTCCGCGTACTGACCAGTCTTCGCTGCCACCCCGTTGGTGTTCAGGAGATATCGATTTCTGCAGGATTCGTCGCGTGAACTCCGCGACGGGCTACAGTGGCCGGATGGCAATTGCCCGCCTCGGTCAGGGCCGGAACGGCGGGGACTATCGCGATCCAGGCGCGGGGGCACGCATGAATGTGATCGAGCTGGCTCGTCGGGCCGACGTGGCTCCGTCGGTCGTCCGCTTCTACGCGCGTTCGGGGGTGATCGCGCCGCACCCGCTTCCCGACGGGCGCGTGGAGTACGACGAGTCGGACGCCGCGCGCCTCGCACTGCTGGTGCGCCTGCACCGGCTCGGCGTGCGCGATCCCGAGCGGCTCGTCGTGGCCGGGGACGCCCTCCCCTCGGACCTCGCCGAAGGGCTGCGCCAACTCGCCGAAGAGCCGAGAGACGCGTCTGGCGGGGAGGGCGGCGCAGAAGTGACGCGGACGGCGACGGCGACCGCGACCACGGACGCGCACGGCATCCGGCGTACGGTCGTCGGTTCCTACGCGATCGACGCCGAGACCTCGGCGGAGGTGAGGCGCGTGCTGGCGGCGATCGCCTCGGTGCCCGACGTCTCCGTGCGCGCCAGGACGCCGGGCGAGACGGCGCGACGCGGGTCATGGATCTACGGGTCGGACGCCAGCTTCATCGGCACCGTCGAAGCGGCGAGCCCGTCGCTCCTGCGCGTGCGCACGCATTCCCAGCTGGCGCACGTGTACTACGTCCCGCGAACCGCGGTGATCGGTCAGCTCGGCGACGGCCGCGAGGTCTTCATCGACCGCGCCTTCGACGCGATGCCGGCCGAGTGGCTCGCCTCACCCGCCGTGCGGGAGCAGGAGGAGCGCGAGCGCCGCCACTGAGCGGGCCGCGATCAGATCGAGAGGAGCCGGTCGAAGAACGATCGGTAGCGCCGAAGCGCCTGCCGCAGGTCCTCGGTCGCGACGATGACGGCCGTCTGGGGCACCCGATCCTCCGGTGCGGGACCGGGAGGTGGAACCGCGCGAGACCCCACGGACGCTCGGGGGCGTCACCGCGGTTCGTGCCAGCGGCATGACAGGAGGCCGGGCAGTGGTGGCGGTCAGTCGGCGTCGCTCCTCGGGCCGATCTGCGTCGGGCGAGGATGGCGACGAGCGGTCAGTCGGCGACGATCGTCAGGTCGCCGCGGCGTGGGAGCGATTCGGGCGTGTGCGAGGCCACCAGCCGGACGGTCTCGAGGAACCGGTCGAGCTCGGCCTCGGAGTTGAACCACCCGACGCTGGCGCGGAGCGCGTCGAAGCCGGGCACCGTCCGCAGCGTCGCGAACGAGTGCCGGCGGATCGCCTCGAGCGCATCGTCGGGCGCCCAGCCGTGGATCCGGAACGTGATGAGGGTCGCCATCCGGTTGCGCGGGGTCAGCACGGCGACTCCGGGCACGGCCGCGAGATCGTCGGCCAGGCGACGCGCGAGGCGGCCGCTCCGCTCGTGCATCCACGGCAACCCCACGTGCATCGCGAGCCATCCCGCGCTGCGCGCGAACCCGACGACGGACGGGCGATGGAACCCGGTCGTGTCGAAGCGTCGGGCATCGCGCCATGGGCGAAGCGGAAGAGAGGGCCGGTCGGTGCCGTCGAGCGGCCGCGTGCCGGGCGGGTACGGCATGCCGTGTGAGGGCGGGGCCGGCACCCGGGCAGGCGCGGGCACACCAGTGCTCGGCGCGGGGAGCAGTGACGAGTGCGCGCTCGCCCCGTCGGTCGTCCACCACCCGGCGTACGGCTGTCGCGCTTCGTCGATCGCCCGGGCGGAAGCCCACAACGCACCCATCCCTTCCGGGCCGAGCAGCCACTTCTGCGCGGGGATCGCGTAGAAGTCGGCGCCCAGCGCGGCGGGATCGACGTCGATCGCCCCGGCCGACTGCGCCCCGTCGACGAGCGACCACGCGCCGACGGCACGCGCCATCGAGGCGATGGCCTCGATGGGCAGGACGGCACCGGTCAGCCAGGAGACATGCGACACGGCGACCAGCGACGTCCGGTCATTCAGGACTTCCTCGATCGCGGCGAGCGTCCGGTCGTCGTCACCGCCGTCACCGACGTCCGCGACCCGGAGCCGGACGCCACGATCCTCGAGGGCGGCGAGCGGTGCGAGCAGGCCGGGATGCTCGAGGTTCGTGGTGACGATCTCGTCGCCAGGCTGCCACTCCAGGCTCCACGCCGCGGCGTTCAGCCCATCCGTCGTCGATCGTGTCAGGGCGACGGAATCGGGCACGGCGTGCAGGACCGCGGCGACCACCGCGCGACATTCCGCGATCCGCGCGATCAGCTCCTCGGACGCGTCGAGCGTCGCGCGCCCGAATCGAAGCTCGTAGTCGAGCAGCTCGCGCATCGCCGTGTCGGCAGGCACGGGAATCGGCCCGGACGTCCCGGTGTTGAGGTAGATCGACGACTGGAGGGCGGGGAGCTGCTCCCTGAGCTGCTCGACCCTGCTCCGCTCGTCGGGCTCGGGCGGCTCCATCGCCCGTATGATACCGGGCATGCCCGGAACCTATGTCAGGCCGGAGCTGCTCGCGACCGTCGACTGGGTCGCCGAGCACATCCTGCGGCAGTCCGTGCGACTCCTCGACTGCAGGTGGCGCCCGGATGGATCGGGCCACGAGCTGTACGCGTGCTCGCACGTCCCGGGCGCCGTGTTCCTCGACTGGATGACGATGCTGTCGGACGGCCGCGAGCCGGCGCCGCTCCAGCTGGCGTCGCCCGATCGGTTCGCGGCGGCGATGGCGCACGCCGGTGTCGGGGACGGCGCGACGGTCGTCTGCTACGACGACACGGGCTCCCTGTACGCGAGCCGGGTGTGGTGGGGGCTCCAGACATATGGCGTGGCGTCCGCCCGCATCCTCGATGGCGGATGGCCGGCGTGGGTCGCCAGCGGCAGGCCCTCGAGCACGGCGCAGCTGGCGGTCGAACCCGCGACCTTCACGCCGCGTCTCGATCCGCGGCGGCGGCTCTCCACGTCGGAGGTGCGCGGGCTGGTCGGCTCGCCCGACATCGACATGGTCGACGCTCGGGCCCCGGCCGACTGGGCGGGGCGGCAGGGCGATGCGACGCGGCTCGGACGGCTCCCGGCGGCTGTGAACGTGCCGGCCGCGCTGCTGACGGGCGACGACGGTCAGCACTTCCTCGGGCCCGAGGCGCTGTCCCGGATCTTCGCCCGGGCGGGCCTGTCACGCGACCGGCGCGTCGTGGTGTACGACTCGGCCGGGATCGGCGCGAGCAAGGTCGCGCTGGGGCTCGCCCTCGTGGGCTTCGGCGACGTCGCGGTGTACGACGGCGGCTGGGCCGAGTGGGGCGCGAGGATGGATCTGCCGGTCAACCGATGACCGCGCAACGGCCATCAGCCGGCCCGCCGCCTGTCCCGCCGCGTGTGCGCTGACGCCCTGTCGAAGCCGCGTGCTATTCGGAAAGATAGGGCGCGAGGATCTGCGAGCGCTCGTGGTTGAACGCGAGCATCGGGACCGTCGTGCGCGGGATGCCGAGCTCGTCCGACCAGTACGTGGCATCGGTCACCGGGACGAACCGGCCGATCAGCTCGCGCAGCGCATCGCGCAGGCTGCGCTCCGGCAGCACGTGGATGTTCCCGACGATCCGGAACGGCGGCAGGCTCACGAGCGCACGCTCGGTCACCTTGACCGTGCGCAGCTCCGGCAGCGCCTCCACGGCTCCGCCGGGCTCGTGCGCGAACAGCACCGTCGCGAGGTTGATCTGCGCGTAGCCCGCCCGGTCAACGGTCGCCTCGGCCTCGTGCGCCTCGAACGCGACGTCCTCCATCACGAAGAACGGCTCGTCGGCCGAGTTGAGCGCGTCGGTGAGGCGCCGCGCCCGGGTCTGCAGCGAGCCGTGGATGACGAACGTGTCCGTGTAGAGGACGAGCTGCCGCACGCGGCCGGAGAGGAGATCGGGAGCCTGGGTGGGAGCCGACGCGTGGCCGAAGACGAGTCGATCCATGGCCGAGAGTATGCGTCGCGCTCGCGCGGAGGGAAAGGCGTATGGCGCGGACGGAAAGGCGTGTCGCGCGGAGATTGTGGGGACGGGCAGCCACGAACAGCGCGGGCGAGCGAGCGTGGCAGCGCGGGCGAGCGAGCGTGGCAGCGCGGGCGAGCGAGCGTGGCAGCGCGGGCCGGTCGCGGACGGCGCGCCGTTGCCGGCAGCACCGTCAGGCGGTGAGGGCCGCCACCGCCGACAGCGTGTCGGCCTCGTCGGGGCCCTTGTCGAGCCGCAGCCGAGCGATCCGCGGGAACCGCATCGCGTACCCCGACCCGTGCCGCGTCGAGGCCTGGATGCGATCGAACGCCACCTCGACGACGACCACCGGCTCCACGAGCCGATACCTGCCGAGCCGCTTGAGCGTGTGCGCCTCGAACCAGTGCGTCATCTCGGCGATCTCGGCGTCGGTGAGCCCGCTGTACGCCTTCCCGACCGTCACGAGCGCCCCCTCGTGCCCCGGACGGTCGTCACGGACCGCGAACGTGTAGTCGGACAGCACCCCGTGGCGCTTGCCGTGCCCGACCTCGACGCCGACCACCACGCAGTCGAGCGTCGCCAGCGCCTTCTTGAGCTTGAGCCACGCGAGCCCGCGGCGGCCGGGCGTGTACCCGCTCGCTGGGTCCTTGACGACGAGCCCCTCGTTGCCGCGGGCCCGTGACGCGTCGAATGCCTCGTCGAGAGCGCCCGGCGAGTCGGGGTGCTCGAGGTGGCCGAGCACGATCCGGGCCGGCCGCTCGAGCGATTCGAGGCGCGCGCGCCGCTCGGCGAGGGGGACGTCGAGCAGCGGAGCGACCGGCTCGCCCGGCGCCGGCGACAGCGCGATCGCGTCGAACGTCACGTAGCCCGCCGGCACCTCCGCGAGCATCGCGGGCGACGGCGCGACGCGGCCGAGGCGGTTCTGGAGCCGCGCGAACGGGAGGATCGAGCCGCCGTCCATCGCCAGCAGCTCGCCGTCCAGGATCCCGTCCCACGGCATCGGGCGCGCCGCACCGGCCACGTCCGGGAACTGTCGCGTGATGTCGTGCAGGTCCCGGCTGTAGAGGCGGACCTCCCTGCCTCGCTTGTGCAGCTGCGCCCGGATCCCGTCGTACTTGTCCTCCGCCCACATCGGCGACGCCATCCTCCCCGCGATCACCTCTGCGTCACGGGCAGGTGACGCGAGCATCGGCTGCAGGGGCCGGAACAGCGACGGCCTCGCCTCGGACAGCCGGTCCTCGCGGGCGAGCCGCGCGACCTCGCCGATGTCGCCGGTCGCCATCAGCGCATGGCGAACCTCGGCCACCGGCCGCCCGAAGGCGCTCGCGACCGCGGATTCCACGAGCCCCTCGCGCAGGCCGATGCGCAGCTCCCCGCTGAGCACCTTCACGACGTACATCGCCGGCAGCGGGTCGAGCCGCTCCAGGAGCCCGGCGAGCAGGTCCACCCGCGCGGCAGGCCGCCGCGCCTCGACGATCGCGGCGAATGCGGCCTGAACCTCGGGCAGCGAGGCGTCGGGGTGGGTGACGCGCTCCCCGAGCCGCTCGCGCTCGGCATCCCGGGTCGCAAGCAGGTCGTACGCTGCGCGCCCCGGGTCACTCGATCGGTCGTACGCCTCGCCGAACGCCCCCGGCGCCGCGCCGGCCACCCGCTCGACCGCCTCGCGCACGGCCGCCCATCCGACCCCGGCCGAACGCGGGTCGGCGGCGGGGAACGGTCGCCCGGTGAAGAACACGCACGCGACGGTGAGGGAGAGGGGGTCCAGCGATCCGAGGTACCCGGCGAGCAGCGCCACCTTTTCGGACGTCCGCGATGTCGCCGCGACGCCGGACGCGGTCTCAGCCCACGGCCGCATGGAAGCGATGGTATAGCATCGCCGAGCGATGTCCCTCGACCTCGACCCGACGCGCTGGCACCCCGACACGATCCGCGGACGCCGCGTCTACCTCGAGCGCCACCGCCCCGAACAATTCCCGGACGTGCTGCGCTGGTACCGCGATCCCGAGGTCGCGCGTCTCACCAGGTTCCAGATCGGCCCCGTGTCCGACGAGGAGGTCCGGCGGTTCTTCCAGACGCGCCTCCTCTCGCCCGACGCGTTCGCGTACGCGATCCGCCGAGCCGATGACGACCGCCTGATCGGAACCACGACCCTCAGCGCGCTCGACGCGGACAACGGCAGCGTCCTGTTCCACATCACGATCGGCGAGCGCGACAGCTGGAGCCAGGGGTTCGGCAGCGAGGCGATCGCGCTGATGGTGGGGCACGCGTTCGACGCGCTCGGGCTTCATCGGGTCGGCCTCAGCGTGTTCGAGTTCAACCCGCGTGCGATCCGGGCCTACGAGAAGGTCGGGTTCCGCGTCGAGGGGCGCAGCCGCGAGGCGCTGTGGCGCGACGGGGCGTACTGGGACGAGATCCATATGGGGATCCTCGAGGGCGAGTGGCGATCGGCCTGGGGCCGGCGAGACGCGGTGGAGGCCGCACGACCCGAGAAGACGCGCGTCGCCGCCGCCCGGGCCGAGCCCGGCGTGCCGGGCGGACGCGACGGCGCGGGCGGGCGCGGCGAGGTGGACGCGTGCGCGGAACCGCCTGCACACGGGCACATCGACGCGGATGGGGACGCGAGCGGGCGCGCCGACGCGGGCGCGCCTCGCTCTCCCCGTCAGGACCTCCGCGGCGCCGAGCACGTGCGCGCGACGCTCCGCTACGGGCGCCGGTAGGCGGCGCGGCGAACGTCGATGGCGACGCAGGGTCCGGCGGCAGAGCGGGCGCGAGCGGAGATCCGCCGGCTCGCGGAGGCGAAGGGGCATCCGACCGACAACGCGCGCCTCGCGCTCGACCGCCTCGACGAGGCGCTCGCGGCCGGCGAGCTCGAGCGGACGCCACTGCTCGACCAGGCGTCGATGGACCTCCGGCTCGCGCTCTTCGAGGAGGAAGGCCAGCGGCTCGGGGGCAAGAGCGGCGAGGCGTCGCGGTTCATCCTCCGCGCGATCGTCCGCGGCCTCGACGAGGCCTGAGGGGATCGACCCGGGTGGGGCGTTCCGGAGTTGCCCAATTCTCACCGGGTGAGCGCGGGACGAGTCGGCCGGGCCGCAGAACGCCGGCGCGCGACTCCGCGCCAGTCCGACGCGACTCCGCGCCAGTCCGACGCGACTCCGCGCCAGTCCATTCGACCGGCAGGGCCGTGCACGGCGTGCGGCGGCGTCGACGCACACGGCGAAGTTGGCTGATGCTCGCCGGGGGAACGTCAGACGGTCGGGCCGACGGGAGACCGAGTCGGCAGGGCCGTGCACGGCGTGCGGCGGCGTCGACGCACACGGCGAAGTTGGCTGATGCTCGCCGGGGGAACGTCAGACGGTCGGGCCGACGGGAGGCAATCGGACGAGCACGCAATGACGGCGTTCTTGCGCATGACAAGCGCCCGGCCGGCCACCCGAAACCCGCCGGCACCGGGTGCCGGCGGCGCGCACCGACGAATGCGCCCGTCTTGCGTTCCCCCCACGAGCGTCGGTCAAGGCGTCCAGTCGTGCGGGTGCCGCGCTCGGCCGCCCGGTCGTGCCCAGCCGCGAACCGCAGGCGCCGCGCTCGGCCGCCCGGTCGTGCCCAGCCGCGAACCGCGGGTGCCGCGCTCGGCCGTCCAGTCGTGCGGGTGCCGCGCTCGCCCGGCCAGTCGTGCCCAGCCGCGAACCGCAGGCGCCGCGACCACCTGTGAGCACCATCGAGCCCCACCGGTATCATGCGGCGATGGACAGGCTGTTCGGGCGTCCACGAATCACCGACGAGCAGAAGCGCCGGTTGCCGCCGGGCCAGTACCTGACCGAGAAGTGGCCGGTGCTGCACTACGGCTCGGTGCCGCGCGTCGACCTCGCCACGTGGGACTTCAAGGTGTGGGGCGAGGTCGGGCAGCCGATCGACCTGTCGTGGGAGCAGTTCCAGGCGTTGCCCCGGAAGACCGTCCACACGGACATCCACTGCGTGACGCGCTGGACGAAGCTCGACACGGACTTCGAGGGCGTCGCGCCGCGGACGGTGCTCGACCTCGTGCGTCCGACGTCGTCGGCCCGTTTCGTCGTCGCGCACTGCGAGCAGGGCTACACGACCAACCTGCCGCTCGACGCCCTGCTCGACGACGACGTCCTCCTGGCCGACACGTACGCGGGCGAGCCGCTCGAGCCCGAGCACGGCTACCCGCTGCGGCTGATGGTGCCGAAGCGCTATTTCTGGAAGAGCGCGAAATGGATCCGCGGCCTCCAGCTGCTCGACCACGACGTGCCGGGGTTCTGGGAGCGATACGGCTACCACAACGAGGGCGATCCCTGGCTCGAGGAGCGATTCTCCGAGGAAGGACGACAGGAGCGAGCCTGAGCGCCGCTCTGCCGCCGACTGCTGCGGGGTCGGTCAGTGAGGGGGCGCCGGCGGACGCCGGAGGGCCGGGATCACGGTCCCGGCGATCCGTTCGAGCCCCTCTTCGTAGGCGGGCACCCGCGCGAACGTCTCCTGGTGGAACGGCCAGTAGAAGACGAACTCGTCGATTCCGGTCTCACGGTATCGACCGACGTAGTCACTGAAGGCATCGCGTGAGAGGAAGAGCTTCGGGTCGACCCGGTAGGCGAGGAGCATCCGGCGGAGGGCGCGCGGGTCGCGACCGACACGATCGCAGGCCTCCTCGAGCAGAACCACGCGCCGCCTCGTGACCTCGACCGCTTCCTCCATGGACGAGCCGCCGGCATTCGTGCTCCGCATCGGCTGACCGCCGAGGGTGTTCCACGCGTCTCCGCGACGAGCAGCGAGGTCGATCAACCGCGGACCGTCACCGGCGATGACGATCGGGGGCCGCGGCCGCTGGACGCTCGGCTCGATCACCGCTCCCGATGTCGGGTAGAAGCCATCGTGGTCGCGAACCGGCTCGCCCCGCAGGAGGCGGTCGAGCAGGATGACCTGCTCCTCCAGCCGCGCGACACGCTCCGGACCCGACCGACCCGTCACCCCGACGATCGAGTCGTCGATGGGCCCGCCGCCGATGCCAAGACCGATCTCGAGCCTGCCGCCGGAGGCGTGGTCGACCGTCGTGGCCGACATGGCAAGCAGCGCCGGGTGACGGAAGGCGATCGGCGTCACGAGCGTGCCGATGCGCGCACGAGAAGTGCGAGCGGCAATCGTTCCGAGCAGCGTCCATGCCTCGTACGCGATCAGGCCCGGGTATTGGCCGGTCATGTGGTCGGCGACCCAGAGACTGTCGAAGCCCATCTCCTCGCCGCGGCGGATGCGTCCCATCAGGTCATCCCAGGGCGCGGACTGCAGATACATGAGGCCGAACCGGAGCGGACGGTCGGGAGCGGTCGGGGATGACATCGCGATGCCTCGAGCTTCGAGCTGGATCGCGGGATGAGGCTCCGCCGGCGGGACCGCGCCGAGGGCCGGTGGGTGCACATCGTGGGACCTGGGTGGCACAGGGTCAATCAAGCCGTTCGTTTGACCGGCCCGCTTGCTTGCATAATTGCGCAAGTAGTAAACTGCGGTGCAGCGGCAGCGCCGCACCGGCGCGCGATGGAGCGTGGGCAGGCCGGCGTACAGCGACAGCGCCGCACCGGCGCGTGATCGAGCGTGGGCAGGCCGGCGTGCAAATCGGACTGAGGAGCCTGGCGCCGTATGCGCCGGCACCAAGAGGAGAGTTACTGCGTGGAGATGATCATCGACTTCCCGGGCGGCGCACGTGTGGACGCACACTTCGCGGGGTTCACCGTCCCGACCGACCAGCCGCCGATGGGCGGAGGCGAGGGCTCGGCTCCGACGCCGTTCCTCACGTTCCTGTCGACCATCGGGACCTGCGCGGGCATCTACGTGCTCGGCTTCTGCCGCCAGCGCGGCATCCCGACCGACGGGATCCGGCTCGTGCAGCGCATGGGCATGGACCCGCGTACAGGCCTCGTCTCTGACGTCCAGGTCACGATCCAGCTGCCCGAGACGTTCCCGGCGAAGTACGTCGACGCGGTCGTGCGGGCGGCCGACCAGTGCGCGGTGAAGAAGCACTTCGAGCATCCACCGGTCATCCACGTGGACAGCGTGCTGGGAGCGGCCACGGGCTCGTCTGCACGGGTGGCGTAGCCGCCGGCGAGCGCGCTCGCGCACGGGATGCCGTCACGGGACTGATCGAGGTTGCGCGGCAGAGACACCTGGACCGCGCGCGCTTCGCCGTGATCGGCGCGTTCGAGCGCGACGCGGGGGACGGCGATCAGACGGCGATCAGACGGCGATCAGACGGCGATCAGCCGGCAGGCGGCGATCAGCCGGCAGGCGGCGATCAGCCGGCAGGCGGCGATCAGACGGCGGACAGCCGCCCGATCGATGGGCATGCGTCAGTGCGAGCAGGCGTGCGGGCTGCCGGCCGAATCGGCCGTCCGGAAGCTGCTGCCACAGCCGCACGCGGAGACGGCGTTCGGGTTGTTGACGGTGAACCCGGCCCCCATCAGCGTGTCGACATAGTCGATCTCCGAGCCGACCAGGTACTGCGTGCTCTGGTCGTCGACGTACACGCGGATGCCCTGCGACTCCACGGTGACGTCCTCGGGTGTCGGCTGATCCTCGAGCATCATCCCGTACCGGAAGCCCGAGCATCCGCCGCTGTACACGTAGACGCGCAGCCCGACCGACGGGTTGGTCTCCTCCGCGGTCAGCTCGCGGAGCTTCTCGGCGGCCGCGTCGGTCAGCCGGACGAGCGGCTGCACCGGGGCCTGTGGCGTGGTCTGGGATTCGGTGTTCAGCATCGGGGGTGAGGCCTCCGGAAGGTGTCGTGCTCGGGCGCTCGCGGCAGGTCTCCGCCCTTCGCGCCGGACCAATGCTAGATGCGCGGATACATTTCGACAAGCATCACGGCGGAAATCCCATTGCGGGAGTCGCGCGTCGACGAGCGCGGCACCTCCATGCGGCTGCCGGACGTGGCGATCAGGCGTCGATCCGTTCGACCACCGTCGCGATCCCCTGCCCGACCCCGATGCACAGCGCCGCGAGCCCGTACCGCGAGCCCCGCCGCGCCATCTCGTGCACGAGCATCGTCATGAGCCGCGCGCCGCTCGCACCGAGCGGGTGCCCGAGTGCGATCGCGCCGCCGTTCACGTTCACTCGCGACTCGTCGAGCCCGAGCTCGCGCATGCAGGCGACCGACTGGCTCGCGAACGCCTCGTTGAGCTCGACCAGGTCGATGTCCTCGACCGCCAGGCCCGCCCGCTCGAGCGCCCTGCGGACGGCCGGGATCGGACCGAGTCCCATGACCGACGGGTCGACGCCGGCGACCGCCGTCGAGACGATCCGCGCCATCGGCCGGAGCCCGAGCTCGCGCGCCCGGCCCGCCTCGACGAGCACGAGCGCGCTCGCGCCATCGTTGATCCCCGAGCTGTTGCCGGCCGTCACGCTGCCACCTGCGCGGAACGCCGGCCGGAGCTTCGCGAGCGCCTCGGCCGACGCATCTCCTCGCGGGTGCTCGTCGCGGTCCACGACGATCGGCTCACCCGTGCGCTGCGGCACCACGACCGGGACGAGCTGCGCGTCGAACCTCCCTGACTCGATCGCCGCGACCGCGAGCCGCTGGCTACGGAGCGCGAAGGCGTCCTGGTCCTCCCGGCTGACCCCGCACTCGTCGGCGACCTTCTCGGCCGTCTCGCCGAGCGAGATCGTCCATGCCTTCGGCATCTTCGGGTTCACGAACCGCCACCCGAGCGTCGTGTCCTGCAGCTCGTGCGTGCCGCGCTCGAAGCCCGCCTGGGGCTTGCCCATGACCCACGGCGAGCGTGTCATGCTCTCCACCCCGCCGGCCACGACGACGTCGGCATCGCCGACCATGATCGCCTGCGCCGCGGCGTTGACCGCCTGCAACCCCGAGCCGCACAGGCGGTTGACGGTCTGCCCCGCGACCTCGACCGGGAACCCGGCCAGGAGCGCGGCCATGCGCGCCACGTTCCGGTTGTCCTCGCCCGCCTGGTTCGAGCAGCCCATCACGACGTCCTCGACGAGCGACGGCTCGACCCCGGCTCGCTCGACCGCCGCGCGGACCACGAGCGCCGCGAGGTCGTCGGGCCGCACGTCCTTCAGCGCGCCGCCGTACCGCCCGAACGGCGTCCGGACGGCGCTGACGATCCAGGCTTCGCGCAGCGGGCGATGCAGGTCTCGCGGCATGGGGCAGCTCCTCGGTGGGCCCGGCACCGCCCGGGCCGCGACGGATTCTAGGCGTCGACCCGGTACGCGCGCGCCTGCTCCGCGAGCTCCGACAGCCGCGCTGCCACCCGCGCGTTGACCGATCCCTCCGGCCAGCCGGCTCCCGGCGCCTCCTCGCCCGCGGGCATCGCGCAGAGCAGCTCGACCGCCTCGTCCGTGCGCCGCACCGGCCAGACGTGGAAGCGCCCGTCCGCGGCCGCCTCGACCACGTCCCGCCGCAGCATGAGGTTGCACACGTTCGACGCCGGGATCACGACGCCCTGCGCGCCCGTCAGGCCACGCGCCGCGCACACGTCGAAGAACCCCTCGATCTTCTCGTTGACCCCGCCGATCGGCTGGACCGCGCCGTGCTGGTTCACCGACCCGGTCACCGCGACCCCCTGCCCGACGGGGACACCGGAGATCGCCGAGAGCAGCGCGCACAGCTCGGCCAGCGACGCGCTGTCGCCCTCGACCCCGCCGTACGTCTGCTCGAAGACCAGGCTCGCGTGGAGCGTGAGCGGGTGGCCGCCCGAGTACCTCGCGCCGAGGTAGCCGGCCAGGATGAGGACACCCTTCGAGTGGAGCGGGCCGCCGAGGTCGACCTCGCGCTCGATGTCGACGACCTCGCCCCGCCCGAGGCGGACGGTCGCCGTGATCCGCACGGGCTGCCCGAACGACGTGTCGCCGAACTGCACGACGGTGAGCCCGTTGACCTCGCCGACCGCCGCTCCATCGGTGGCGATCAGGACGTTCCCCTTCGCGATCTCCTCCCGGACGGCCTCCTCGAGCCGGCTCCCCCGGCGGTGCCGCGAGTCGATCGCGCGCTGCACGTCGGCCGCCGAGATCACGTCCCGTCCCGCCGTCGTCGCCCAGTGGTCCGCCTCCCGCAGGAGGTCGGCCAGGCTTCGCATGTGCGTCGACAGCTTGTCCTGGTCGCCCGCACGCCGGGACGAATCGTCGAGCGCCCGCGCGACGGCTCCGGCCTCGAGCGGGTGGAGGTGCTCGCGCCGCCCGAGCGTGGCAACGAGCCGCGCGTACCGCTCGTCGGCCTCGTGCGTCCGGTCGATGCGTTCCTCGAAGTCGGCCTGCACCTTGAACAACTCGAGGAAGTCCGGATCGGCGGCGGCGAGCGCGTGGTAGAGCGACCGTTCCCCGAGGAGCGCGACCTTCACGTCGAGCGGGATCGGGGCCGGCTGGAGCGACACGGTTGCCGCCATCCCGGTCAGCTGGGCCGGCGACTCGATCCGGACCTCCCGGGCCCGCAGCGCCCGCTTGAGCGCCTCCCACGCGTACGGCTCCTGCAGCAGCCGCAGCGCGTCGAGCACCAGGTACCCGCCGTTCGCCCGGTGGAGCGCGCCGGGCTTGATCAGGGTGAAGTCGGTGACGAGGGTGCCCATCTGGGCCATGTGCTCGACCCGGCCGACGACGTTGGCGAGCGTCGGGTTGTCCTCGTAGACGACCGGTGCGCCGGCGGTGCGGCCGTGGTCGACGAGGACGTTCACGCGGAACCGGCGGAACGGCGCATCGGGCGCGTTCCGGTGGAACGTCGAGTCGGAAGCGGCCTCCGCCGGCTGCGGCTTCGGCCCGTCCTCGGCGGTTTCGCGAGCGGCCGCGACGAACTCGTCCGCCGTCTCGACCACGTTCCGCTCGACCGCGTCGAGGTGGGCGAGCACCTCCGGTGGCTCCGGGAACGCGCGACGGATCTCGTCGAGGAAGTGGTCCGCAGCGGCGTGCGACACGTCCCGATCGAGCTGCCGCTGGCGGTCCCGCTGCTCGCGCTCCCAGCCCTGGACGCGCCGGGCGATCGCGC
>JAJYGH010000094.1:1814-6253 GCA_021785175.1 Chloroflexota bacterium | reverse complement strand
TCAGCGGCCGGGCCCGGGTCGCGTCAGCCGACCCGGTACGCCGGCTGCCCGCAGACCCCCATCAGCGGCCGGCCCAACGCGGCGACCGCTTCTCCAGGAAGGCGTGCATGCCCTCCTTCTGGTCCTCCGTCGCGAACAGCAGGTAGAACAGCCGGCGCTCCAGCGCGAGCCCTTCGCGGAGCGGCAGCTCCTCGGCCGCGCGGACCGCCTCGACGGCAGCCGAGACGGCGAGCGGCGGCATCGCGGCGATCTGCGCGGCGAGGTCCAGCGCCGAGTGGACGACCTCGTCGGCGGGCACGAGCCGGGTCACGAGGCCGTGCAGGTCGGCCTCGGTCGCGCTCATGTTCCGCCCGGTCAGGATCAGCTCCATCGCGCGCGCCTTGCCGATCGCCCTCGTCAGCCGCTGCGTGCCGCCGGCGCCCGGGATGATCCCGAGCCGGAGTTCGGGCTGGCCGAACACCGCGTCGTCGGCCGCCACGATCATGTCGCACGACATCGCGAGCTCGCACCCGCCCCCGAGCGCCACGCCGCGCACGGCGGCGATCGTCGGCGTCCGGACGCGCGACAGCCGCTCCCACCGCGCGAACCGGTCGGACGCCAGGAGCCAGCCCGCCGTCTCCTCGGCCATCTCGCGGATGTCGCCGCCCGCGGCGAACGCCCGGTCCCCGGCGCCAGTCACGACGATGCAACGGCACTCCGGGTCCGCGTCGAGCGCCTCGAATGCGTCGACCAGCTGGGCGATCGTCGCGGCGTCGAGCGCGTTGCGGACCTCGGGGCGGTCGATCGTCACAAGGGCGACGCCGTCGATCGGGCCCTGGGGGCCTCGCGCGGGGAACGCGAGCTGGATGCGGTGCACCTCGGGGCCGGGCGGCACGAACTCGTCGGCGAGCGGCTCGTCGGTGACCGCGTCGCGGCCCTCGCCCCTGGTGTGATGCGCGTCGCGCCGTTCGGTCTGTTCGTCGGTCACGGTGCACCTCCAGTCGAGGCGTCCGAGGAGGACGCCCCCGATTCACGGTCACGTGATGGCGCCGCGGACGTGGGCGGCACCGACGCCGCGGACGTGGGCGGCATCGGGGCCGCGGACGTGGGCGGCATCGGGGCCGCGGACGTGGGCGGAACCGGAGCGCCCGCCGCCATGGCCCCGGACGCCGCTGGAGCCCCTGCAGTGCCGAGGGCTCCCGGCGCGCCTGTCGAACCCGCCCCACCCGTGCGCTGTGACACGGGCAGCATCGCCCCCGGCATCGGCGCCCGGCGAGGACCAGACCCCGAGGCGACGCGTCCCGCTCGGCCCGCGGCCGCGCGTTCCGACGCGACCGCCGCCGTCGTCCGGTAGAACCGCTCGGCCACCTCGCCGAACAGCGTCGGGCGCAGCACCATCGCCTGGTGCCCGCAATCCGGCACGATGCAGAGCTGCGCCTCGGGCAGCTGCCGGTAGAGCGCCACGGCGTGGTCGACCGGCACGAACACGTCGCGGTCGCCGGCCACGACGAGCGCCGGCACGCGAACCCGACGGAGGTCCGCCGGCGACAGCACGGGTTCGCCGGGGATCGCCCGTGCGATCGCCCGCATGAGGTCACGCCACTTCCCCGGTCCCTGCACTGGGCCGTGGCGCCGCTCCAGTGCCACGGCCCACGCCGGCTCCTGCCGTTCGATCCGGTCCGGGTCCATGAGGACGCGGGCCACGTGCGCGCGCGGCTCCGGCTGCGGGTCGACGCCGACGAGCACGAGTGTCCGCAGGCGTTCGGGGTGCGCGACGGCGAAGTGCAGCGCCGTGAGCCCGCCCAGGCTGAAGCCCGCCAGGTGGAAGGTCGTCAGCCCGAGTGCGTCGACCGTCGCGAGCAGGTCGTCCGCCAGCACCGGCGTCGACAGCCCGTCGGGCAGGTCGAGCGACCCACCCGACGTGCCGGCATGTCCGCGGAGGTCCACGAGGTACAGCCGGAATGCGCGCCGGAACAGCGGGCGCTGCGCCGACCAGTCCTCGACGGCGGACGAGCTCGCGCCGTGCAGGAGGACGAGCGGCGGCCCATTCCCCTCGCTCGTGACGTGGACGTCGAGGCCGTTCGCGCGAACGGTCGGCATCGCTCCCCGTCCCGCCTACATGTCCGGCTTGCCGCGGAGGTCCGACGTCGCGGCGCGCTCGATCCGGAGGTATCGGCCGCGGAAGTACAGGAGCGGCAGCCGATCGTCCGCGTCGGCCGCGACCGACAGGACGCGTGCGACGTAGACCGTGTGGTCGCCGGCGTCCACGGCCTGCTCGACCTCGCACTCGAGGTGCGCGATCGCGTCGTCGAGGAGGGGCGTGCCGTGCTCGCCCGGATGGTGCGCGGCGTTGCAGAAGGCCGACCGGGGGAGCGACGAGGGTGCGCCCGCGAAGCAGTCGGAGAGTGCCTGGCTGTCCTCGCCGAGGACGTTGATGGCGAACCGGCGCGCCGACGCGATCACGGGGTGGATCGAGCGCTCGCGCCCGATGCAGATGAGCACGAGCGGTGGGTCGAGCGAGACCGAGCTGAAGGCGTTGACGGTGGTGCCCCACGCGTGCTGCCCGGGCTCGTGCGGCAGCTGCTCGCACGTCCCGTCGCCGTCGTCGTCGCAGTAGGCCGTGACGATCGTCACGCCGGTGGCGAACCGGCCGAGCCCGTCGCGGAACTCCCGCGTGTCGACGCCGGTCTCGGCCCGGGCCTGCTCCGCGCTCAACCCCGCGTCCTCCGTGCGTTCGTGTCCGAGCGGAGCCCGTCGGCCATCGTCGGTTCGCGCATGGCTGGCCGGTGGCCGCCGGCGATCCTCCCTGCGCCCACGCCTAGCCGCCCGCCCCGACCGGACCCGTCGGCCGTTCGTAGCCCTCGGGCATGTTCGGCGTGTACCTGAAGTTCCCCGCGACGCCCGGTTCCGTCAACTCGTGCGGGTCGAGGATCGCGTCCAGGTCCTCCTGCGAGAAGACGCCCTTCTCGAGCACGAGCTCGCGGATGGTCCTGCCGGTCCGCACCGCCTCCTTGGCGATGTCGGCCGCGAGCCGGTAGCCGATGTACGGAGCCAGAGGGGTCGCCATCGCGCTCGACTGCTCGAGCAGATCGGCGCAGTGCGCCTCGTCCGCCTCGATCCCCCGGACGGCCTCGCGCGCGAACTGCCGGCAGCCGCTCGTCAGGATCGTGAGCGACTCGAGCGTGTCGTGGGCGATGATCGGCATCATCACGTTGAGCTCGAGCTGCCCGCGCGACGCGGCCCAGGCGACGCACGTGTCGTTGCCGATCACGTGGAAGCAGATCATCGAGAGGTTCTCGACCATGACCGGGTTCACCTTGCCCGGCATGATCGACGATCCCGGCTGGCGCGCCGGCAGACGGATCTCGCCGAAGCCGGTGCGCGGCCCTGACGACATCAGCAGCAGATCCTCCATGATCTTCAGGAGGTCCACCGCGAGGCCGCGGATCGCCGCCGACACCTCGGTCATCGGCCCCATCGACTGCGTCGCCTGCACCAGGTGCTCGGCCGTGCGCAGGTCGTGGCCGGTCTGCTCGGACAGGAAGCCGATGACGCGCTCGATGTACTCGGGCTCGGCGTTGAGCCCGGTCCCGACCGCCGTGGCGCCGATGTTCTGCTCGCGGATGGCGTCGGACGCGCGCTCGATGCGCTCCTTCGCGCGCCGGAGCGTCAGCGCGTAGGCCGCGAACTCCTGGCCGAGGCGGATCGGGACGGCGTCCTGCATGTGCGTGCGGCCCGACTTCAGGACGTGGTCGAACTCGCGCCCCTTCTCGGCGAAGGCGTCGATCAGCTCCTGCAGCGCGGGCAGGAAGTCGCGGACCAGGTCGAGCGTGGCGAGCCGCATCGTGGTCGGGAAGACGTCGTTGGTCGACTGCGCCATGTTCACGTGGTCGTTGGGGTTGACCACCGCGTAGTCGCCGCGCCTGCCGCTGCCGATCCCGCGTTCGAACAGGATCTCGATCGCGCGGTTCGCCAGCACCTCGTTGGTGTTCATGTTGTGGCTGACGCCGGCGCCGGCCTGGAACGGGTCGACCCGGAAGCTGTCGATCAGCCTGGCAGAGAGCGCCTGCGCCTCGGGCGTGTCGCGCTCGGGCGTCAGCAGGAGCAGCTCGTCGGCGGCCCGGACGATCGCCTCGTACAGGTGGTCGGGCAGCCGGCCGGTCGAATGGTTGGCTCGGGCGGCGGCCTTCTTGACCTGGACGGCGGCGCGCACGAGCGCGGGATTCGGGCGCATGCCGCTGATGGGGAAGTTCTGGATGGCGCGCTGCGCCTGCACGCCCCAGTACGCATCCTCCGGCACCTCGAGCCAGCCCAGCGGGTCCCGCTCCATGCGGTACCCGGGGCGTGGGGCGGGAGCAGCGTCAGGCATCTCGATCGGACCTCCGGGACGCGACTGCGCGGCGCCGACGGGTGCCGCAGCCGACGGACTGGCGGGTCGAGTCTAGTACGGAGCGGCCGCG
>JAJYGH010000094.1:0-1474 GCA_021785175.1 Chloroflexota bacterium | reverse complement strand
TTCGTCTTCCCGGCGGGGTGTTCGTCTTCCTGCCCGGGTCTTCGTCTTCCCGGCAGGGTATCCGTCTTCCTGCGGGATATTCACCGGGGCGCTGCAAGGTGGACGCCCCCGGGTCCGGCGACGCCGCTCGTCGCGTTTCGAGGCGAGTCTGCCCTGGTCAGGTTCGAGGCGCACGTGGATTCGAGCGCCACTCCCGCTCGAGCGTCGGTTCTCACGTCCCGCACGGGCACTCCGGCTCCGCCGTCACCCGCGCCGCACCCCGTTGCGCCCCCACAGGAGCGCGCCCGCGAATATCCGGCGGTCGTTTGCCCCGTCGCCACCGATACCAGCGCCCCGGCGACTATTCGGCGGGACGCAGGCGCTGCGCACTTCTGAGGCTGATCACGCGGGATCACGCCGCTCTGCACGGCGGGAGTCGGGGCGCTTCCGTGGGGGACCTGCGGCTGGTCGCGCGGCTCGACCCGCTGGGGGGCAGGCCGCGCGGTCCGTCAGGATCCCGGCGGCGAGGGAGCCGTGGAGCCGTACGCCATGTTGAACCCGTCGGTATCGTTGTCCGGGCGCGACGGCGTCGACACCTGGACGCGGTTCTGGATCATCACGCCGCCGTCGCTGATCGTGAGGCCCGGGTTGCCGCCGTTGACCGTGCCCGGATCGAAGGTCGTCGCACCGTAGTTCGCGAGCGTCGCGATGCGTCCGCCGACGGTCGGCGCCTCCTCGATCCACTCGGCCGACGTGCCGGGCCCGCTGTACGACTCCTGCGTGGTGAACGACTCGCGCTGCGTCGTGTCGGCGATCGCGATCGTCCACTGGCTCCCGGCGCCCTTCGAGATCGTGGCGCTCATCTGGTCGCCCGGTTGCACGGCGAACGTGGTGATCTGCGTCTCGGCCGCGGGCAGGATCTCCCACCACGCGTAGTAGGTCGCGCGGCCCGACACGTAGTCCTGACCCGTGCCCGTCTGGATCAGCGAGCTGTTGTTGAAGCCGTCGATGCCGACCCACGACGCGGAATACGTGTTGCCCCTGCTCGGCGCGACGCTCGGGACGGTCCACGACCCCGTGACGCTCGTGAAACCGCTCCCGGTGACGGCGTACCCCGACCAGTTCGACGACGCCCAGCCGTAGCCGCCGCCCCCACCGTGGCCGCCGTGGCTGTGTCCGTTCCCGTGGCCGTTCCCGGTCTCCGGCGTGGGCAGTGAGATGCGCGGCGCGTGGGCGACCGTCGACAGCGGAGCCGCGACCGCTCCTCCGGCCATCGACGCGGCAAACACGACGCTCGTGGCGAGCGCAACAAGCCTGCGCATGTCCCCTCCTCTGCGTTCCTTCCGAGCGCTGGAGGGCAACTTCACCACTCGCGTCGGTGGTGGTGCCACTACTCGTCAGAGCTACTCGACGGAGGAGGGAGCCGACGATCAGGCGGCCTGCCCGGGTCCCGCGTGTGCGTGGCAGAAGACGGTGCCGCCCGGCACCACGCAGG
>JAJYGH010000054.1 GCA_021785175.1 Chloroflexota bacterium | reverse complement strand
GGGTGGTCGGGATCGGCTTCGAGCTTCTGGCGCAGGCGGCGCATCGTCACCCACACGTACGACGGGTCGGGCACCTCGGCGTCCGACCAGCCGCGGGCCAGGAGCGTCTCTGTCGTCACGATGCGGTCGAGGTTGGCGGCGAGCGCGTAGAGCAGGCGCGATTCCGCGGGCGTCAGCGAGACGACACGCCCGGCGACGATCGCGCGTCGCTTCTGCAGGTCCAGGATCAGGCCGGGGCCGAGCGGGATGGCCCCCGACGGCACCTGGTCGCCCACGCGGCGGAGCACGCGGTGGATACGCGCCCGGAGCTCCGGGTAGTGGAACGGCTTCGTGACGTAGTCCTCGGCGACCTCCTCGAGCGCGCCCGCCTTGGAATCGCCGCTGTCGATCGCCGAGAGCACGATGACCGGCAGGTCCGCCCGCTCCTTGACCTGCCGGGCGAGGGTCAGGCCGTCCATGCGCGGCATCATGAGATCCACGATCAGGAGGTCAGGCCACCCCTGCTCGAGCCGGCGGAGCGCCTCCAGGCCGTCCCGGGCGGTCACCACGTCGAACCCGTCGTCGCGCAGCTGGTCGACGAGCACGACGAGGAGGTTCGAGTCGTCGTCGGCGAGCAGGATCCGGACGGGCCTCGGCGCGAACGTCACCCCACGAGGATATCAGGCCCGGTGTCGTTCCCCGCGCCGCCTCCCCATCTTGCTGGGAATCTGGCAATATGTCGATGATGAAGACCACTCTTGAACTCGACGCGGGCCTGTACCGGGCGGTCAAGGTCGAGGCTGCGCGTGCCGACCGGTCGATCCGCGACGTCGTCGAAGAGGCGCTGCGGGGATGGCTCGAACGGCGCGAGGACGAGGAAGACCTTGCGTCGGCAATGGAGGCGCTCGCCGAATACGAGCGCGACGGCGGCGTCTCGGCCGAGGAGTTCCTGGGGCAGGCGGCCGCGGAGACGCGAGCGCGCTATGGATCCGGGGGGTGAGCGGAGACACTGGGTATCGCGTCCAGCTCGCGCCCGGCGCACAGCGCGACTTTCGGCGTCTCCCGCCCGGGGCAGGCGCACGGCTCCGCGCGCCTCTTCTTGCGCTGGCGATCGAGCCCCGGCCGGCCGGCTCGACGCGCCTCGTGGACAGCACGTTCTGGCGATTGCGGGTCGGCGACCTCCGGCTCGTCTACTCCATCGACGACGACCGGCGCCTGGTGATCGTGCTGCGGTTGGCGCGCCGCGCGGAGAGCACGTACCGCCGGTCGCGCTGAGCTACTCCGGCGCCCCGACCCGCTCCGCAGGCAGCGTGATCACGAACGTGGCACCGCCTCCGTCGTCCTCGTAGCGTATCCGTCCGCCCATCGCCCGCAGCAGGCGCCGCGCCACGTCCAGGCCAAGGCCCGTGCCGTCGTGCCCGCGCGCCGTCGAGCCGCGCTGGAACCGCCGGAACACGAGTGCACGCTCCGAGCGCGGGATCCCCGGCCCTTCGTCGCGCACCCGCACCTCGATCGCGCCGCCCTCGGGCCGGATCGCGACGTGGATCGGTCCACCCGGCGCGTAGCGGACGGCGTTGTCGAGCAGGATCCACAGCACCTGCTCGACGGCATCGCGATCGCCCATCGCGAGCCAGCCCGCGCTGCCGTCGACGAGGTCGAGCTCGCGGTCCGACGCGATCGCGTGCCACGCTCGCGTGACGGCCGGCACCAGCGCGAACGGCTCGGCCTCCGGCACGAAGACCCCGGCGTCCAGGCGGGTCGCGGTCATCAATTCGCCCACAACACGGCTCAGTCGGCTCGCGTCGGCGTTGATCTCGCTGGCAAGGCGCCGCGGCTCATCGGCGAGGCCGTCGGAGGCAAGGTCCTCGGACGACATCAGGATCCGCGCGAGCGGCGCCTGCAGGTTGTGCCCGAGTCCGCGCACGAACTGTCGCTGCAGCTCGTTGGCCTGGCCGAGCCGCTGGGCCCGGCGTGCGGCGGCCTCGTGCAGCCCAGCACTGCGAAGGGCCACGCCGGACTCGCGTGCGAACAGGCCGAACACCGCGTGATCCGCGCGCGTCCATGACGCGACCGCGCGCCCCGTGCCCTCGAGCCGGCTCCCGGCGAGCGCGTCGACCTCGGCAAGGGCCGTCGTCCTCGCTGCATCGGCCTGCCCGGCGCGCCCGTCCGCCCGGTTCGCCCCGGTGCCCTCGGCGACCCCGCCCGCGGCGACGTGGTCCCTGGCGACCCGCTCCTCCGCCTGGCTCGCACTGACGTCCGAGTCGGCCCCTCCGCCGGCGGCCTCCACTGGATCGCTGGCGACCACGCTCCCGCTGGCGTCGACGAGCCGGCATGCGTCGAGGTCGAAGATCGAGCGCGCGGCGACAAGGACGTCGGCGAGCACAGCCGACGCCCCGCGTTCGGGACGCAGCGCCTCGAGCGCCTCGAGCGAGCGCCAGATGACGCGGTCGCGGGCCTCGAGCGCGGCGGCGAGCCGGTTGTGCGACGCGGCGAGGCGGTCGATCGCATCGCGGTCGCCCTCTGGCAGCCGGATCGACAGGTCGCCCGCCGCGACCGCGCCGATCCCGCTCTCGACGATTCCGAGCCGGCGACGGAGCAGGTCGGCGAGATACACGGCGAGGGATGCCGCGAACACGAACACGAGCGCGAGCAGGACGGCGAGGTACGGCACGAGGCTCGTGCCGATCGTGGTCGTGAGCCCGAGCTGCGTGGCGACGACGAGCGTCCCGACCCTCACGGGGGCGGCTCCGGACGTCCCGCTGCCCGAGCCGGCCGATGTCCCGCCCCCCGTGGTTCCGCCGGACGGCCCGGCAGGTGACGACATGATCGGGATGCCGACGGCGACGACGCTCGCGGGCAGGCGCTGAAGACCGGTCGCCCCTTCGGCGACCACGGGGCCCGCAAGGAGCGCGACCGCCTGGTCGGACGCCGCGCTCAGCGTTCCCTGCCGGTCGTACACGGCGACGTCGAAGTCCGTCAGCTGCCGTGCCCGCACCACGAATGCCGATCCGAGTCGCGTCGCGAACGCGAGCCCGGCCCGGCCGTCCGAGGCCGTCACGCCGGCGCCCGTCCGGCCCGTCAGGTCGATCGCCTGGAGGCTGACGTGGTACACGCCGTCCGGCAGGTCCGCGTAGGCACCCTGGCTCGGCAACGCACCGGGCTGGGCCAGTCGCGTGCGCAGCATCTGCGCGAGCGCGGCCGAGTCGGCCGGGGACCCCGCCGAGACGACGTTCGTGCCGGCGACCACGACGGCCACGTCCGCGCCGCCCTGTGACACCTGGAAGTCGACGACCGTGTCGGCGATCGCCTGCTGCCGCAGCGCCGCGATGTCATCCTTGAGCGTCGCCCAGCCCGCGTAGCTCGCCGCAAGCGCGTCGAGCGAAGCGGCGTCGTCGCCGAGGACGGTCTGGACCGCGCGCGCCGCCGACGCCGCCCGGTCGTTCGTCTCCACGCGGATCGCGGCGTCGACCTGGCCCAGCACGACGATCGCGCCGAGGAGCACCGGCACGATCGCGAGGACGAACAGCGACAGCGTCTGCTGCTGCCGGTACGACAGCCTCGGGCGCCGTGCCATCGGTCAGGGTGTCGCTGGCACCAGCCGGTAGCCGACGCCCCGCTCGGTCACCAGATAGCGCGGGTGGTCCGGGTCCGGCTCGATCTTCTGTCGCAGCCGGCGGATCGACACCCACACGAACGATTCGTCGGCGGCGTCCACCTCGCTCCACCCGCGCGCCACGAGATGCTGTGTGCGAACCGGCCTCCCCAGCTCGCGCGACAGGGCGCTGAGCAGCCTGACCTCGATCGGGCTCAGCGATACGCGTCGCCCGAGCACCCACGCCTCGCGACGCTGCAGCACGAGCGTCAGGTCCGGGCCCAGGCGAAGCTCGCGGTCGCGCGTCCGTTCGCCGAGCCGGTGCGAAACACGCTTGATCCGGGCCCGCAGCTCGGCGTAGTCGAACGGCTTCGTGACGTAGTCCTCGGCATAGCGCTCGATGAACTTCACCTTGCTCTCGCCGGCGGTGATCGCGGACAGCACGATGATCGGAACGTCGTCGAGGCGCAGCAGCCGCTCCGCCGTTTCCTCGCCGTCCATGCCCGGCATCATGAGGTCGAGGACGACGATCTCTGGGGCGAACGCGTGGAACTTCGCGAGTGCCTCCTGGCCCGAACGAGCGGTCCCGACCTCGAAGCCGTCCCGCGCGAGCCGATCGGCCAGCTGCGCGAGGAACCGCGTGTCGTCGTCGACGAGCAGGACGCGCCGGACCTGTTCGCTCACCATCGCGTCAGACCGTTCCGGTCGTGGAGCGGTCGGGGGCGGCCGATGCGCCCGCAGTGGAGCCGGTGGCGGGCGTGGGTTTCGTCTGCCCCGGCGGTGCCGACGGAGCCCGGCCGTGCGGCGGGTCGGGCTGTGGGACGGGCGTCGCGCCGGTCTTGCCGGCCCCGGCGCCGGGGATGTTGGTGCCGGGGTTCGGCGTCGCGCCAGCGGATCCTGACGAGTCGGTCGACGAGTCTGACGCCGCGCCTGACGCCGCGCTCGGCGTCGCTCCCGCAGCGGGGACGTGCCCGTCACGGTTCGGTGTCGCGCCGGGGTTCCCAGCGTTCGCGCCAGGGTTCCCAGCGTTCGCGCCAGGGTCAGTGTCCCGGCCGCCGTTCGGGACGTTGCCGCCCGGGTCCGCGGTCGCACCCGCTCCGGCGCCGCCGCTCGAACCGGCCCCGTTGCCCTGGCCACGGGTTCCCGCCCATCCGGGGGACCCGCCCGGGCCGCTCCTGCCTGCGCCCGCCTGCGACGAGCCGTTCCCGCCACCGGACACGCCTGTTCGGGAGTTTCCGCTGACCGTGACGAGCAGGTCGGTCGGCGGCCCGCTCTCCCCGACGCGGATCCCGACGACGATCCGCCCACGGCGGAAGAGGACCCAGGACGCGTCCGTTCCCGCCGCCGTGAACCCGGATGCGGCGAGTTCCTTCTCGTACCCCTTCAGCGCGGCCGCGGGGGCCAGGTCCGAGCTGAATGCGAAGAGCGCCGCTCCGGCATCGTATCCGCCGCCCTGCCCGACGACGACGGATGCATGCGATGGCGCGGGGATGCCGTCCGGGAGCGAGACCGAGGAGGCGAGCTGGTCCGCCTGCGTGGAACACGCAGCGGCGAGCGGAGCGGCGAGCAGGAACGCGAAGACCCACGCCGGCGCGCGTCGAGCGCGGGGGGCGGAGCGCGACGGGCGCGGCCGGGGTGAAGGACTCATATCGGCGACGCTCCCACCGTCGCCAGCCGATGGTACCGCGCTGCAAGGCTTCTGCAATGCGACGATCGTCCCACGTCGGCGTCCATCAGCGCGCAGCCGAACGCGGCCAGCGGATGGCGGTGCCGCGAGCGTAGTGGCTGGCGCCTTGCAGGCGTCATTTCCGTGGTGTCCACCGGCGCCGCGGTCGGCGCTGGCGAGACGCGTGGCGGGCGAGACGCGTGGCGGGCGAGACGCGTGGCGGGCGATCAGGCTCCGACGGCCAGCATGACGCGTTCTGCGAGCCCCAGCGGCAACGCCCCGCTCTCGGTGATCGCGTCGTGGAACTCGCGCAGCGACGCGACCGGCACCTCTGCCGGCGCCACGCCCTCGAACCCGCGCCGGTCGAGCCACTCCCGCCGGATCCGCAGGATCTCCAGGCAGCCCGTCAGGTACGCCGACGCCTGTGTCGGCCACGAGCAGTACCGCCCGACCTCCGCCTTCGCCGTCGGCTCGGGCAGCCCGGCGCGCTCCTGCATGAACGTCACCGCCTCGTCGAAGGTCATCTCGCCGAGGTGGAGGCTCGTGTCGACGATGATCCGGGCCGCCCGGAAGATCGTCGAGTTCAGGTGGAACAGCTCCTGGATCGGCTCGGTGAAGAAGCCCCGCTCCCGCATCATCCGCTCGGCGTAGAGCGCCCATCCCTCCGTGAAGTACGGCGTCCGGAAGGTCCGCCGGATCGCGCTCGGGTTCAGCTTGTGCATGACGAGGTGCCAGTGGTGCCCGGGGTACGCCTCGTGCACCGACGTCGTGGGGATGTCGCCCCAGCTGTTGGCCTCGAGCCGTTGCTGGATCTCCGCCTCCGGTGTCCCGTCCGGCGCGAACGGCACGAAGAAGTGGCCGGTCCACGAACTCGAGAACGGCGGCGGCGCCATGTACGACGCGACGCCGAGGACCGGCCGCTGGAACACCGGTGACGGCTCGACCAGGCAGCGCTCGCCGGGCGGGAGCGTGACGAGCCCCGTCTCCGCGAGGAACGACCGCGCACGCTCCGTCCAGTCGGCGTACCCCTCCCGCATCTCGTCCTCGGTCCGCGGGTGATCCTGCGACGCCTCCTCGATGACCGTCGACCAGTCGTCGGTGCCGCGCGCCCGCCTCGCGACCTGCGCCATCTCCGCCGCCAGCCGGTCGTACTCCGCGCGGCCGTGCTCCCGCAGCCCGCGCGCATCGAGGTCGAGCAGCTCCTTCTCGCGCAGCAGCCGCGTGTACCGCTCCTCGCCGAGCTGCCAGGTGCCGGTCGCCTCGCCGGCCAGCCGGTCGAGGTGCGCGGCCCATGCCTCCAGCGACGTCGCGGCCTCGGCGCCGGCCGCCGCCAGCCGATCGCGGTCGGGCCCCGGCTCGACGTCGAGCGCGACGAGCTCCCGCAGGTAGCGGGCGCCGCCCCGCGCCGCGCCCGCGCCCCGGCGCAACACCAGCTCGTGCGCGAGCGACGCGTCGAGGTTCGCCGTCCCCTCGCGCACGACTCGCGGGACCTCCTGCATTCGCGCGATCGCCGACGCGACGAGGTCGGGCTCGGGCCGCAGCCGGTGGAGGAACAGCGTGAAGATCCCGTCGAGGGCGACCCCCGTGTACGTGGCCGGGTCGCGGCGCCAGTTCTGCCAGTCGGCCAGGATCAGGCGGCCGCGGAGCACCGAGCGGACCAGGTCGAGGTCGATCTGCTCGGACGGGACCAGCTCGCTGCGCTCGACCGCGTCGAACCGGCCGAGCCACTTCGCCGCGTCCGCGTCGCGCTGCTCGAACGACGCCGCGGACACGTCGTCGACGCGGTCGTCGAACTGCGTCAGGCCCAGCTGACTCGCGCGGACCGGCGACGTCTCGAATTCACCGGCGAGGAACTCGTCGGCAAGCGACTGAAAGCTCAAGTCTCACCTCCGGAGATGGGGATGGGGGACGGTGAGCACCATGGCGTACCGCCGTGTGGCTGGCGCCACCCGGGCACCCGTGCCGCCGCCGCTGACCCGGCCCTCACGGCGCGGCGGGGTCGACGTGGCGGCACCGTGGCGCGACGGTGCACCTGCCGCATGCCGGGTTGCGCGCGGTGCACGTCCGCCGACCGTGCGTGATGAGGTTGACGTGCGCCTCATACATCGCGCCGATGGGGAACACGTCGAGCGCGAGGTCGTGGGCGCGGTCCGCGGGTGTCGCCGGCGGGACGAGCCCGATCCGCGACATGACGCGGTGGACGTGGGTGTCGACCGGCATGAGCTGCAGCCCGAAGCAGAACAGCAGCACCACCGATGCCGTCTTCGGCCCGACGCCGTCGATCCGCACGAGCCAGTCCCGTGCGTCACGGGCGTCCATCGCCCCGAGGAACCCGAGGTCGTAGTCGCCGCGCTCGTCGTGGATGCGCCGGAGTGCCGCCTGGATCCGCGGCGCCTTCTGCTGCGCGAGCCCCCCCGACGCGATCGCGTCCGCCACCTCGTCGGTCGCCGCGTGGGCCACCTCGTCCCACGTCGGGAAGCGTTCGACGAGCCGATCGAAGGCCCGTTCCGCGTTCGCGTCGCTCGTGTGCTGCGAGAGGATCGTCAGCACGAGCTCATCGACCGGCGGACGGCCGGGCGTCCACTCGGGGACGCCGTACAGCGCCCGGAGCGCCTCGAGCACGAACTCGACGAGCCCCGGGCGTCCGGGCACCGCGCCACGGCGCGTCTCGGGCCGGGTCGGCGGCTGCGCCTGTGGCGTCCGCTCGGCCGTCACGGCACGCAGCCGGGCGCCACGGCGAGGCGCTCGCCGAGCGACACGAGCCGCGCCATCCGCTCCGCCGCCCGCCCGACCGGCGCGGCGCCGGCCGCGATCGCCGCCTCGAGACCCCGGTGGTCTTCGGTGGCCGGCACGACGATGGCGTCGAGCGCTCCGCAGGCGTCCGCGCCCTCAGGCTCGACGCTCCCCCCGATCACGATGCACGGCCGTCCCGCCTCGCGCGCGCGGCGCGCCACGCCGTGCGCCGTCTTGCCGAACGCCGTCTGCGCGTCCACGCGGCCCTCGCCGGTGAGCACGAGCGAGCAGGCGGCCAGGCGATCCGCGAACCGGACGAGCGCCATCACCTCGCCGACGCCGGGGCGCACCTCGAACGCGGCGAAGCGGTCGGCGATCGCGAGGAGCCCGGCGACGGTCCCGCCCGCGGCCCCCGACCCGGCTGCCTCCGAGACGTCGCGGCCCACGCTGGTGCGCAGGACCTCGGCATAGTGGCAGAGCGCCGCCTCCAGCTCGCCGACGTCCGATGGCGACGCGCCCTTCTGGGGCCCGTACACGGCCGCCGCGCCATGCGGCCCGAGCAACGGGTTCGTCACGTCGGAGGCGACGATCAGGCGGACGTCGGCCAGGACGGGCGCCAGCCCCGACAGGTCGACGCGGACCAGGCGTGACAGCGGCGCGCCGCCCGGTGGAAGCTCCCGACCCGCGGCGTCGAGGAAGCGAGCTCCGAGCGCCGAGAGCAGGCCTGCCCCGCCGTCGGTCGTGGCGCTTCCCCCGACGCCGAGGAGGATCTCGCGCGCGCCGAGGTCGATCGCGGCCGCGAGCGTGAGCCCGGTTCCGAACGTGCTCGCGGCCCCGGGGTCGCGATCGGAAGCCGGGACGCGCCAGAGGCCCGACGCGTCCGCGAGCTCGACGACGGCGCGCTCGCCGGAGCGCAGGAATCGTCCCCGGATCGGCCGCCCGAGCGGGTCGCGGGAAGCCGCGGGCAGCGGCTGCCACGAGGGGTCGGCCGCCAGGATCGCATCGAGCAGGCCCGCGCCCCCGTCGGCCATCGGGCAGCGGTCGATCGCATCGTCGGGTCGCGCGCGCGTCCAGCCGCGCGCCATGGCATCGGCGACCTCCACGCTCGTCAGCGAGCCCTTGAACGAGTCGGGCGCGACGAGGACCCGGAGGCTCACGGCCGCCCGAGCGGAGACGCGGATCGCGACGGGCAGCGGCCCGCCACCTGTGGGCAGCGGCGCGCCACCTGCGGGCAGCGGCGGGCAACGCGCCGACGGACGGCTCCGGTGTCCATCACGCCCCCGATCTCCGGCGCTCGAGGTACTCCGGGATCCGGATCATCGGCGGCCGCTCCTGGTCGGCCAGCTCGATGAGCTCGAGCGAGAGGTGCTCGCGGCCCGAGCGCGGCAGTTTCATCGTGGAGCCGAGCTCCGCGAACAGGTGCGCCCGCCGCCGCTCCTCGAGCCGTTTCATGACCGCCTGCAGGATCACGAAGCTCATGCGCGACAGCCCCTCGAGCTCCTGGTTGCGGTGGACCCGGCGCTCGAGGTCGACCTGCCCGAGCCCCTCGAGCCCGACACGCTCGATCGCGTCGATGAGGTGCCCGATCTCGACGGCGTAGCCGGTGAAGAACGGGATCTGCTCGAGCAGCGACCGGCGACCAGCGTACTCGCCGGCGAGCGGCTGGATCATGCCGGACAGCTCGGGGAAGAAGAGGTTGATCAGCGGCCGCGCCACGAGCTCCGTCACGCGTCCGCCGCCGCCTTCGCGCAGCACGCCGCCCTCGACGATCGGGCGCTGGTAGTAGCCCTTGACGTACTGGATGCGCGACTCGGTCAGCAGTGGCCCGAGCGTGCCGTACGCCATGCGGGGCTCCCAGTCCTGCACGTCCGTGTCGCACCACACCACGATGTCGCCGGACGTCTCGTAGAGGCTCTTCCACAGCGCCTCGCCCTTGCCGCGGAACGACCCGTACCGCGCCAGGACGTCGGGGTGCTGCACGACCCGTGCGCCCTCGCGCTCGGCGATCGCGGGTGTGTCGTCGCTCGACGCCGAGTCGATCACGAGCAGCTCGTCGACGAGCGGGAGGCGCTCCATGAGCTCGGTGCGCGCCGTCCGGATGATCGGCCCGACCGTCGCGGCCTCGTTGAGAGTCGGCAGCACGAGGCTGACCGTCACGCCCTGGTGCTCCTTGAGCGCGCACAGCCGGCGCAGGTCGCCGAACTCGCCGTGGTGGTAGTTCGACTCGGCGAACCAGCGGTCGACCCGGGCCGCCACGCTCCGGCGCTCCTCTGCCGCCCGGTCGACCGACTCGAGCGTCTCTGCCTGGCGCGCCGCCTCCTCGAACGCGGCCCGGGTGGGCGCCTCACGGGTCTTGACGACCACCACCGTCGTGCGCGCCTTCTGCGCGATGTGCTCGGGGAGCGCGCCGAAGAGCCCGCCGGGTGCCGACACGCCGGACGGCACGGGCTGTGACATCTCGCTGGCGCTCAGGATCGACGCGCCCATGACCAGCAGGTCGGCGGTCTCCGCCTCGCGGAGGATCGCGTTCCGGACGTTGATCGCCTCGCGCACCAGCGGCTCCGAGCGCCCCCGCGCGTGGCGGTGGATGAACGCGCGCAGCGCCCGCTCGGCCTGCGCGTGCACCTCGTTTCCCACGTTGGGCGGCAGCACGTGCATGACGCCGACGTCCGCGTCCATCCGCCGCCCGAGCGCGTCGGCGAAGCGCAGCGCGAGCTCGGCGTGCGGCCCGCCGCGGACCGGCACGAGGATCCGGTGCACCTCGTTCATGCCGCGCTGCTTCACGACGGCAATGTCGCACGGCGCGTCGCGCACGACGGCGTCGATCGTCGGCGAGAAGACGGCCTCGGCCCGGCGGCGGCCACCGGGCATCCCGCTCCATCCGAACACGATGAGGTCGACATCCTCCTCGGCGGCCGTCTCGAGGATTCCCTCCGCGGCGCGCCGGCCGATCCGCACGAGCGTGCGCAGCTCGACGCCCTCCGGAACGAAGTCGAGGACCTGCTGCAGCAGCCGGCGCGCATGGCGGGCACGCGTCGCGCCCTCCGACAGTGGCTCGCCCTCGGGGATCTCGACGATCCCGAGCGCGACCAGGACGCCGCTGCGGTCCATGACGGACGCGCCGATCCGCACGAGGTCCGTCGCGGTCCGTGGGTTTGCGAGCGGGATGAGGATGCGCTCCGGAAGACGCGCGCTCATGCGGCGCCAGCCGGATCCGCGCCGGCGTCGCCGGCAGCGCCGGCGGCGGGATCAACGGCAACGACGCCGTCGCCGCCGGGCGACACGTCGAGCGCGGCCTCCTGCCAGCGCGACACGAGGTACGGCTTGGCCAGCTCGAACGCGCGCGCCTGCCGCTCCACCACCGCCTCCGCCTGCTCGTCCGACAGATCCCGCACCTCGAGCAGCAGGCTCGCGACCCGGCCGAAGTAGAGCGGCACGAGCGCCGCGACGAGCCGCTCGGTGGGCAGCACGCGGCGGTGGGCCGCGACGCACACGTCGTACACCACGCGCGCCCATGCCTCCTCGGGGAACGTGAACATCCCCTGCTCGAGCGGCCGCGGCGCATCGGCCCGCGTCGCCCGGTTCGCGGCCGTTCCCGCGTCGGAGGCGAGCTCGCGGACGAGCTCCGCGGTCTCGGGCGAGAGCATCCGGTCCCACTGCTCGCCCTGCGAGAGCCGCCCGCGTTCGAACTCCTCGAGGAGCCGCAGCATGTCGACCTCGAGCGGCGGCGGTTGCTGCACCCGCTCGAACCCGTAGGCCGGCACGTCGTGCGAGCCGCGGACCTGGAGCCAGCGGTCGGCGTGGTGCTCGGTGAGCTCGAGGATCGTGCCGAGCACCTGCCCGAACATCGGCCCGAGATCCGCTCCTGGATCCTTCGGATCGTGGATCTTGGCGCCGAGCCGGGCCTGGCACACCGCGAACCCGCCGGCAATCGCCGTCGTCGTCATCCAGATGTCGATGCCGAACCGGCTCACCGCATCGGTCCAGTCGTCCTGCTGGAGGTAGCGGTCGACGAGGTCGCCGCTCACCCCGAAGTCGCCGCCGATCGGCTGGCGGATGCGGAGCCCGTAGAGCGCGCGGGTGAGCGGATAGGTGACGGTATTCGTGATCGTGCCGTCGTTTCGGTGGCGCGCGTAGAGCGGCGAGACGAAGTCGAAGCCCCCCTTGAGGATCGGACCCGCGAGGAGCTCGACCCACTCGGGCAGGATCGAGCGCAGGTCGGAGTCGACGACGACGAGGGCCTGGACCTCGAGAGCCCGGGCGATCTGGAACAGGGTGCGGAGTGCGGCCCCCTTGCCGCCGACGCCGTTCACCTCGGGGTACGTGAGGCTGATGCGCTGGAGCCGGTTCCGGGGGCGGACCAGCAGGATCCGCTCGACGTAGTCCGGTGGTTCGGTCTCGACGACGACACGCTGGGTGCCATCCGGCGAGCCCGCGTCCGCGTTGACGAGCACGGGTCGCAGGTCGGGGAAGTACTGCACGAGACCGGCCTGCGCGGCCCGCGTGACGTGGCCGATCGTGGCCGCGTTCCGGAAGCTCGGGATCCCGACCATGATGTCGGCGTGTCCGACGCGCTCGACGGCTTCGCGGAGCGCAGGCGGCAGCGAGGGCGGCATCAGCCGGTCACCTCCGGTACGCTGCCGCAACCCGGCGCGGCGGCTCCTCGAGCGTCAGGGCGCCGGGCGCGCCGGCGTCGATCGGCGCGCCCTGTTCGAGCGATCGCTCGAACAGGTGCAGCGTTTCGGGCGCCGGCGGGAACCCTGCTGCGATCCAGGCCTCCGCCCGGCCCTGGACCGCCGGCGCGTCATCGGGCAGGCGCAGCCGGATCGGCCGGCCGAGCGCATCGCGGGCCGCGATCGCCAGGCGCAGGAGCAGCTCCCCATCGCCGGCCGCAACGGCCGCCCACGGCCTGCCGCCGGTGGAGCCCGGCATCGACAGCGGCATCACGAACAGTGCCCATCGGTCGCCCGTGCCGCGCGCGCCGCCGCCCGGAGGCGCGCCCCCGGCCCCCGTCGCCCCTCCGGCCTGCAGCACCAGCACCTCGCCCGCCCGGACGTGTGCCCCGAACCGCTCGCGGGTCAGCTCCTGAAACGCCCAGCTCCGCGTCTCGTACAGCCTGTCGCCGGAGAGGAACGTGGCGTCGTCCGACAGCCGTCGGTACCACGCGTCGACCCCGGGCTCGGGCGACCGCGGGTCGAGGACGAGTCCCGCGCGCCGGAGCGCCCGCCGCACGTCCCCAGGTGACGCAACGGGCGGGGAGGCTCCGCGGTGTGCCTCGTCCGGTTCGGGCGGGCCTCCGTCACCGAACGCCTCGTCCTCGGCCGGCGGAGACCCCTCGTCCTCGGCGCGCTCCGTCGGGCTGAGCTCGATCCCCCTCGCGCGCGCCGCGACGTCCTCCGGCACCTCGCCCTCCGGCTCGTCCGCCAGGTCCGCGAACTGGTCCTGATCCGCCGCCGCGTCGCACGGCGCGTCTGCGTCGGTTTCCCCCTCGATCGCGTGCGCCCCGGCGTCCTCCTCGTCGACGTCCTCGTCGCGCGGCGGCTGCCAGCTGCGCCAGGGCCGCAGGAGCCGGAACCCGTGATGCACGCCGAGTCGGTGCGAGCCCTCGTTGTCCTCGCCGGTGGCGTACCGCACGCGCGTCGCTCCCTGCGCGCGCGCCCATTCGAGGCCCGCGGCGTGGATGAGCCGCGCGATCCCGCGCGTCCGGACCCCGGGGTCCACGCGCAGGCCCTCGAGCCATGCCTCGCGCTCGGAGAGCATCGCCACGCGTGCGATGCCGACGGGCCGGTCTGCCGAGAGCGGGCGGCCGAACAGGTCGAGCTCGTGGGGGACCGCCGGGAGCGCGACGAGCAGGACGCCGTCGGTCGCCTCGAGCCACTCGCTCCAGACGGACGGGACGTAGTCCCAGCCGTCCCAGGTGGCGCGGGTGAAGTCGAGCACCGCCCGGGTGTCTGCGGGTGCCGCGCGACGGACACGGATCGGCAGCGGGCCCATCGTGCGTCGCTCGCCTGCGGTTCCGCCCGCGCCGTGCCCGGCCGGGCCCGCGGCGCCGTCGGTCACCGTCGCTCCGGGTTCGCGAACGAAATCGTCCACTCGACGGTCTCGCTGCCCGGCCGGTACCGGCTGTTCGCGGCCTTCAGCACGACCCCGTCGAACCCCGCCGCGCGCCAGCTGCGCAGCCACGCGTCCACGGGTGGGCGCGTGTACGGCGAGACACGGACGAGCTCGCCGACCTCGAGGAGCGAGTCGAGCAGCCGCTTGCGCTCGAGCAGCGGGATCTCGAGGAGATCCTGGCCGTCCACGCGGAGCACGTCGACTGCGACGAACGCGACCGGTCTCGGCGCGTCGTCCTCGAGCGGTGGCGCGATGTCGGCGTCCATCCGGTGGCCCATGACGATGTTCCCGCTGCGCCGCGCCACCGGCAGCATCGACACCTGCGTCCCCGGGCGCGTCGCCTGGTCCGTCAGGTACCCGTCGAGCACGGCGTCCTCGGCGCCCAGTGCCGCGAGGATCGCCTCGACCACCTCGGGCTCCTCGTGTGTGACGTCTTCGCCGAGGTCGTCGAGGAGCACGCACCGCCCCGCTTCGTCGGACGACGTCCCGCGTGCCACGTGGGCGATGACACGGAGGCCGCCCCAGTGCGGCTCGATGATCGGGTCGACGACCGGGCGCGGACGCCGGCTGGGCCGCGCGGTCTGAGGTCTCCAGGCGCGCGGGTCGGACGGAATCGGGTGGGAATCGGCCACGTTCGAATGCTACCCCCGGCCTGTATGATCGCGCCGATGGCGACCGACGCGACCGTCCGGCCTCCCCGCGAGCCCTCCGCTGGTCCGTCGTCCGACGCGGCGCTGTCGCCCGCCATCGGCCTGTCGCCCGATGCGGCGCTGTCGCCCGCCATCGGCCTGTCGCCCGATGCGGCGCTGTCGCCCGGCATCGGCCTGTCGCCCCTCTCGCCTGCGGCCGCAGCGCACAATCGGTCGCGTCTCGGCGTCTCCTCGTGGGCGCTCTACGACCTCGCCAACACGATCTTCAGCTTCAACATCGTCAGTTACCTCGCGCCACTGTGGGTCCTCGGGATCTACGAGCGACTCGGGCGCGGCCAGGGGGAAGGGAACCTGGTCTGGGGGCTCGCCATCGGCCTCTCGATGCTGCTGAACGCAATCGTGTCCCCGGTGATGGGCGCGGTCTCGGACCGGGCCGGCGTCCGCAAGCCGTTCCTGCTGTTCTTCACCGCGCTGTGCATCGTGCCGACGGCACTGGGCGGGATCCTCGGCGACGCGACCGGCTTCGGGTTCCTGGGCCTCTACTTCTGGTGGGGGCTCG
>JAJYGH010000086.1 GCA_021785175.1 Chloroflexota bacterium | reverse complement strand
GGTACTGCGGCCTGCAGGGGACGGGCGTGGCCTGCCCGGTCGGGGTATTCGCGAAGGGGTCCGCAGGACGCTGACGCGTCGGGACCATCCGCCAGCCCACCGTCCCCGCTCAGGTGGCCGGCAGTCCGCGCACCGCGTCGTTGATCGCGTGGACCGCGGCCGCCGGGTCCGCCACCTCGATGACGAGCGCCCGGTAGTGCTCGTGGTCGAGGTCGATCTTGATCGCCCTCGCGGGGTCGTGCACGAAGCCCTCGATGACGATGTGCAGGCGCCCGTTCGCGATCTCGATGTCTGTCATCCGCCTCGACCCGCTTCAAGTTCGACCGGGGCGACTCTACTGCCCCTGCCTCGCTCAGACCATCGCCGGACGCCAGGTGATGTCGGGACCGCCGGGACGAGGCGGGCAGCGGTCGCTCGCGAGCGGTCGCGATGCTCCTCAGCAGAGGACGTCGGCGTCGACCGAACCCCACGTGTACTGCACGATCTTGACCGGCCCGCCTGTGAAACCGTACGACGCGGCGCAGTGGTGGAGCGCCAGGCTGGCCGTGGTGTGGACCGTGGCGTACCACACGGCGACGCGCGGCCGGTAGGAGCCCGCGATCGTGCGCCACTGGTACGACGTGCTGTAGACGCCGACGCGGACCTTGCCCGAGAGGAAGCGCAGCGCGCCGGCGATCGCGGCCGCGTTCACCGACGTCGAGCGCGTCGACCAGTTGCCGTTCAGCTCGACGTCGAGCCACCAGCGCGGGGCGTACGCGCCGGAGCCGAGCCGGGAGACCGCGTACGACCACGCGGCGCGAGCGGCGTTGTACCCGTAGTTGTACGAGCGGCACCAGAGCTGGGTGGTCGAACAGATCCCGCGGGGTCCCGTGCGCCCCATGCCGGCGCTCGCGCCGGCCGGGATGCCGATGTTCATGTAGAGCTCGGCGAGCCCGGTGCGCTTCGCGACCGGGAACTGGCTCGCGAGGCACGGGTTCGTCGTGAACGCCCGCCCGCCCGTGACCCCGACGACGGCGAAGTCGCGGCCGCCGGGGAGGCGCTGGGCGCAGTTGGGCCACGAGACATCGAAGCCGAGGTAGGGGATCGCCGTGGCATGCCCGACCCCCGTGTCGGTCGCGGTGGCGACGCTCGGCACGGCAACGAACAGCGAGAGCAGCACGAGCCCCGTGAGTCCCGCGCGGAGCAGGCGTCGCGACGTCCGCATCGTTCCTCCGATCTGCCGGCGCCTCCCTCGGCTCGTCCGGCCGGCCCTCCAACCGGAACGGTGCCACCCCACACCGCCCCCGGCCTTCACCTGGACGGGTGATTGCGGGATGACCGGATGGGACTAGGCGGGTCCGGCGTGACCAGCCCCGGGTGGCGGCACCGGCACGTGATGGGGACGGCGTACGCGTGCCCCGCGGCAGCCGCGGGCTCGTGTCGCGAGCGGCGCGCGGGAGCGGCGGCCATGGCCCGCTCGTGGACCGTGTCATGCCACTGATAGGGCCGTTTGGTGTCGTCGTCCGCGGGCGTGTCTGGGCACGGCGATCCTGAACCGCGCGTGACACGGGTGCATGCAGCGTCCGGGCGCAGGAGTGGAGGGGCCACCTCCGGATCCGATGCCGGGGGGCGCACCTCAGGGAGATCCGAACCGCCATGAACGACCACACACAGATCCAGCCGGGGTGGGACATCTACTCGCGGGAGGGCGAGCACCTGGGGAAGGTGAGCGACGTGACCGACTCGTACGTCACGCTCGAGAAGGGGATCCTGTCCCCCACGGACTACTTCGTCCCCGCCTCCGCGATCCGCGACGTCCGCCCCGAGCAGGGTCAGGTCTTCGTCGACGCGGCGAAGGGCCAGATCGACCAGATGGGCTGGGACCAGCCGCCCGAGGACGACGTTGACGGTGACTACGTCGCCAACGCGAACCAGTCGACGAACGGCACGTGGGATGCCACCGGGGCCGGGCGTCAGCCGGTTCGCCCGAACACCGCCGCGGGACCGTTCCAGGGCGCCGGCACGGGGTCGGGTCAGGGATTCGACACGGGCGAGACGCGCCGCATCCCGCGCTACGAGGAGACGCTCCGCGCCGAGAAGCGGAGCCAGCAGGCGGGCGAGGTCCGGGTCAGCAAGGACCTCGACGAGGAGCAGCAGTCGTTCGACGTGACGGTGACGCGCGAGGACGTCGAAGTCCGGCGTGTCGCAGCGGACCGCCCGGCGAACGGGACGGAGGAGGCGTTCCGGGAGGGCGACACGATCCGCGTGCCGGTTCGGGCCGAGCAGGTCGACGTGACCAGGGAACCCCGCGTGGTCGAGGAGGTCGAGATCCGGAAGACGGCGCACCGGGACCGGCAGCGCGTCTCCGACACGGTCCGCCGAGAGCGGGTCAACGTCGAGGGCACGGGCAACGTGGACATCGACGATCAGGGCAATGCCGCAACGTCGGGCGGCGACGTGGACGCGTACGACCGGAACCGCATGCGCGGCCAGGACGCGTACGACGCGGCCGACACGGACGACGACGCGGGCCCGGCGAAACCGCTGTAGGCCCGCTGCAGGCCCGGGACTTCTGATCCGCCGGCCCTCCGACGCGGCCGGGTTACCGATGTGACGCGAGGCCTCCCGGCACCGCCGGGGGCCGGTCAGGCCGCGAAGTGCTCGACGAGCCGGAGGACGTCCGGCTCCAGCCGCGGATCGTCGCCCGCCGACGCGTTGCGCGCGGCGTGCCCGGGAGAGGCGGTGGCGGGGATCGCGACCGTGATGCGCTCGTCGGACAGGCACCAGCGGAGCAGTGCCTCCGGCCAGCCGGAGAGCCCGGCATCGCGGAGCTCGGCCGGGAATGGTCTCCGCAGCAGACCTCCCTCGGCGAACGGCCGCATCGCGACCACGCCGAGGCCGAGGTCCGCGGCGAGCGGCAGGATGCGCCGTCCGGCCTCCCGCTCGCGCGGGTTCCAGGGGACCTGCACGGCGTCGATCCGGCCGTTCCGCATGACCTGCTCCAGCTCGCCGAATGCCGACGGCTGGTAGTGCGTCGCGCCGAGCCAGCGCACCCGGCCCGCGTCACGTTCCCGCTCCATCCACGGCAGGTGCTCCCGCCATCCGACCAGGTTGTGGACCTGGAGGAGGTCGATGCGTCCGCCGAAGAAGCCGAGCTGGGCCTCGAAGTGACCCTGGCCCTCTGAGACGTACGGCGCCCACACCTTCGTCGCCACGATCGCCTCCGCTCGACGGCCGCCGATCGCGGCGCCGAGCACCGCCTCCGAGCGCCCATACATGGGCGACGAATCCACGAACCGCGTCCCGCCGCCGAACGCGGCTGACACGACGGCGTCGGCCGCCGGCTGCTGCGCGTCAGGAAGATCGAAGACGCGCCAGGTGCCGAGCCCGACGACGGGAATGGAGACGCCGGTCCGTCCGAGGGTGCGTGTCTGCATGCGGGCTCCGAGGTGTCGGGCGGCCGCACCCGCGTGGAGCGGGACCCGGCGGCGCCGTCCAGCTGCTATGGTGCCGCATTCGCGCCTGTGGCGGGCGCCGTACCCGACCGCGGACCGGACGCCACCCGACTTCCCGACCGCGGTAGCATCGGCCAATGGAACACGAGTCGCGGCGCGCGCGCGTCCTCTTCGTCTGCACCGGCAATTCCGCGCGCAGCCAGATGGCGGAGGCGCTGCTCGCGCGGGACGACACGTTCGAGGTGGCGAGCGCGGGAACGGAACCCACGGACGTCCATCCGCTGACGCTGCGGGTACTCGACGAGATCGGGATCGACTGGCGGTCCGCGAGATCGAAGCCGGTGGCGCAGTTCCTCGGGCAGCAGTTCGACGAGGTCATCACGGTGTGCGACCGTGCCCGGGAGGCGTGTCCGTACTTCCCGGGTGCGTCGCGACGCCGGCACTGGAACATCGACGATCCCGCGGCCGTGCAGGGGGACGAGGAGCAGCGCCTGGCCGCGTTCCGCGCGGCGCGGGACGAGCTCGCCGGGAGGGTCGCCGGCCTGCGGACCGAACTGGCGACGCAGGGCGCCACGCACGGCGCATGACGCGTGTTGAATGAATCGGAAGGCCCCCGCCTTGCGACGGGGGCCTCGTCAGACGTGCTGGCGGCCGGAGCGCGTGCCCTGCGCCTCGGCCGCGTGGTGGCTGGTACCAGCGGCCCCGGCCGCGCGATCAGGGCCGACATCACGCGCGCCGCGCCAGGAGGTCGGCGGCGGCTCAGGCGGTGGCGGGGTCGCCGGCGCGTACCGGTCCTGCGCACTCGACGAGCTCCGCCGCAGCCTCGCTGAAGCACTTGCCGAGTCGGATGCTGCGGTCGACACCGCCGGCGCGGAGCACGAGCCGATCGTCGTCGGGTCGGGCCGACTGGAGCAACCGCCGGGGCATCACGAGCAGCTGGGGCCAGGCGGCCCCGGCGGGCGGATCGTCGGGTTCCGCCAGGACTATCAGCTCGCTCGCGGTCAGCGCGACGAGGGCGCCCCGCGGAAATCCGTCCGCCGTGGCCGGCGCGAGGCCGAACAGCATCGCCGCCCCGGCCTTGCCCGCCTCATCCACGACCGCGTCCGCCACGCCGTGCCATGCGTCCGGGACGCGTGCCGACCCGACCGGCCGCAGGCCCTGCCACGGCAGGTCGCCCCGCACGTCCCCGCGGATGCGGTGCCGCAGCCACAGGATCGGGCCGCTCAGGCTCCCGTGCGCGTCCGGCACGTACCGCACCGACAGGCGAGCGTCCGCGGCGCGGACCGACAGCCGGCGGTAGCACAGCACGCTGACGTCCTCGACCACCGCGATCCGATCGGTGTGCACGATGGCGACGGGGTCCTTGCCTCGGCCCTCGACCCACAGCCCGGTGCCGCGTTCGCCGAACCCGAGCACCTGGACCCGCGACGCGACGTAGCGCAGGCACGAGCGGTCGATGGGCCGCGCGGACGGGGGCACCGTGAGCGTCCGGTCGAGCGGGAGCGAGCCGCACGTGAAACGAAGCGTCCGCTGCACGCCCGGCGGCAGGTCCGCGTCGGACGTCGGGTGGACGAACCGGCCGATCGCCGCCGTCGGGTCGTGCCGTGACACGCTGGCCCGCGCGACCGGTTGCTCCCACGACTCCGCCGCGTCGACGATCTCCCGCCGGCCGCCGTCCATGTCCGAGACACTCGACCCGAGGAGCCAGCTCACGCCGTGGGACCTTCCCGGCACGCGGGGGGAGAGGGCGTACGGCGAGAGGGGGTACAGCAGCATCGCGCCGAGACGATCCACGCCCCGCACATGTCGTCCGTACGCTGGCACGCCGTGCCCGGGGTGGCCTGTGTCAGCCGGGACGATCGCCTGGGCCGAATGGCCCGTCCCGGCTCCGCCGGACATCACCTCGGCCGCGGCGCGTGGCACTCCCGCGCGCGTCACGCGCGCTCTGCCCGGTGGTCGGCCATTCGAGCGTGGTCGGCCATTCCAGCCCGGTCGGCACTGGGCGCCCCCTGGAGGCTCCCGGAGGGCATCGTCAGGAAGTCCGACCGGCCGAGGTGGCAGCGCGGCGGGGTGGCCGGGTAGCGCTCGATCGTCATGCATTTCGACGCTACCGCACGCGGCGTTCCAGCGGCCTTCCGCTCGCTCCGTGCGCGCTACGTCGAGCGGGTACGCCATTCGTCACGACGTTTCGGCTGTCTCGCATCCCCACCACCCGAGCCCGAGCGCTGCCGCAGGAGCCGGATGGGGAACCGGCGCGCGAGAGGAGACCGCAAGCGGTGGAACGTGGCGGACGGCGCGCCGCGCCGGCTCTGCACGCCAGACTGGCGTGGCAAGGAGGTGGAAGCGATGCCCGATCCGACGTGGAAGCCGCACATCGGCGACCCGCGCCTCGGCCCCGCCTGAGCCGCGGCCTGACGCCGGTTCCGTTCGGGTCGGCGCCTGGCTGGGCCATGGCGCCTGACGCCCGCGTCCCTCCACAGCCCGGACCGGCCTTCCGACGAATGGCACTGGCCTTCCGGACCACCGCGGAGGACCATGCCGCCAGGGCGTCCCGTCGCGGCGCGAAGGACATGTCTCGTCGCGACCCGAAGGACATGTTTCGCCGCGCGCCGGGCTCGTGGGCGGCCGCTGCGGTAGGGGAGCACTATTGACGTCGATGAACCGGACATTGCGCGCCTCCTCCCTGCTTGCCCCCGCACTCGCGCTGTGCTGGGCGCTCGTCCTCGCCGTCGGCGCGAGCGCCGGCGCGCGTCCCGTCGCCGCGCAGTCGGTGCCCACCCTCCAGAGTCAGATCACCGACCAGACGGGGTCGCTCGGATCCGGTCGGTCGCAGGTGCAGTCCGCCCTCGACCAGCTCCTCTCGCAGCACAACATCCAGCTGTACGTCGTGTTCGTCGGGACCACGGGCGGCGAGACCGCGCAGCAGTTCGCGCAGGCGACGTTCGACCAGAACGGCCTCGGCGGGAACGACATGGTGCTCGTGACGGCGGTCAACGACCACAGCTACGGCTACTGGGCCTCCTCCTCGCTCCAGCCCGTCATCGGCGGGAGCGTCGGCTCGCTCCTCAGCTCCACGCTCGAGCCGGAGTACCGTGCCGGGGATTACGCGGGGGGCGTGGTGGCGTTCGCAGATGCGCTCGGCAAGGCGGCCGCGAGCGGCCAGGCCGGAGGCGGGGCGGCGCCCGGCCAGCCCACGCCGGCGCCCGCGCAGGATACGGGCGCCTTCGCGATCCTTGTCGGCCTCATCATCCTGGCGCTCGGGACGGCCGTCATCGTCACCTGGATCCGTCGCTGGCGGGTCGCGCATCTCGCGGCCGAGGAGCGAGACCGCCGCACCGGGCAGCTCGCGCGGACCGCGAACCAGGTGCTGATCCAGGCCGATGACAACGTCCGCGACGCCGGCCAGGACCTGTCCTACGCGGAGGCCGAGTTCGCGGCAGAGGACGTTGCGCCGTTCCGGGACGCGCTCGGGCAGGCGCAGGCCGAGCTCAAGGCCGCGTTCCTCGTCCGCCAGAAGCTCGACGATTCGACGCCGGAGGACCCGCCCACACGCGAGGCGATGCTCAACGAGATCGTGGCCCGGTCGCAGCGCGTCGAGGCGCTCATCGCCGAGCAGCGGCAGCGCTTCCAGGAACTGCGCGACCTGGAGCGGCGGGCTCCGGACATCCTCGCGGCGGTCCCGGCGACGGCGGCGCAGCTGCGACAGCGGCTTCCCGCGGCGGAGTCGACCGTCGGCGCGCTGCGCTCGTATGCCGAGTCGACGTGGGCCCCGGTGAAGGGGAACGTCGAGGAGGCTCGCAAGCGGATCGAGTTCGCGGTCGCCGCCGTGGATCGCGGGAAGGCCGCTCTGGGGGCGACACCGCCCGACTCCCGAACGGCCCGAGACGCGGCGCGCGCTGCGCAGGGCGCGCTCGCCCAGGCGACCACCCTGCTCGACGCGATCGACCACCTGCAGTCGTCCGTGGAGGAGGCGAAGACGCGCCTCGAGCCCGAGATCAGCGCGGCCGAGGCCGACATCGCGTCCGCACGACAGGCGCTGCAGAAGCGGCCCGACACGGGGCTCGCCGCGAAGCTCACCGACGCGGAGGCGAAGCTGGCTGCGGCGCGCACCGCGACATCTCCGGCCGCGCCGGATCCGCTCGGGGCGCTGACCGCGGCGCAGCAGGCGCACGCGGCGGCGGACGAGGTGCTCGCCAACGAACGCGCGGCTGACGAGCAGGAGGCGCGGCAGCGCGAGGCGCTGCGGACGGCGCTCGTGTCGGCACAGGCCAGCGTCACGCACGCGAGCGACTACATCCAGAGCCGGCGCCACGCGGTCGGGCGGGAGGCCCGGACGCGGCTCTCGGAGGCGCAGCGCCACCTCGAGCAGGCACAGGCGATGTCGGCGACTGACCCCGGGAGTGCGCTGACCGAGGCGCAGCAGGCGCAGCGGCTTGCGGACGAGGCGTACCGCATCGCGAGCTCGGAGTTCGACGACCGGGACATCCACGGCGGGGGCGGCACGCGACAGGGCGTGAACCCCACTGGCGCGCTCATCGGCGGGATCATCCTCGGCAGCCTGCTCGGCGGCGGCCGCCGTGGCGGCGGCTGGGGCGGCACGCGGTGGGGCGGCGGCGGTTTCGGTGGTGGCGGTGGCTTCGGCGGTTTCGGCGGTGGCGGTGGCTTCGGCGGCTTCGGTGGCGGCGGCGGTTTCGGCGGTGGTGGCGGCGGCTTCGGTGGAGGCGGCGGCTGGTGACGGGAGCCGGTACGGCGGCGGCCCTGCCCGTCGGGGCAAGGTGCGGCAGGCACGGACGCCGGCAGCCGTGGCGGTATCACGGCGCGGCGATGATGCGGGGGTTGGTCCCCGCGGCTGGTGGACGAGGGGGCGCGGCGCCCCGGGTAGATCGCAGAGGTCGATCGCAAAGGTAAGGAGCAGACCGTGGCACAGACAACGATCCTGGGCAGGATCGGGCAGCTCATCCGGGCGAACGTCAACGCGCTGGTCGACGGCGCAGAGGACCCCGAGAAGATGCTCGACCAGCTGATTCGCGACTTCACGAACAACATGTCCGAGGCCGAAGACGCGGTCGCGCAGACCGTCGGCAACCTGCGGATGATCGAGGACGACCGCGCGGAGGCGGACAAGGCCGCCCAGGATTGGGGCTCGAAGGCCGCAGCGGCTTCGCGGAAGGCCGACGAGATGCGGACGGCCGGGAACGCGGCGGAGGCCGACCGGTTCGACGACCTGGCCAAGATCGCGCTGCGGCGGCAGATGAGCCTGGAGGAGCAGGTCAGGACCTTCGACACCCAGATCGCGCAGCAGACGGAGCTCGTGAACAAGCTCAAGGACGGGCTCGCGAAACTGCGGGTGAAGCGCGAGGAGCTCGTCCAGAAGCGCGACGAGCTGGTCAGCCGGGCCAAGATGGCGCAGGCCCAGACGCAGGTCCAGCAGACGCTGCGCAACGTCTCGGTCATGGACCCCACGAGCGACCTGAGCCGATTCGAGGAGCGCATCCGGCACCAGGAGGCCTACGCACGCGGCCAGGCCGAGGTGCAGGCCTCGTCGCTCGACGAGCAGTTCGCCACGCTCGGCAGCGACTCGGACGAGCTCGAGGTCGAGGCCAGGCTGAAGGCGCTCAAGGGGAGCTGATCGGGCCGACGACGAGCGCGACCTGCGGACGGGCGGGCCCGAAGACGACCCCGACGAGCCTGCGACCACCGATGACCTGTCGATGGCGCGCGACCAGCGCGGGCTTCTCGGCCGCGGCACAGCGGCGAACACGGACGAGTCGAGCACGAGCGTGTTCCGCGATCGGCCGCCGGACGAAGGCCCCGGCACCCCCGGAGGCCCCGTCGCGCGCAGGCCCGGGTTCGGCTCTGGCACGTCGCGCGGCGTGGTCCGAACCGCGGCGCGTCCCACGCGGCCCCCAGCCACCGGACGACGCGACCGCGGCGCAGGTCGAGGCGGTGCTCGGATGGAGCGAGCGGCAGGATCAGCGCAGGTGGAGCGCGCCAGCGGTCTCGAGTGCCCGGAGAGGCCATTCCACGCGCCAGGTCTCCCACTTGAGGGACACTCCGCTTCTTCTCAGCGCCACAGGGGGGTCGAGATGCATCGCAGGATCGAGCGGCTGATCGACGGGCAGGCCGGGTGGGCCCGGCCGGTCGGGGAATGGAACCAGCGGTGGCTGATGGAGTTCTTCGGGCGGACGCGGCCCCTGAAGGACATGCTGAACGGGGTCTGGCTCGGGCACCCGGTGCACCCGGCGGTCACCGACGTGCCCGTCGGGGCGCTGATGGCCGGCGCCGTGCTCGACATGGCCGGCCTCGAACGCGCAGCCGACATCGCGCTTGCCACCGCAGTCGCCGGAATGGCCGCCTCGGCAGCCACGGGTGCGGCCGACGCGGTCGACGCGTACGGGCGACCGCAGGTGCAGGCGACCGTCCACGCGTCGATCATGGGCGCCAGCCTCACGGCCTGCCTGCTGTCGCTCGGTCTGCGGGCGACGAAGAGCCGCGCGCTCCGCCCCATCGCGGTGGCGCTCTCGCTCGCAGGCTACGCCGGGGTGGCTGCCGGCGCGTACGTGGGTGGAGAGCTGACGTACGGGTCGGGCAACATGGTGGACCGCCACGCGTGGGAGACGAGAACCGCCAAGTGGCGTGCCCTGGACGTGGACGACGTGCCGGAGGGCGTGCTCGTGCGGGCGAACGCCGGGTCGACCGCGCTGGTGCTGTCGCGGTCGGGCGACGAGATCGTGGCGCTCGACGCGACGTGCGCCCACGCCGGCGGCCCGCTGGACGGAGGGACCGTCGAGGACGGGTGCGTCGAGTGCCCGTGGCACGGATCCCGGTTCGCGCTCGCAGACGGCCGTGTCGTGCGCGGGCCGGCTGTGTACGACCAGCCCGCGTGGGAGATTCGCCGCGCGGACGGAGGGCGGCTCGAGGCGCGGCAGAAGCCGCCCATCGTCGCGTAGCAAGGTCGCGTCGGCGGCAGGTCAGCTCGCGGGCGGCGTGGCGGCGGCGATGTCGGGCGACTGCCAGATGTTCGCCTTCGCCTTCTGCGCCGCGTACCAGTTGGTGAACGCCGATCCCTGCAGAGTGGAGAGCTGCGACGAGTCGACCTTGCGCGACTCCTTCTGGCTCACCTCGTACAGGTAGATCCCGTCCGACTTCGTCTGGGGCTGGCTGACCTGCCCGACCTTCAACGAGAACAGCACGTCCTGCGTCTGCTGGTCGAGCTGGTACGGGGCGACCCAGCCCATGTCGCCGCCCGACGCCGCGTCGGTCGCATCGGAGTTCGCCTTCGCGATCGCCGAGAAGCTCGCGCCGGGCGCCGCCAGATCCTTCTGGATCTGCTTGAGCCGATCCTGCGGCGACGGCCGGCTGCCCTCGAACAGGATCACGTGGTACCCGTACTGGCTCTTCACCGGGCCGATGATCTCGTCGACCTGGTGCGTCCCGGTGAACAGCGGGCCGGAGAACGCGGGCACCATCTGCGCCTGCGTGAACCAGCCGAGCTCGCCGCCGTTCGCGCCCGATGTCGTGTCGTTGCTGTCCGACTTGGCGAGTTTCGCGAACTCGGCCGCGCGCTGGGTCGGGTCCGAGATGGCGCGCAGCTGCGCCGCCAGGGCATCGGCCTGCTTCTGAGCGGCGGCCCATGACGGGTCACTCGCCGGAATCGACGAGGCGTTGTTGGGGTTGCCCTTCGGGCTGATCAGGATGTGCGCCGCCTTCACCTCGGGTCCCGTGATCGGGTTCCCGTTCGCATCCGTCGTCGCGATCTTGATCTCCCAGGCGTGGACCTGCTCGATGTTCCCGGTCGTCGCCTTCTTCGTGATGGCGTCCTGGAGCTTCTGCGAGACCAGGTTGTAGTAGACGGCCTGCCGGTAGGCGGCGTAGTTGACACCGGCAGCCTCGATGTTCTTCTGGAAGTTCGGGTCGGTCTTCGGGGCCACGATGTCGGTGACCTTGCCGATCCGGTACACGCCGTCGGCGCCCTTCACGACCCCGGTCATGCCGTTCAGCGGCAGCTTGAACAGGTCGTTGACCCAGGCCTGATCGACCGTGTTGGTCGACGTGATGTATCCGTAGTCGCCGCCCTTCGTAGCGCTCGGGTCGGTGCTGTACTGCTTCGCGACGGTCGCCCACGGGGTGCCTGCCTTGATCGCCGCGAGCGCGGCGTCGGCCGCCGCCTTGGCCGCGGCGTCCTGAGCCGGGGTGGGCCCGGTCGACGCAGACGGCGCCGGCGACGTGCTCGGGGCGGCGGACGAACCGGCGGTCGACGCGGCGGGGGCTGTAGAGGCGGAGGCGCTCGAGGACGGCGAAGCGGAGGCCGAGCCGGACGGGGACGGCGACGCGCCTGCGCCGGCCGACGCGCTGGGCGATGGCGCGGGCGTCGCCTGGGCGGCGGGGGTCGCGCCGGGGGCGACGAAGATCGCGAGCACCTTCCGCTGCTCCGGCGACGTCGCCTCCTGCTTGAGCTCGTTGTCGACGTCAGCCTGCGAGACGGATACGCCCTCCTGCTTCGCCAGCTGCGACTGGAGGATGCCGTCGATCAGCTCGCTGGCCGCGGTCTGCGGAAGCGACTGCATTTCCTGCTGGAGGTACTGCGCCTCCTGCTGTGCCGTGCTCTGGTCGACGGCACCGGACGAGACCTGGCCCTGGAGCGAGGCGAGGATCGTGTTGATCCGGTACTCGTCGACGAGCTGCTGGTTGTGCCAGTCGTCCTTCGAGATCGAGACGCCGTTGACCGTCGCGATCGCCGCGAGGTGGTCGCCGTAGTACATCGCGCCGACGGCGCCGACGAGGATGACGATCGCGACGACGATCGCCCCGATGAACCCGAACGTGACAAGGAGCTGCTGGCGCTGCTCCCGCCCCATCGACGAGGAGCGCTTGCGGTGCGGTGCGGCCCGCGGCGTGCGAAAGGTCATGGTGGTCGGAGGTTCCCTGTCTGCGATGGCGAGCGAGGCGGCGCGGCCGAGCGCGCCGCGGAACTGCAAGAGTACCGCCTCGGGCGGGCCATCCGCTGAAAGGACGGGCGATTCTTCACCATTTCTGCGCGCGCGGGCGGCCGCAATTCACGATCCGGGCGCCGGCGCGCGGTCACGACTGCTGGCTGTTCTCGTTCCGGTCGCGCAGGAAGCGCTCGATGTCCGCGATCAGGTCGTCGCCGGAAGGCGCCTGCTCGTGGTCGACCTTCGCCTCCAGCCGCGCGATGTGCTGGCGCGTCGACTCGTCGGACGCAACGGCGAGGTCCAGCCGCAACCGGATCTGTCGAGCCTCCTCGGGCAGGTCGCCGACGGGGATCTCGCCGCCGAGGTGGCGGCCGAGTACCCGCAGCAGCTCGATCGCCGCCGCGGGCGAGGGTCCGGTCACGTAATGCGGGACGTGCGCGAAGTACCCGACTGCCGGGATGCCCGCCGCCGCGATCGCCATCTCGAGGACCGAGAGCGCCGCCGCCGGGACGCGCAGGACGCCCTCCGGTCCGGGGTTCACGCCTGCACAGAGCAGGTCGGGTCGCGAGGCCGTGCCCATCACGTGGACGGGTCGGGTGTGCGGCACGGCTCCCGGGATCGCCCCAACGCCGACCCACTCCGAGACCTCGAGCCGCCGCGCCAGTTCGACCGTCGCATCGCACAGCTCGTGCCAGCGGTAGTCCGGCTCGGGTCCGACGATCGCGACGACGTCGCGGTCGCCCACACGCGTCGAGCGGATCGGCAGCTCCGGCCAGGTGAGTTCGCTCGGCCGTCCGTCGACGATCTCGAGAGACGGCCTCCGCGCCCGGTAGTCGAAGAGCGCGTCGGGGTCGAACGCGCCAATGACGTCGGCGCCGTCGACAAGGCGGGCCAGCGCCATGGTCGCAGCCGTGCCCGCATCGACCCAGCCCTCGAACGCCACGAGCATCGTGGGCTGCCGGAGGACCGGGACGTGGTCGAGGCGATACAGCGGCACGGCGACAGGATATGACAGGCGCGGCCGGATGCACGACCGCCTGGATGCACGACCGCCTGGATGCACGACCGCCGCCTGCGCCGCGCGTCAGAACGAGCCCTGGCGACGGTGCGTGGTGGCGCGACGGCAGCTCATGACGTCCCCGTCACGACGTCGGCGGCCTCTGCCAGGGGAGTGGGACCACCGGCGGGCGGCCGCCGGACGATGGTCGGGGGGGCCGCCCGCAACGGATCTCGCGCACCATCGTTCTCGCAGTCGGAGACCCGCGCGGGAGCCGCGCTGGAGGCCATGGAGCGAGGGTCAGCATGATCGGACGCATCGCCAGGTACGTCAGCCTCAGGGTCGCGACAGCGCTCGTCGTCGCGGCCGCGCTGCCCGTCGGGCTCGTCGCCGCGAGCGCGCTCGTTACCCACCCGGCCACGCCCGGGCACACCGAGTTCGCGACGCCCAACCAGGTTGGCCTGACGGTGGCGACGCCGGCGGCCGAGGCGACGGAATCGCCCGACGCGACCGAGGCGCCGGAGGCCACGGAAACCCCCGAGCCCACCGAATCGCCCGAGGCGACGGAAGCGCCCGAAGCGGCCGCCGCACCCGAGTCGACCGCCCGGCCGACCGACAACCACGGCTGGCTCGTATCGCAGGCGGCGCAGGACACGTCGAAGGTCGGCGGAAGGAACGACAACCACGGCGGGTACGTGAGCTCGGTCGCACGCGGCGAGTCGGTCGAGCGCGGCGAGCAGGAGAACGCCCACCGGGAGACCTGCGGGACCGAGACGCACGGCAAGTCCGCAGCGCACTGCGTGGCGCCCGAGGCGTCCCCGTCCGCTTCCCCGACCGCCAGCCCGAACGACTAGCCGTCGACCAGCCGGCGCCTCTCGCTCCTCGACCCGGGGCGCTCCCCGGTGCACTTCTCGGCCGCGCCGGAGGCGCACGAGGAACTCGTGCGCGAACGACGTCGCCGGTCCCGTCGTCTGCTGTGCCCGGCCTTGCCCGGCACTCTTCGCCATTCAGGTCTTGTGGCCGAAAGATCTCCTCCGCATCAGCCGAAGGCAGCCCTCTGTGGCCGTTCAGCGCCCCCTGAGCCGGAGTCCGGCGCCCGTGCGAAGGAGTACTGGGCGACGTCCGTCACCGGCTCGTATCCGATCGACTGATAGATCTGGTTCGAGGTCGGGTTTGCCAGGTCCGTGAAGAGGAAGCAGTAGCGGCAGCCTCGATCGATCTGCTCCTGGCTGACGGCGGCGGTCAGCGCGCTCGCGTAGCCCCGGCGACGCGCGACCGGGGGCGTGTAGACGGGGCCGATGCGGATGCCGTGCGGTGTGGGAGAGCCGGCCACGACGAGCGAGACCGCCTGACCGTCGACCTCCCAGAGGTAGGCTGTGCGACCGGCGCCTTGGATCCAGCGATCGAGCATCGCCTCGATGTTGCTCACCCGCGCGCTTGCGGGAAGCGCCTCCGCCTGAAACGCCAGGACCCACGCCTGCAGCAGCTGCCGATCGCCGTCGGTCGCGCGGCGCCACCGCCCTGGCACCGGCCGTGCCGCACGGAGCTCGGCAACGCGGTAGATCCGCTCGGCCATCGCCAGGCGCGTGGTGCTCCCTGTCGCGGCTGACCAGGCTGCTGCGAACCAGCCTGCCAGGAGCGGCGGTCCGAGCACGCCAGGCAGCTCGCGGCCCTCGCGGAGTAGCTCGTCGAGAAGCGGCGTCAGGGCATCGGCGACCCGCTCGTGCGAGACGCCAAGCTCGGAGAGTACCAGGCTCGATGGGGGTGTGCGGACGGCCACGAGCACGACCGATTGCTCGGTTACAGCCGCGAGGAAGGGCGGCTCAGGGCCAACCTCCGGGCGATCACGCAGGGTGCCGAGGATGCCCAGAAGCAGGTTGTGCTCGGCCTCGCGTGCCGCCAGGTAGTCTGCCGCTGCGTTCAGCAACGCCGACGGGGTCGTGTATCGCACGAGCTCCACGCGGCG
>JAJYGH010000092.1 GCA_021785175.1 Chloroflexota bacterium | reverse complement strand
CTTCGCCGGATCCTACGTCCTGAAGCTCGTCAACTGACGACCGCCACGTCGCAGTCGGCTGGCTCGCCTCCGACTGCGCGCGCCGTACGACCCCGGGTCGACGAATGCCGGATGCGGGCCGAGTGACAGGTCTGGCCGCTGATATGCTGCCCCCATGAGTGCGGCCCGACGCCGGCTCCGCTGCCGGCACTGACCGATGAGCCGGCTGCCGATCCAGACACGACTCTTCCTCGCGCTCGCGACGGTGGCGCTGCTGCCGGTGCTCGTGTTCGGGGTGGTCGACGCGTGGCGCGCGGGATCGGCGTCGACAGCCCAGGTCCAGTCCGACGCACTTGCGCTGGCCCGGGTCGAGGTCGCCGGCCTGCCGGTCGACCAGCTTCCCGACCAGACGATCGCAGGCCGCCTCGCGACGATGGCGGGCGGATCGGTGACGGTCTTCGCCGTCGACGGGGTCGTCCAGGCGACGGCGGGCGACGATCCGCCGGCGAGCCTGCCCGAGGGAGCGGCGCAGGCCGCCAGCGGCATGACGACAGCGTCGGGCGGGTCGGCCATTGCCGTCGTGCCGGTTCACGCGTCATCCGGCCAGACCATCGGCTACCTCGCGCTCGTCATGCCCATCACCGGAAGCTCGGACGTCGCGGTCGTCCTGGCGTTCGCGCTCACGCTGACGGTCCTGTGGGCGCTGTTCCTGTCGTTCGCATTCGCCGGTGGGCTGATCTCGCCGATGCGCCAGCTGACGCAGACGCTCGACCGGCTGCAGGCGGGCGATCTGTCCGCGCGGGTGGTCGCGCCGACCGACGACGAGCTCGGGCGCCTCGCCGCGAGCCACAACCGCCTCGCCGCCGCGCTGTCGGCGCGGAACGAATCGCTCCACCAGGTCCTCGAGGCGCTCGCGGCGCTGTCGCCGAGCGCGGGCATCGAACCGCTCGTCACCGCCGCCGAGCGTGCCGCGACATCCGCGTTCGGGTTCCGGTCGGTGGAGGTCGTGCTGTCGGCACGGGGCGATCGGCGGCCTCCGCTGTCGGACGAACGCGTGCCCGGCGAGGCGTGGACGATCGTCGAGCCACTGCGCCTGGGCGATGACGAGGTCGGGTGGCTTCGCGCGATCGTCCCGCCGATGCGGGACTGGGGACCGGCCGACGCCGACCTGCTCGCCCTGTTCGCCCGGCAACTGGCGGCGGCGATTCGCAACGCGCAGCTGTACGCGGAAACGCGGTCGCTGTCGGAGCTCAAGAGCGAGTTCCTGCGCGGCGTGAGCCACAACCTGCAGACGCCGCTCACGAGCATCCGCGCCTTTGCCGAACGGCTCGCCTCGCACGATGGCGACCGGGCGGCGCGGATCATCGTCGAGCAGGCGGACCGGCTGTCCCGGCTCGTGGCGCAGCTGCTGACGGTCTCGCGGATCGAAGCGGGGACGCTGCGGCCGCGCGAGGAGGTGGTCGCCCTCGCGCCGATGGTGCGGCGGGCGTGGGAGAGCCTCGGGCACGACGAGATCGCATTCGACCTGCGGGACGACGCGAGCGGCTGGCTGGCGATCGCCGACCGCGACTGGGTCGACCAGGTCGTGTGGGCGCTGCTCGACAACGCGGTCAAGCACGGCGGCGGGGCACCGGTCGAGGTGACGGTCTCGGTCCGTTCCGGAGCGGGAGTCCTCGGCGCGGTGGCGCGCGGCGCAGTCGCGGGTGCCGGTCGCGGCGGGGTGGCGGTCGCGAGCGCGGATCGGGGACCCGGTCACGGGGCGGCGACCGTGATCGCCGGGGGCGCGCTCCTCGTCCCGACTTCGGTCGCGGCGCATCCCACCTCCGCCGCCGCGTTGCGAAGCGAACAGGACGATGCGGGCCGGGAGGCCGGCACCGCCATGCTCGACGTGGTCGTGCGCGATCACGGTCCGGGCGTCGCGGCGGAGATGAAGACGCGCATCTTCGACCGGTTCGCGACGGGTGCGGCCAGCGGAGGGACGGGCCTCGGCCTCAACGTGGCGCGCGGCCTCGTCGAGGCGATGGGCGGGACGATCCGGGTCGAGCATCCGGACGATGGCGGCGCGGCGTTCGCGTTCACGCTCCCGGCCGAGCGCGCCGACGAGGCCTGACCTTCCCTGCTGGCCGCCCTCACGACCGATCTCCACGCCTGCACGATCACCGGACCGTAACGGATCCCGCGAGCGGGCCCGAGCAGTTCCCGCCGACCGCCGGGAGCGTGCGGACGCGCAGCACGGAGGCGCGCACCGCGGGGACGCAGATCGTCGCGGCGACGCGGAGTTCGGCCACGCACGACGTGGAGGCGCCGGGGCGGGAAAAGGGCCAGGGCGCAGAGCGTCGAGCCGAGCGCGATGACGCGCAGCAGCCACGACCATGATCGCCGTGAGCACTACGCGACGTGACCGCCCCTTCCGGAGCGGTCACGTCGCTTGGCCGTCTGGCGGCCGGCCGAACTGGCGGCCGGGCCGAACCTCGGCCCGGCGGAGCCGCCGCTGAGTCAGATTGCGGCGCCGGTCCGCCGTCCGGCGAGCGCGCGGTAGATCGCGACCACGATGATCGCGCCGATCACCGCGATCACGATGCTGCCGATGTTCAGGCCGGTCACGGTCCCGATCCCGAGCGCCGACGCGATGAAGCCGCCGACGATCGCGCCGACGATCCCGAGGATGACCGTGCCGATCACACCTTCACTCGAGCCCATGACCAGGTTCGCGAGAAACCCGGCGATCGCGCCGAGAATGATCCATGCAATGATCCCCATGCAGTCTCTCCTCCGTTCCACGGAGCCCTCCGGCCCCGACTCAACAGGATCGTCGTGAGGCCGCGCACGGGGACTACAGGTCCCGCAACGACCCTTGCATTCGTTAGATGCAAACCGGGAGGATGGCCGCGTGAGGCAAGCGGGGCAACGACACAGGGCCGCGGCGAGGCGGTGACCACGGCTCGAGCGAGGCCGCCGTCGCGGAAGGTCGAGATGCCGTACGGCGGGGAGCACGATCCCGGGACGTCCGTCGCCGGCGACCGCGCGCGTGCCCTCGAGGACGCGGCATCGCAGCCGATTGCGGCCCCCGACGGAGGCTGGATCCGGGTCGGGACTGCGTCGTGGACCGACCCGACGATGACGGCCTCGGGCGTCTTCTACCCCTCCGGTGCCGATACCGCGGAGGAGCGTCTCGCCTACTACGCCCGACAGTTCCCGGTCGTCGAGGTCGACGCGACGTACTACGCCCTGCCCTCGCCGGCCATGTCGGAGCTGTGGGTGCGACGGACGCCTCCCGACTTCACGTTCGACGTCAAGGCACACGCGATTCTGACCGGCCAGCCGAGCGAGACGCGACGGCTCCCGAAGGCGATCCGCGACGCCCTGCCCCCGGACGTCGCGTCGAAGCCGCGCCTGTACGCGAAGGATCTGCCGGCGGAGCTGCGCGACGAGACGTGGCGCCTGTTCGCCGAGGGCCTCGAGCCACTGCGCGCCTCCGGCCAGATCGGCGCGGTGTTCCTCCAGTACCCACGGTGGGTGTTCCCGTCGTCCGAGGCGCGCGACGCGATCCTGGAGGCCGCCGAACGGCTGGCGCCGCTCCGCTGCGCCGTCGAATTCCGCAACGGGTCGTGGCTCAACGAGAAGAACGCGGAGCGGACGCTCGGGTTCCTGTCGGGCCACGGGATCGCGTTCGTGATGGTCGATGGCCCGCAGGGGCTGAAGAGCAGCATCCCGCCGCTCGTCGCGACCACGTCCCCCGACCTGGCGGTCGTCCGGTTCCACGGTCGCCGCGCCGAGACGTGGGAGGCGCAGGGGATCCCGACGGTCGAGCGGTTCCGCTACCTGTACTCGAAGGACGAGCTCGAGCCCTGGGTGCCGAAGATCGAGCAGGCGGCCACGAAGGCGCGCGACACCCACGTGCTCATGAACAACTGCTTCGCGAACTACGGGACGACGAATGCGCGGGAGATCGCGAAGCTGCTGGGGGACGTGCGCGCGGACTGACGCGCAGACGGGCGTTCGACCTTCAGGCCGGCTCGCCGGTCCCGGCGTGAACGTCGGCCGACGGGATCGGCGGCGCTGCCGGCAGCTCGACCCGGAACGTCGATCCCTGGCCCTCGACGCTCTCGACCGACACCCGGCCCCCGTGCCCCTCGGCGATGTGGCGCACGATCGACAGCCCGAGGCCCGTGCCCCCGCCGCCGCGGACCCGCGCCTTGTCGACCTTGTAGAAGCGCTCGAAGATCCGCGGCAGGTCGTCAGAGGGGACACCGACGCCGTGGTCCTCGACCTCGAGCGTGACGAGCCCGGCGGTACCGGGGACCTGCGTCGGTCGCGCCCGGACCGTGACGTCGCCGCCGCCGGGCGAGAACTTGATCGCGTTGTGGAGCAGGTTCACGAGCAGCTGGCCGAGGCGCTCGGCGTCCCCGAGCACGACCGGGAGGTGCGGCGCGACCTCGGAACGGAGCCGGACGCCCTGCCGCTCTGCGAACAGCCGCAGCCGATCGAGCGCGCCCTCGATGACCGGCGCGATGTCGACGTCGTCGATGTAGAGCTGGGGCACGCTCCCCTGCTCGATCCGCGCCAGGTCGAGCAGCTCGGTCGCCATCTGGACCAGGTGCCCCGTCTCGACGTCGATCTTCTGGACCAGGTCGACGACCCGTCCGGGCACGTCGATCTCCTCGAGGTCCCGCGCAAGCGTCTCCGTGAGGAGCCGGACCGTCGTCAGCGGCGTCCGCAGCTCGTGCGAGAGGTTGTCGACGAACTCCGTCCGGATCCGCTGCAGGCGGCGCAGCTCGGACAGGTCCTCCAGGATGACCCAGACGTCGCCGCCCGGCGACCTGCGAGCCCGTACCGACAGCGTCCGCCCATCCGGTCCGCCGAGCGAGATCTCGTCGGCGGCGCTCCCGTTGCGGGCGGCCGTCCGGACGATGCCGTCCAGTCGCACGTCTCCGAGCCCGGACGCGGCTCCGTCCTGCACGCCCTCGAGCCGTGCCAGCGGCCGGTCGGGCACGCGCCGGCCCTGCAGTGACGCGGTCGGAGCATCGAGGAAGAGGTGCGCGGCGCGGTTGGCGGAGACGACCGTCAGGTCGCCGTCGAGGCGGACGACGCCGGTCCCGACGAGGCCGACGAGGAACGAGATCTCCTCCGCCTGCAGTCGCGCCTGCCGCTCCGCCTCCGCCGTTCGGGTGAGCGCCGCATCCACGGCCGATTCGACCGATCCGCCGGGGCCGAGGAGCCGCCGAATCCGGCGGTGCTCGCGCTCCCGGGCGACCGCGAAGCCGCCGACCACGGCCAGCAGGACGACGGCCGTCGCGAGCGCGACGACGTCGGGAGGCACGTCAGCCGCCCGGCCGGTCCGGGCCGGCCGGGTCCGGTCGTTCGGGCCGCCGGAACACGTATCCCACCCCGCGGACGGTGTGGAGGTACTCCGGGGCGGCGGAGTCCCGCTCGATCAGGCTCCGCAGCTGGTGGACGTGCACGTCCACCGTTCGCGTCTCGCCCGCGTACTCGTATCCCCACACCTGGTCCAGCAGCTGCTCCCGCGTGAACACCTGGCCGGGGCGACGCATGAGGAACGCGAGCAGGTCGAACGCGCGCGCGGTCGCGGGAAGCTCGACGCCGTCGCGGAGCAGGCGATGGCCCGCGAAGTCGACGACGACAGGCCCGAGCCGCTCGTGCGCAGGCGGCTGCGGCGGGGCCGGCGGCTGCACCGCCTCGGGGGGACGCTGCGCGGCCGGCGACGTGCCCCCTGGAACACCCGGCGCACCGACGGTCACGCGCTCGGGGGCCGCGGCGACGGCGGGAGCCGTATGCGGGAGCACTTCCTCGTCCCCGTCGTGCGGCTCGGTCCGTCGGAGCAACGCGCGGATCCGGGCGACCAGCTCTCGCAGCCCGAACGGCTTCGTCAGGTAGTCGTCCGCGCCGAGCTCGAGCCCGACCACCTTGTCGATCTCCGAATCCTTCGCGGTGAGCATGAGGATCGGGACCTCGGACTCGCGCCGGATCGCGCGGCACACGTCAAGCCCGGACAGCCCGGGGAGCATGACGTCGAGCACGACGAGGTCGGGCCGCTCCTCGGCGAACTTCGACAGCGCCTCCCGTCCGTCCGCGGCCGTGACGACGCGATAGCCGTCGCGCACGAGGTTGTACTCGAGCGTCTCGCGGAGGATCGCCTCGTCGTCGACGACCAGGAGCGTGCGAGCCACGCTTCGATGGTACGCGAGCGAGCGCCTGCTATCGCGCCTCTGCTATCGCGCCTCACGCCGAGGGTGCCGAGGGTGCCGAGGCCGACCGCCCACCTCGGATGAGCCGGACGCGGCCCTCACGCGCCGGACGCGACGTTCGAGGCTCCCGCCTCGATCGAGGTGTCACGCCCGTCCCCCGGCGACCCGACCAGCTCGGGCAGCCGTTCCCGCCAGCCGGCACCCGCCCGGGCGATCGCGAGAATGACGCCCTCCCGGATGCTCGCCTGCGAAACCGTCGCGCGGTCGAGCCCATAGCGGTCGAGGAACGCCGCGGCGAGCGCGGCGCCCCCGGGCAGGATCCGCGCGCGCTGCGGCCGGATCGGGCTGCGTCGCGTGATCTCATCGGTCGTCGTGAGTTCGAGCATCGCGATCGCGGCGTGGAGCCGGGCACGCGTCAGCGAGCGCCACCGCGCATCCCCGGCGACGAGGCGCAGGAGGTTCGTGGCCGTGCCGCCGACCATGATCGCCGCGCGCGGCGCCCCCTGGACCGTACCCGCAACCTCGCCGCGTGCCGTCCGGAACGCCGCCTCCATCTCCTCCCGCTTCGGCGGATCGTGCCGGATCCACGCGTCGGTCAGCCGCGCCGCCCCGGTGCGGACCGCGTCGAGCCGCGGCGGCCCGTCCGGGCGCGCGATCGCGTACTCCGACGACCCGCCCCCGATGTCGAGGACGAGCGTCTCGACGCGCGGCGAGCGGCCGCCGAGCACCGCGAACAGCGAGAGCAGCGCCTCCTCCTCGTGGCGGAGCACGTGAACCGGCCCGCCGGTCTGCGTTGCGACCGCGGCGAGGACTTCGCCCGCGTTCGAGGCGCGCCGGAGCGGCTCGGTGGCCACGACCGTGATCGGGGCGATGTGCATCCCCTGCGCCGCGATGACGTACAGGCTGAGCACGCGATGGAGCTCGGCCAGGCGCTCGGGCGGGACGAGCCCGTTCGCGTCGACCGTCGATCCGAGCTCGAACAGCACGCTGGCGTCGGTGACCGGGACGAGACCGTGCCCGGACGACGGGCGCGCGACGGTGAAGTGGACGCTCGTGCTGCCGAGCGAGACGACCGCAATCCTCGAGGACCTCACAAGCAGATTTAACCAACCCATAACGGCCGGCGCACGGCGGATTGACGGCGACCGGCGACAGTGCGAATGCACGAGACAGGATCTTCCCGGCATGGGGCCCAGAGATGGACGAGGGCCGAAGAACGGCCACGTCCGGGCGGCGCAGCCGGGTCTCGAGGAGGAATGCGTGGCAATCGATCTCAGGGCCCGCTGGGGAGCGCTGGCCGTCATCGCCGCGGTCACCTTCGGCGCCTGCTCGGCGTCCGTCGGAAGCTCGAGCGCACCGGCCGGTGCAGGGGGCGGCAACGCGCCGGCCGCCTCGGTCGCGGCGCCCGCGTCGGCCGTCGACTACAGCAGCGTCAGCCCGTCGACGACGATCGGCAAGAACGACAAGGCCGAGGTCACCGGTGCCGGCTCCACCGCCATCTACCCGTGGCTGAGCGCGGTCGCCCAGATCTACCAGCAGCAGGTGGCGCCGGGCGTCGCCGTGAACTACCAGGCGATCGGATCGGGCGGTGGCATCGCCCAGTTCCAGGCCAAGACCGTGGACTTCGGCGCCTCGGACATCTACCTCAGCGACGCGCAGGAGCAGCAGATCGGCGTCCCGGTGCTCAACGTCCCGATGATCCACTGGGCGGCCGCGATGACGTACAACCTGCCCGGTTTCACGGGTGAGGTGCGCTTCAGCCCGGCGACGATCGCGGGCATCTACCTGGGCAAGATCACCAACTGGAACGACCCGGCCCTGGCGGCCGACAACCCGGGCGTGAAGCTCCCCAACCTGGGGATCACCGTGGCGCACCGCAGCGACGGGTCCGGCACCACGATGAACTTCACCAGCTTCCTGAGCGACACCAGCCCGGCCTGGAAGAGCACCGTTGGCGCGGGTCTCTCGGTGAACTGGCCGGTCGGCGCAGGCGGCAAGGGAAGCGCGGGCGTGACGGCGCTCGTGAAGCAGACGCCCGGCGCGATCGGCTACGTCGAGCTCTCGTACGCGCTGCAGAACAACCTGCCCGTCGGGCTCGTCAAGAACGCCGCCGGCAACTTCATCAAGCCCACCCTCGCCTCGACCACCGCCGCGGTCGCCGCCGCGGTGCCGAACGCCCCGGCCGACCTGCGCTTCCTGATCGTCAACCCGCCGGCCTCGAGCCCGAACGCCTACCCGATCGGCGCCAGCACATGGGTCCTCCTCTACAAGGACTACCCGGCGAGCAAGGCCACCGAGGTGAAGGCGATGATCGACTTCCTCTGGTGGGCGATCCACAACGGGCAGTCCTACGCCGCGCAGGTCGACTACTCGGCGATGGCCCCGGACCTCGTCACCAAGGTCGAGGCCGTGCTGAAGAGCGTCACCGTCGGCGGGCAGCCGGTCCTGCCCTGAGCGTCGACCGAGAAGCGCCCGGCTTGCGGGCAGCCTCGATGCCCGGCTGATCGGAGCCTCCTCGCCACCCTTGACGTGCCTCCCCGGCGCATCGCCCGCCGGGGAGGCACACGACGTGCCACGGCTGTGCCATCATCGGAGGTCGTCATGACGTCTCGGTTGTCTGCGTGAGCGCCCCAGCGGCGGAATACGGTCGCGTGCCGGCGCTGCTCGCGCAGCACCGGCCGCGCCACGGCGAGCCGGCCTTCCGCGCGCTCGTGATCCTCGCCTCACTGACCGTGCTGGCGGTCATCGCGGGCCTCGTCGTGGTGATCGCCCGGGAGTCGCTGCGGGGCATCGCCTACAACGGCCCGGCCTTCCTGTGGGGTACCACGTGGGACCCGGTCCACAGCGTCTTCGGGGCGCTCCCCTTCATCTACGGCACGATCCTGACCTCGGTCTCGGCGCTCGTGCTGGCCATGCTCATCGGGGTCGGGGTGGCGCTCTTTCTGGCCGAGCTCGCGCCGCGCTGGCTGGCGGGCCCCGTCGGCTTCATGGTCGAGATGCTGGCCGCGATCCCCAGCGTCGTCTACGGCCTGTGGGGCATCTTCGTCCTGGCGCCATGGATACGGGACTACGTCGAGGTGCCCCTCCACGACACCCTCGGCTTCCTGCCCTTCTTCACCGGCAACCCGATCGGCATCGGCAACCTGGAGGCGGTGGTGGTCCTCACGATCATGGTCCTCCCCACCGTCGCGGCGGTGTCGCGCGACGTGGTCGCGGCCGTGCCGCTCTCGCAGCGCGAGGCGGCGCTGGCGCTCGGCGCGACCCGCTGGGAGACGATCCGCCTGGGTGTCTTCCCGTACGCCCGCAGCGGCATCATCGGCGCCGGCATCCTCGGCCTGGCGCGCGGGATCGGTGAGACGATGGCGGTGACGATGGTGATCGGCAACGCGCCGACGATCTCGCTTTCGCTCTTCTCCCAGGGCTACACGATGGCGAGCGTGATCGCCAACGAGTTCACCGAGGCGACCACAGACCTCTACCGCAGCTCGCTCATCGAGATCGGGCTCCTGCTGCTCATCGTGACGCTGCTCATCAACGCAGCCGCCCGGCTGCTCGTCTGGCGTGTCGCCTACGGGGCGAGCGCACGGAACGTCCTGGCATGAGCGCCGACGCCCGGACGCGGCTCGGCGACCGGCGCATCCGCCGGCGCCGGGCGATCGACCGGCTGATGCGGGGCCTGCTCTGGCTGGCCGCCGCCGTCGCGGCGATCCCGCTCGTCCTGGTGCTGGCGTTCGTGCTGATCCAGGGCCTGCCGGCCTTCAACCTGGCCCTCATCACACAGGATCCCGTGCCGGCGGGATTCCCCGGTGGCGGCGTCGCGCCCGCGGTCGTGGGCACGCTCATCATGGTGGGCCTGGGCACACTCATCGGCACGCCGGTGGCGGTGCTGACCGGGATCTACATCCGCGAGTACGCGGGCGGGCGCGGGGCGACCGGGATCCGCTTCCTGATCGACGTCCTCGCCGGCATCCCCACGATCGCGGTCGGGCTCTTCGCCTACGGCCTGGTCGTCGTTCCGATGGGGACGTTCAGCGGCCTGGCGGGCGCCGTCGCACTCGCGGTCATCATCATCCCCACCGTGGCCCGCGTGACGGATGAGATGCTGGGGCTCGTGTCCGGGTCCGTGCGCGAAGCCGCCTACGCGCTCGGCATCCCACCCTGGAAGACGATCGTGCGGGTGACGATGCCGGCCGCGGCGACCGGCATCGTGACCGGGATCCTGCTCGGGGTTGCGCGGATCGCCGGAGAGACCGCCCCCCTGATCTTCACCGCGCTCGGCAACCAGCGCGTGACGGCGTCGCTCGCCGAGCCCATGGACGCGCTGCCGCTTCGCATCTGGGTCTACGCGTCCGGGCCGTACGACGCCTGGCACCAGCAGGCCTGGGCAGCCTCGCTGGTGCTGGTGCTGCTCGTCCTCACCTTCTCGATCCTCACGCGGTTCGTCCTTCGACGCCGCGCCGCCCGTCTCGCGTAGGCTCGACCGCACGTGGACCGTACACTGATGAGCGTGATGACCGGAGAGACCACCGCCCCCGGTACAGACATCGAGCCGACCGACCGACCGCCGGCGCGCGGCATCGCCGTCGCCGACCGCGGCGAGCTGGCGGTCGAGCACGCGGCGGTGGGTGTCGAGATCGACCACCTCAGCGCCTACTACGGGCAACACCTCGTCCTGCGGGACATCACGCTGACGGTGCAGCCGAACTCCGTCACCGCGATCATCGGGCCATCCGGCTGCGGCAAGTCCACCCTGATCCGGTGCCTCAACCGGATGCACGAGGTGACCCCCGGCGCCAGGATCCAGGGGCAGATCCACCTCGACGGCGATCCGATCTATGTGCCGGGCGTGGACCCGGTCGTGGTCCGCCAGCGCATCGGGATGGTCTTCCAGCGCCCCAACCCGTTTCCCACCATGTCGATCTTCGACAACGTCGTGGCCGGGCTCAAGCTCGCGGGGATCAAGGATCGCGCGCTGCTCCAGGAGGTCGCGGAACGGAGCCTGCGACGGGCCGCGCTGTGGGACGAGGTGAAGGACAAGCTCCACGCGGCCGGGGGCGCCCTCTCGGGCGGACAGCAGCAGCGGCTGTGCATCGCGCGAGCGATCGCGGTCGAGCCCGAGGTGGTGCTGATGGACGAGCCGGCCTCGGCGCTCGATCCCATGTCGACGCTCAAGATCGAGGAGCTCATCGACGCGCTGCGGACCAGCTACACGATCGTGATCGTGACCCACAACATGCAGCAGGCGGCGCGCGTGAGCGACCGCACCGCGTTCCTGACGGTGGGAGACGACGGTGCCGGATACCTGGTCGAGGACGGCCCGACCCGGCAGATCTTCACCAACCCACAGCGTCGCCTGACCGAGGACTACATCTCGGGCCGGTTCGGGTGAGGGAGGCACACGCGTGACCGAACAGGGCCCCGCACGATCGCTCGTGCACGGCCACCGCGAGACGTACGACCGCGCGCTGCGCGAGATCCAGGCCGAGATCGTCCAGATGGGGGACCTCGTCGAGGAGGCCGTCCGGCGGGCGACGGAGGCCATGCATGCGCACGACTCCGCGCTCGCGGAGCAGGTCATCCACGACGACCGCGGCATCAACGAGATCCAGGCGCGGACGTCGGAGCTCATCACGACCGTGATCGCGACACAGCAGCCCGTCGCGCGCGATCTCCGCTACCTGCTCGCGCTCGACCGCGTGGCCCACGAGCTCGAGCGGATGGGCGACCACGCCGCGAGCGTCGCGAAGCAGGTCCGGAAGCTGGCCCAGCAGGCGCCGCTCCGGCGGTACGTGTTCCTGCCACGGATGGGCGAGCTGGTCGCCGGGATGGTGCACGACGTGATCTCGGCGCTCGTCGAGGTCGACGAAGCGCGGGCGCGCGGCGTGGCGAGCCGGGACGACGAGGTCGACCGGCTGTACCACGCGAGCTTCGACGTGGTGCTCGACCTCATGCGCGCCGATCCGGAGAACGTGGACCGCGGCACGCGGATCCTGTTCGCGGCGCACTACCTGGAGCGGATCGGGGATCGCGTCACGAACATCGCCGAGGACGTCCTGTTCCTCGCCGGCGGCGTCGTCGAGGACCTCAACGATTAGGCGGTCGCGCGGAGGCCACGCGGGGAACGGACGCGCGGCGCCGTCGGCCGCGGGGGTATCGTCGGCCGTGGGTACGTCGGGGGCCATGAGAACGTCGCCGGCCGCGAGGGTGTCGTCGGCCGTGGGCACGTTGTCGGCCGTGGGCACGTCGGGGGCCCCTCGAACGTGAAGAGCGCCGAGTTCACCGTCCACACCGGGTCCCGGCCCGGCCTGTTCGACCTGACCGACCAGTGCGACCGGTTCGTGCGCGCGCTCGGCGACGGCGTCCTGCACGTGTTCGTTCCGCACGCCACGGCTGGACTCGTGATCATGGAGCTCGGGGCGGGCTCCGAGCAGGATCTCCTCGACACGGTCGACCGCCTGCTGCCTCGCGACGACCGCTGGCTCCACCGGCACGGCTCGCGCGGCCACGGCGCCGACCACGTGGTGCCGCTGCTCGCGCCTCCCTGGGCGACGATCCCGGTCGTCGGCGGCCGTCTCACTCTGGGGACGTGGCAATCGATCGCATTGCTCGACACGAACGTCGACAACGGGACGCGGACGGTCCGGCTGACGTTCCTCGAGGGCTGACGGCGCGCCCGCGTCACGGCCGATGGCGTGCGCGGCCGCGTTCGCGATGGAGCGCGTCCTGCCTCGATCGGCCGCGGGGCCTCGGTGCCCGTCGGCGCCAGAGCCGCCTGCGGCCGGCCGCCGATCAGCCCTGGCCGGAGGCGGCGGGTTCGTCGGCGACGGAGGCCGCTCCGTCGTTCGGGGCGGCAGGAACCGCCGGCCCCTGTGCGGCCACCGTCTCGGGCGGGGGTGACGGGCGCAGCGCCGCGAGACGCTGTTCCAGGAGGGCCCGTCGCTCACGTGCCTGCTCGAGGCGCTTCACCCGGCGTTCCTCGTCCCGGCGCGCTGCGCGCACGCGGCGCTCGAGCCTAGCGATCCGACGCCGCATCTTCTTGGCGACGCGTACCTTCGGTTCGGGCGCGCTCTCGTGTGCCATCTCGTCCCGCTCCTCCCTGCCGACGCTGCTCCGCCCTTCGGCACGCTGGCCGGCGTCGGGCGATTCTACCTGCCTCGGCAGCGTACTCGCGAGAACGCGGATGACGAAGATGGCACGGGACGGACGTCGCACCAGCGAGCGCGTCAGCCCTCGGAACCGGAAGCCGGCTCGCCCGACCCGGCCGCCTGCGTGTCGTCCTCGGCAAGCAGCCGGTACAGGCGCCGCCGCGCATCCACGAGGATCTCGCGCGCCTGGGACACCGCAGCCTGACCTCCGACCCGCCCGACCTGCATCGCCGCGGCAACGACCTCGAAGCTCAGGTCGCGCAGCTCGAACGCCTCGTCCTCGCCGGCCTCGGCCTCCCATGGCCGGGTCGCGGGCCCGCGCCGATCCAGCTCCGCGCGCCCGGCGTCGGTCAGCGTGAACACGCGCCGCCCGTCCCGTTCCTCGCTCCGAACGAGGCCCTCGTCCTCGAGCTGCTGCAGCGTCGGGTAGACCGAGCCCGCGCTCGGACGCCAGCGACCGCCGCTCCGCGCCTCGAGTTCCTGGATCACCTGGTACCCGTGCATGGGCTGCTCGGCGAGGAGCTCGAGGATCACCAGGCGGACGTCGCCGCGCCGCGCCATCCGTCCACGGCCGCGGAACGCCCCACCGAACGGCCCTCCGAACGGGCCGCCAGGTGGCCCGCCGATCCCGTGCGCGTGCGTCCACGGTCCACGACCGTGCCGTGGTCCCTCGCCGTGGTGGAGCCGCGCGCCGCGTCCGGGCCCGTGGCCCACGCACCGCTCGCCTCCCATGTCCCAGCCGCGGCCCCGGCCGCCGGGCCCCTCTCCGATCCCGGGCTCGCCCCACGGACGGTCCGGTCCGTGCTCGAACATCGCCAAGCAACCCCTTTCGTGACTGTCGCACCATGTCGTGCCCCATCACGATATATCGCTAACGTGGCACCGTCAAGCGGCTTGTCACCGTCAAGCGGCTGGGTACGACGTGTGGCCGGGTGCGCCGGGTTGGCCGGGTGCACCGGGTGCGCCGGGTGCACCGGGTGCGCCGCAGAAGAGGAGCCGGCCCGGGAACGGCGGCCGCCTGGCGCGCGAGCTTCACGGCGCAGGCGGACGAGGGCCGAGCGCAGGCGGCTCGGCCGCGACCGCGGTCCTACGCGATCCCGCCCCCGTCGACGACGAGCACGCTGCCCGTGACCCACGACGACGCGTCAGAGACGAGATAGAGGATCGCCTGTGCGATGTCGTCGGGCGTGCCGAGGCGGGCCAGCGGCCGCTCCGCCGACTCGGCGAGGAAGGCGACCTCGTCGAGCCCGAGCTGGCGGGCCTCGGCGTGCAGCATCGGGGTGTCGGTGTCTCCCGGGCACACGCAGTTGACGCGGATCCCCTGCGGCCCGTGGTCGATCGCCATCGCGCGGGTCATGTTCACGACGGCGCCCTTCGACGCGCAGTAGGCGACCGCGTCCGGGCCGCCCTTGAGGCCCCAGCCCGAGCCGATGTTGACGATCGCGCCGCCGCGTCCTCCAGCGTTCATCGCGCCCCGCGCGGATTCGATCATGCGGGGCACGGCGTGGTGGGCCATCAGGTAGACGGACTTCACGTTGACGGCCATGACGAGGTCCCAGTCGGCCTCGGCGAGGTCGACGGCGTTCGCCCGCCGGATGACGCCCGCGCAGTTCACGAGCGTGTCGAGCCCGCCGAACACCTCGGTCGCCCGCTCCACCGCCGCTCGGCAGTCGGCGTCGAGCGTGACGTCGGCGCGGATGGCAATGGCCTCCGCGCCCTCGGCGCGGATCTCCCGGGCCACGACCTCGGCCCCGTCGCCGTCGAGGTCCACGACGAGCACGCGCGCGCCCGCGCGAGCGAGCAGGTGCGCGGTCGCGCGCCCGATGCCGGAAGCGCCCCCAGTCACGATCGCCCGTCTGTCCTGCATCGCGCCCATGTCTGCCTCCTCGGTCAGGCGACCGCCACCCGGATGACCGCCCGATCCCGATACCCGGTGATCACCGTCACGTGCCCGGCCAGCTCCGCGTCGAGCCCTGGATCGCCGGTGTCGACGAGCAGGGGCCGGCCGCCGAGCGCGGACAGCTTGCCGGGTGCCGCCACCACGATGACCGTCTCGCGCGGCGGGCGCCCGCAGGCCGCGGCGCGGATGACTGCCGGCGAGATCGGCAGGTTGCCGCGACCGAACAGGAACCCCTGCCCGCCGATCGGGGTGACGAAGATCCGCGCGGGCCGCCCGTCGAGCGCGTGAAGGATGGCCTGCTCGCCCGCGTCCTGCGCCACCACGCGCGTCAGGCCGTCGTGCCACTCCACGACGTCCACGCCGACCAGCGTCTTCGGGACCCCCAGCCGTTCGGCGACGGCACGCACGGTGGTGCCGGGCCCGAGGACGCACAGCACGCCCTCGCCCGCGCGGCGCATGTCCTCGGCGACGGCCTCCGCGATCCCGCCGAGCGCCGCCGAATCGTCCGGCGGCGTCGGCGCCTTGCGGTCCTGCACGCCCCGTTCGGCCGGAACGCGGAGATAGCCGTGAAGCGCGGGCCGCACCTCGCCGCGGCGGTAGGCGGCCTCGTCGAGGTCGAGCACCTCGCGTTCCTCGGCCCGGCGGCGCGCGGAGCCAAGCCAGTCGGCGGCGAGCCGTCCGGCGACGGCGGGGCTCGTCGCGTAGACCGCGGACTGGATCTTCACGCCGGCCGGGACGCCGAGGACGGGCTGCGTGTCGGCGCGGTTCCCGATGCCCTCATGCACGTCGCGCGCGGTCCCGTCGCCCCCGGCGAACAGCAGCAGGTCGACGCCGGCGCTCGCCAGCCGGGCCGCCAGGTGTCGGGTGTCGTCGGCCGTCGTCGGATCGCCGATCGCGTCGTGCAGGACCTCGACGGAGACGGTGTCCGCGAGCCCCGTCTCGCGCGCCGCGTCCTCGCCCATCGGCCCGGGGGCCACGAGCAGCTCGGGTCGGGGCAGACTCGCGGGCCAGGCGGAGACGAGGGCACGGAGCGCCTCGGCCGCCCGATGACTCGCCTGCGGCCGGGCGCCCAGCTCGATCGCGCGCGCCACCGTCCCCTCGCCGTCGGAGCCATTCAGGCCGACACGGCCGCCGAGGCCGGCGATCGGGTTGACGATGAGGCCGACGCGCGGCGGGCGGTGACGCGATGCGCCGCGCCCGGGCCGGTCAGGCATCCGCAGCGTGACTGGCCGAGACGCCCGGAGCGGCGCGGCCTGTCTCCGCTGCCCCCCGTCCGCCGTGCTTGCGCAGGTACGCCCGCCACGTGACCGCCCAGCGCTCGGGGTCGTCGAACCACGACGGGTCGATCTGGTGGATCGTGCTCGCGTGCGGCGCAGAGTGCACCGTCTCGGGCGTCTCGCGGGCCTCGCGGGCGACCTCGCGCAGCATCGCCGCGTACTCGTCGAGATCGGCCTTCGAGTACGACTCGGTCGGCTCGAGCGTCATCGGCTCGGGCACCACGAAGGGGTGGTGGCTCGTCCAGTAGTGGGTCCCGAAGTCGGCCATGCGCACGCCCAGCTCCTCGCTGTGGACGTCGGTGGCCTCGGCGAGGGCCTGCCAGCTGTACCGCACCTGCTCGATGCGCCGCTTCCCCACCGCGTACGGCGCGCTCGCCCCCTCGATCTCGAGCACCTTCGCGAGCAGGTAGTTGTTGTTGAGCACGGCGGTCTCGGCGACCGCGCGCAGCCCGTCCGGGCCCAGCGAGCGGATCCACGCGTACGCCCGGACGAGGTTCGGGGCGACGCCATACCAGGGCCGCATCTTGCCGACCGACTGCGGCCGGTCGTGGTCGAGGGTGAACGTGCCGTCGGCCACCCGCTCGATCGTGGGCGCCGGCAGGAACGGCCCAAGGTCGGCCGTCACCCCGCACGCGCCGGCCGCCGGGCCGCCCGAGCCGTGCGGCGTCGAGAACGTCTTGTGCAGGTTGAAGTGACAGAGGTCGAAGCCCGCGTCGCGGGCGCGCGTGATGCCGAGGATGCCGTTCGCGTTGGCCTGGTCGTAGGCGGCGAGGCCACCCGCCTCGTGCACGAGCCGCACGAACGCGTCGATGTCGGGGTTGAAGATGCCGGTGTCCTCGGGGTTCGTGACGAGGAGCGCCGCCGTCCGCTCCGAGACGGCGGCCCGGAGCGCGTCGAGCGACGGGTGCCCGGTCTCGGGATCGGGGTACAGCGTGATGACGCGGTAGCCCGCGACCTTCGCCGCCGCCGCGTTCGAGGGGTGGCTGAAGATCGTCGTGACGACCTCGTCGCGGGTCGCCGCCTCGCCCCGCGCGGCGTGGTACGCCCGGATCATCGCGACGTTCGTCCAGATCGCCTGCGACCCCGCGGCCGGCTGCAGCGTCACGCGGTCCATGCCGCTGATCTCGGCGAGGAAGCGCTCGAGGCGCCACATGAGCTCGAGGATCCCCTGCACGGTCGAGGGGTCCTGCAGCGGGTGCAGCTCGGCCAGCTTGTGCGAGCGCACGAGCCCCTCGTTGACCTTGGGCGAGTACTTCATGGTGCAGGTGCCCTGCCCGACGTCGATGTCGAGATCGACCCCCAGGTTCTCCTGGCTGAGGCGGTCGTAGTGGCGCAGGACGTGGAGCTGGGCGAGCTCGGGCAGCTGCGGCGGACGCGCACGCCCGACGCCGGCGGGCAGCGCGGCGGCGGGATCGCCGACGGCCGCGCGGATGGCGGGCTCGAGCGGCGGCAGCAGGACGCCGCGCGCGCCGGGGGTGGAGAGCTCGAAGATGACGGGCTCGTCCCAGCTCGCCTGGTGGAAGCGGCGGGGAAAGGGCTTGGGGGCGATGGCGTCGGGGACGCCCGCGCGGGGCTCGGCGGCTCCGGATGCCGCCGATCCGCCCACGGTGGCCCGGGCTTCGTCGGGCGCGCTCACGCCAGCACCTCCCCGAGCGCGACCGCGAGGCGGTCGATGTCGGCCTGCGCGCGCACCTCGGTCACCGCGTACAGCGCGGCCTGCCCGAGCGTCGGGAACTGCGCCGACAGGTCGGCGCCGCCCAGGATGCCCCGCTCGAGCAGCGCCCGGTTCACGTCGGCCACCGTCCGCCCGGTCTCGCTGAAGTCGGCGACGAACTCCTGCACGTGGTGGCTCCGCTCGAACGGGATCCGCACCCCGGGCAGGGCCGCCAGGCGCCCCATCGCGTAGCGCGTGCGTGCCATCTCGGACTCGCCGAGCTCGCGCATGCCCTGCGGACCCATCAGCGCGAGGTACACGCCCGCGGTGATGCCCCACAACGCGGCCGCCGTGCCGACCCACTCGTGGCCCTCCTCGCGCAGCGCGAACGAGGTCCGCTCGTAGGCGACGTCGCCGAAGCCGTACTCCCCGGCGACGCAGGTGGGCGCGATGCCGAACAGGCGCGAGGGGTACTGCATGACGATGCGCGGGTCGTCGGCCGAGGCGATGAAGCCGCCGTGGCCGCCGCCGAAGTGCTGGTGGATGCCGAGCGGCTGGATGTCGCCGCAGGCGATGTCGGCGCCGACGGACGCCGGCGGGGCGAGGACGCCGAGCGTGGACGGGTCGACCGACACGACCGCCAGGGCACCCACGCGGTGCGCCGCCTCGACCGCCTCCGCCAGTCCCGTCTCGACCACGCCGAGATGGTTCGGCTGCTCGACGTACACCGCCGCCACGTCGTCGCGCAGGAGCGCAGCGAGCGCCTGCCGGTCGAGCTCGCCGGACGCCTGGTCGAACGGCACCGTCTCCAGCACGAGGTCGGGCGCGCAGTAGTCGGCGATCTTGGAGCGCTTGTCCCGCCCGATCGCGTCGGTCAGCAGCAGCCGGGTTCGGCCCGTCACGCGGGCCGCCATCCGCAGGGCGGTCGCCGCGGCCTGGAAGCCGTCGTAGACGGGAACGTTCACGACGTCCATGTCGAGCAGCTCGCCCATCATCGAGCCGTACTCGAACAGCGCCTGGAAGCGCCCGTGGTCCTCGTACGGCTCGCCGGCATAGGCCGTCAGGAACTCGGCGCGGCCGTTGATCTCGTCGCACACCGCGGGCACCTGGTGCTCGTAGCAGCCGGCTCCCAGGAAGCTGAGCAGCTCCCGCGTCGAGCGGTTGCGCTCGAGCAGGCCCCCGACCTCGCGGACGAGCTGGGCCTCCGAGCGCAGGGCGGGCGGCACGTCGAGCGGCCGGCGCAGCCGCAGGCGCTCGGGGATCTCCTCGTACAGGTCCTCGACGTCGGTCGCGCCGACGGCGGCGAGCATCTCCGCGCGAATCTCGGGGATCGTGTTCGGGATGTACGGGTGGACGATGGGCTGTTCGGGCACTCGCGGGCTCCTGTCGTGCTCGTGGTCTCGCGCACAGGCTGCCACGACCGGTCGGCGCCTGTCCGGGCAACGCTCAGTCGTGGCTCGCCAGCCCTCCCGCCAGTTCGCCGCCGTCGATCGGGATCACGGCGCCCGTCAGGTAGGCCGCCTCGTCGGACGCGAGGTACGCGAACAGCGCCGCGACCTCCTCCGGGGTCGCGTGCCGGCGCAGCGGGATCTTCGCGTTCGTCGCGTCGAGCATCTCGTCGGTGTACTCGGCGCGCTGCATCGGCGTCAGGACGTAGCCGGGCGCCACGGCGTTCACGCGGACCGCAGGCGCGAGCTCGAGCGCCATCGAGCGCACGAGCAGGATGACGCCGGCCTTCGACGCGTTGTAGTCGGCATAGAACGGGTGGCCGACGACGCCGTTGGTCGAGGCGGTCACGAGGATGACGCCGCGCCCTGCCCCGACCATCCGCCGCGCCGCGGCCCGAGCGCAGAAGAAGACGCCGTCCAGGTTGACCGCCATGACGCGCCGCCACTCGTCGGGCGTGATGTCGAGGAACCGGTGCCGGATGCTGATGCCGGCGTTGGCGATCAGGACGCCGGGCGGCCCGAACCGCTCGTCGAGCTGCGCGAACGCCCGCTCGATCTGCTGGGGATCGGAGACGTCGCACGGGATGGCGGCCGCGACGCCGGGGACCTCGCCGGGGAGCTGCGCCAGGGCCTGCTCGTCACGGTCGAGCACGACGACACGGGCGCCCTCGGCGACGAAGCGACGGGCGGTGGCGAGCCCGATGCCGCTGGCGCCGCCGGTGACGATGACGAGGCGGCCGGCGAGGCCGGGGCGGCGAGGGATGCCGCCGCTGGAGATCTCGTCGCTGCCCATCCTGTCGATCCCGTGCCTCCGCTGGCCTTCGCTCCTGGCGCCATCATGACGTCCCGCCACCCGCGTCGGGCGGCGGTCGCGCCGGGCGTGCCAGGTCGAGTCCCTTCATCGGGCCGTTGGGCAACCGGGGCCAGCGGCTGCGCGCGGAGGCCGCGGGACCCCGGAGGCCGCGGGACCGGGAGATGGCATCATGGTCGACTATCATGATTGCCCATGAGAACGGTCACTCCACTGGACCTCCGGCAACGGCTCGGCCAGATCCTCGACGCGGCATCCGCCGGGGAGCGCTTCGTGATCGAGCGGGCCCATCGTCCGCTCGCGATGCTCGTGTCCGTGGAGGACGGCCGGCGACTCGACGATGACGCCGACGAGCGACGGGCCCGCCGGCTCGCGGCGCTCGAACGCCTCGAGGAGCTCGGGCGCCGGTCGGCTGAGCAGTACCCGTCGGCCCTGGCGGCGTGCGAGGCCGTCCGACGTGACCGCGACGAGCACCGGGCCGTCGGTGGCTCGCTGGGGCCGGACGAGTCGTCGCATGCGTGACCGGCTGGTCGTCGACGCGTCGGCGGCGATCGCGATCCTGCGCGCCGAGCCGGCTGCCGGCCGTGTCCGGGATGTGCTCTCGAGACCCGGGATCATCGAGCTCCACGTCCCCGAGCTCTTCTGGCTCGAGGTCGTGAACGCCCTCGCCGTCAGGTTCGGCCACCCGGCGCCCGACATCGCGGAGCGGATCCTCGCCCTCGACGAGCTGGGCCTGCTGACCGACTCGCTCGGCCGGCCTGCGCTGCTCCTCGCGCTCGACCTGATGGCTCGCCACCGGCTGACGGCATGTGACGCGGCGTATCTCGCCCTCGCCATGGTCCTCGACGCCGACCTCGCGACCCTCGACTCCGGCCTGGCGGCCGCGGCGGGCGATCGCGACGTCCTGGGAAGCCGCGGCGGCATGGTCTCCGAGCCCCGAACCCGGTACGGTGCCGACTCGGGCCTGGCGGCATGGGCGGGCTTCGGACCCTATCTCGCAAAGCTGCGGGCCGAGTCACTCGCCGGTGAGTGAGCACGCGGCCAGGCTGCGGGCCGGCGTTCGGACCGCGGCGTCCGGCGACGACCCGGGGCGGCGGCCACCGATCACTCCGGCGGGTCGTCGCCCACCTGCTGCGGCTGGCCATACGTCGTGAACAGCGTCGCCACCCTGGCCATCTCGGCGGCGTCGAGGAGGCGGGGCTCGCCGATGGTCCGCGCGCGGTGGTACAGCCCGGCGACGACCTCGACGCTCTCGGCGACCGTGAGGGCGGTCCGGAGGTCCGGGCCGACCGCGAGCACGCCGTGATTGGCGAGCAGGGTGGCACGCGACCCGGCCAGGGCGGCCACGGCGTTCGCCGCCAGCTCGGGCGTCCCGTAGGTCGCGTACTCGGCGCAGGGCACCGAGGGCCCGGCGAACGCGAGCAGGTAATGGGCCGCCGGGATCGGCTCCCGGAGGATCGAGAACGCCGTCGCGTAGTCGCTGTGGGTGTGGACGATCGCGCCGACGTCGGGGCGCGCGAGATACACGCCGAGGTGCATCGGGACCTCGCTGGTCGGCCTCAGGCGGCCGGCGACGATCCGGCCGGTCGCGTCGAGGACGACGATGTCCTCGGGCGCCAGCGACGCGTGGTCGGTGCCGGTCGGCGTGACCGCGAAGAGATCCGGTCCGATGCGAGCGCTCACGTTTCCCGACGTCCCGTGGGCGAGGCCTCGCAGCACCATCTGTCGCGCCGTCCCGGCGACGTCGTGCCGCACCTGCTCGTGGATCATTCGCGCCTCATGAGCGTCAGCGTATCGCGTGGCGGGAGCATCGGGACGGGGCTCGCGCAGGATCGCGTGATCGAGTCGATGGCCGCCCGCACGAGGGCGCGGATCGAACATCTCGACGGCGAGCCACGCGAGATCGGCGGGGACGAGTCACCATCAGCCCGGCCGAGGGCAACAGCAGGACCAGGAGCAGCGGACTACCCGAGGACCGGTGCTGCGACCCGCGACCCGCCGGACGCGGCGGCCGGGATGTGCGGCATCGAGCCGGTGATGCCGCGGAGCAGCGTCGCCATCTCCGCTGCCGGCTCGAGCGACAGCGCCGTGCCGTCCGCAGCCCCGGCGGCGGTCGCCTCGGCGGTCGCCTCGAGGACGGCGAACGTCCGGGCGTCGAGCACCGCCGAGAAGCCCGGCGCCGAGTACTCGATCCGGCCGTTCAGGCACAGCCGATGCGTCTGGCCGTCGACGCGTGCCTCGATGACGCCGTCGCCGAGCAGCATGTACGCGTTCGACGCCTGCGCCTCGAAGTCCGCCCGGTCCAGGTACAGCCGCGGCTTGTCCACGTACGGCTTCCCCGACGTCGGGCAGGCCGTGACGCAGTTCCCGCACTCGTTGCAGAAGTCCGTGAGCACCGCGATCTGGAGGCGCTGGTCGATGGCGAACGGACGGGAGCCGGTGACGACCGCGGAGCCGTCCGAAACGGCGAGCACGGGCAGGTCGACGCGGATGGGCTCGACCTCGTAGGTCATGAGGGCCTGGTTCGGGCAGACGCCGACGCACAGGCTGCAGATCCTGTCGCAGTCGAGGCAGCGGCTCGCCTCGCGGGCGGCCTCCTCGGGCGTGTAGCCGACGACCGTCTCCTCGAACCCGGCGCGGCGGTCGAGCGACGTGGTACGAACCGGGACGCGGTACTCGCGGCGAGCGCGGCGCACGACCAGCGCCTGGAGGTCGCGGCCTGTCGGCTCGCCGTCCCGCTCCCGGGAGGCCCACGACGGCGTGGCGCCGAGCGAGGCCGCGATCGAGCGAGCGACGCGCTTGCCGTCGGCGGCGGCCCGGACGATCGACGAAGGCCCGTGGGCGGCAACGTCCCCGCCCGCGTACACGCCCGGCACGCTGGTCTCGAACGTGACCGGATCGACCGCGATGTACCCGGCGGGCGTGAGGTCGGGTGCAGCCCGGCCGAAGAAGTCGAGCACGGCGTGCTGACTGACCGCGAGGACCAGCGTGTCGAGCGGCAGCTCGAACTCGGACCCCGGCACGTCCTCGGGCACCTTCCGCCCCGCAGCGTCGCGCCGTCCACGGTACTCGGTCCGCGTGCACACGACGCCTGCGAGCCGGCCATCCTCGACGTGCAGCCCTGCCGGCCGCGCGAGCTCGACGATCTCGACCCCCTCCTCGCGGATGGCGTGGACCTCCTCGCGGTCGGCCGGCATCTGGTCGACCGTCCGCCGATAGATCAGCGACACGTGCTCCGCGCCCACCCGTCGCGCCGTCCGGACGCAGTCCATCGCGGTGTCGCCCGCCCCGACGACCCCGACGCGCCGCCCGATCCCCGCGGGCCGTCCCTCGCGGACCCGCCGCAGGAAGGTGATCCCGTCGATCACCCCTGCGGCGTCCTCGCCGGCCAGTCCGAGCCGCTTGGCGCGCTGCGCGCCCACGGCCACGAACACCGCCGCGAACCCTTGCCCGCGCAGGTCGTCGAGCGTGAAGTCGACGCCGGCACGCTGCCCGTACCGCAGCTCGACCCCGAGCGCCTCGAGCACGGCCAGGTCCTGGTCGATCCGTTGCTGCGGCAGCCGGTACGCCGGGATCGCCCCGCCGACCATGCCGCCGGGGTACGGTTGCGCCTCGAAGACGGTCACGCCGATCCCGGCGCGCGCAAGCCACTCCGCTGCCGCGAGCCCGGCAGGCCCGGCCCCGACGACCGCGACGCGCGAGGAGGCGGAGGAGGAGCCGGCCGCGGCCGGCGAGTCTGCCGCGGAGCGGGGATCGGTCTCGGCGTCCATGATGAAGCGCTTGATCTGGCGGATCGCGAGCGGCTGGTCCAGGTGCGTTCGAATGCAGGTCTGCTCGCACAGGTGGTCGCAGACGCGGCCGAGCACGGCCGGCAGCGGGTTGTCCAGCCGCGTGATGCGCACGGCCTCGGCCACGTCGCCCGACCGCACCGCGCGCATGTACGCCGGCACCTGCTGGTCGACCGGGCACTCGTCCAGGCACGGGGCCTCGATGCAGTCGAACGCCCCGAGCACCCGCACGGTCTTCGAGCGATCCGTCCGGAACGACTGCTTCTCATAGCGCCAGTCGTGACGGACCTCGTCGGCATAGCGGCGGAGGTTGAAGCGCGCGCAGGCGCTCACGTCGGCACCGTCGAGCGTGCCGGCCGGTTCGGTCGTCACCGCCCCGCGGGCCCCGGCCGCAGGGACGACTTCGCGCCCGTCGAACCCGTCCGCGCGCGCCGTCCGCCGTACGAAGTCGTCGACGTCGGCCGCCCCGACCGCGTCGAACGCAGCGTCGACCTGCTCCGGGTACTGGAGCATCCGCAGGTACCCGCCCGACTTCAGGAGGTCCGAGCAGACGGTGATCGTCCGCAGGCCCGACGCGAGGAGCCGCGAGACGTTGAACGCGTCCGCGCCGCCGGCGAACGAGACGGGCAGCCCCGGGAACTCGTCCGCGATCACCGACGCGAGGTTGGTCGTGACGGCGTGGAGCGGCCGCCCCGACAGGTACATCGTCGCGTCGCGATCGAAGGCCGTCCGCCAGTTCTCGACCTCGAGCGTGTTCGACAGCTTCAGCCCGAACGTCAGGCCGCGCGCGTCCCCGACCTGGCGCAGGTTCCGGAACATGGGGACCGCGTCGGCCCACTTCAGGTCGTGCCCGAACGCGGCGTCCGGGATCGGCACGTCCGCGAACCCGAGGTCGTCGTTGACGATGCCGCGCACCCGTTCCGCGCCGAGCAGCGTGGGGTTGCACTTCACCAGCGTGTGGAGGCCGCGCTCTTCGAGCAGGTACAGCGAGATCCGCTCGATCTCGTCGGGCGGGCAGCCGTGCATCGTCGAGAGCGTCACCGAGTCGGACAGCCGGGCCGGGATCTCGACGTCGCGGACCTCCGGAAACCGCTGCGCGACGAGGTCGACGTACGCGGGCAGCCAGGCGGATGCGTCCGCCATCGCGTCCAGGTACCACTGGACGTTCGGCTGCCGAATCCCGTCGAGGTTGTACCCGACGCTCATGTTGAACACGACGCCGGGCCGATCGCCGGGGAAGCCCAGGTGGCGGTGCAGGGCGTGGATCAGCACCCACGCGCGCAGGTACTCGTCGAACGACTGGTGGACCTTGAGCTCCTGGGACCACTCGACGTTGTAGCCCTCGTCCTGCACGTCGATGCAGGGCTTGTTGACGTCGAGCTCGTCGAGCGTCTGGACCGTCTTGAGCTCGATCATCCGGCCGCCGACGAGCCATGCCGTGATGATGTTCTGCGCCATCTGCGTGTGCGGCCCCGCGGCGACCCCGAAGGGGGTCTCCAGTTCGACGCCGTACTCGGTGCGGCGGAAGCGATGGTCCGGACGGGGCGTGAAGAACGCCGACCGCGGCACGTTGAAGAGGGAGTCCTTCCGGGTCAGCTCCGTGAAGACCCAGTCGGTGAGCTGTTCCATCGAGACGGGATGGAAGCGGTCGGACATCGCGGGCTCCCTCTTCGGCGGCGCACGGCCGCCCATCGTTCCTGGTTCCGGGTCTCCGGCGATTCCGCAGCCCCCACTGCACCGCCGGAGCCCCGACCGTCATCGCACCGTCACAGCCGCGCGTGCAGCCGCGCCGCCTGCTCCCGGGCCTTCGCCCGGATCTCGCCCGCGTCCACCTTCGTCGGGCCGTGCTCGTCCCAGACGAGCTCGCCGCCGACCTCGACGCGCAGCGGCCGGATCCCCGGCGTGAACGCGATGTGCCACGGGTCCATGGGCTCGTACGACCAGGTGACGCAATCCTGGCGCGCCTCGGGCACGAGGTCCCAGCCCGTCTGCAGCCAGCTCCACGCCGTCTCGGGCGACGCGGTCACGTCGACCGACCGCTGGAGCGCGTACGCGAGCCGGAAGGTCTCGATCATCTGCGCGCCGATCCCGTCGGTCCCGAGCGCGACCGGGTTCGAGAAGCGGGCGGGATTCGCGTAGCCGACCGAGTTGTTCAGGTTCGAGAAGGGGTTGTGGAGGATCGTGCCGCGGAGGCCGTGGTCGGTCGGCAGGTGGACGCCGTGAGCCAGCAGCCAGTCGGGCGTCGTCAGGGGCGCGAGCCGCGCGGGCGCATCGGCATCCTCGGGTCCCTCGCACACGTGGACGTGCACGCCGACGCCGAGCTCGCTCGCGAGCGCCGCGGCCGCCTCCAGCGTCTCCTCGCTGCAGGTGAACGCCGCGTGGATCCCCACCAGCCCGCGGCCGCCGGCCCCCAGGAAGCGGCGGTTCTCCTCGAGCCCGCGCACGGCACCATCGTGGCCATGCCGGTCCGTCACGCCGTATGCGCACACGACCCGCACGCCGACCTCGGCGCACGCCTCGGCGATGACCGACAGCGAACCCTCGATCGCGTTGGGCGACTCGTGGTGGTCGACGATCGCGGTGGTGCCGCTCTCGAGCGCCTCGAGCGCCGCCAGCCTTGCCGACGCCTCGAGCATCTCGAGGTCGAGCGCCGTGTCCAGGCGCCACCAGATCTGCTCGAGGATCTGGCGGAACGTGCGAGGGATCATCGGCGGCGCCGGCATCCCGCGGGCGAGTGCCGAGTAGATGTGGTGGTGGGCGCAGACCATGCCCGGGGTCTGGCCCGGGACGAGCTCCTGTCCGGTCATGCGTGCCTCCTCACTGCGCCGGACTGCGCCGGCGGGCGCCGTCGTGCGGCCCGTGTCATCGCCGCACGCCCGTGAACAGCACGCCGACGCGCTCGTGCTCGCCGATCGCGCCCTGCCCCCGCAGCGCCATCAGCCCCGCCAGGCCCGACGAGCCGGTCTCGTCGGCGTCGATCCCGGTCGTCTCGACCGCGAGCCGGTTCGCGGCCACCAGGCGGTCCTCGTCGACGACGACGGTGCCCCCGCCGGTCGCGAGGAGCCCCTCGACGATCGCGACCCAGTCATACGTCTCGTCGTCGAGGATGCCGTGCGCGACGCTGTGCGGCTCGGCTTCCCATGGCCACATGAACGCCGAGCGGTGCGTCGAGGCGTACGCCACCGTTGATCGCCGCTCCTCCGGGCCGGCCCCGGGGGGCAGGCGATCGGAGAGCCGCTCGAAGGCGCGCGGCAGCGGCCACGCACCCTGCGTCTGGACGGCGTGGAAGCGCGGGACGCGACCGAGCGCGCCGAGACGGGCCGCCTCGTCGAGCGACTCCATGACGGCGCTCGCCAGCGCTCCGCCTCCGACCTGGATGACGAGGGCGTCGAGTCCCCGTCCCCCGAGGCCCGTCCCGCTGGCCTGGCCCGTCCCGCTGGCCTGGCCCGCCCCGCCGCCCGTCGCCGGCGCGCCGGCTGACGCCGTCGCGATCTCGTAGCCGAGCGTGAAGCCGCCTTCGACCGCCAGCCCGTTCTCGTTGCCCTGGCACGTGAACGGCAGTGCACCCTCCGCGAGCGCGCGCTTCAGCGCGTGGTACGTCGGGTCGCCGGGCACGCCGGGCTCGCGCGGGATCACGGACACGTTCGCACCGAGCGCCGCGAGGCGGTCGACGACGACCCGGTCCGCGTCGACCGGGACGAAGACGTCGAGCACGCGCCTGCCGGCCGCCGCGACGACGGCCGCCGCCAGCGCCGCGTTTCCGCACGACGCGATCGCGAGATGCGGGCGGTGCGCCGGATCCGCGAGCCCGAGCCGCTCGACGACCTCGAGATGCACGAGCAGCCCGAACAAGTGGCGGGCCTTGTGCGACCCCGAGACGTTGCCGGTCTCGTCCTTGACCCAGACGCCGCCGTCGGCCGCGAACCCGAGCCGCTCGCTGAGCGCGGCGGCACGGGCGAACGGCGTCGCGACGAACCCGTGCCCGTCGACGCCCGCCACGGCCTCATCGAGCCCCGCGACGAGGTCGCGGTACTCCTCGTCGGACATGCCGCCGGCGCGCGCCAGGTGGTACGCGTGGAACAGCGCCCGGTACGCGAGGTACGGGTTCGGTTCGGCTGCGGCGTCGGCGGGCGCCGGGAACGCGACGGAGTCCGCCACGAGGTGCCGGCGCAGGACGTGGTCGACGTCCCCCGAGCCCGCGTTCGGGCAGCGGAACGGGTACGGGTCGCGCGGATCGGGCGAGGCACCGCAACCCGCGCAGACGAGCGTGCTCGCGAGCGGCCCGAACGTGGCGACGGAGGACGAGGCGGCGGCCGGTGCCCCCGTTCCGGGCGAGGACTGCCCACCGGGCGACCGATCGCCGCCGAGCGACCGGTCGTCGCCGCCGATCGCGCTCACAACGTCTCCAGCACTCCGGTCCGGCCGTTGAACTCGTCGATCATGCGATCCCAGTCGGCCACGATCGAGCGCATCTCCGTCCAGAACGCCGGGTCCTTGCGGACCTTGAACTCCTCGATCGAGACCCCCTGCTGCTCGACCCACGTGTAGTACCCGAGGTTGAAGATCCGCTCGCGATCCTTGCGGGTCAGCTCGAGCAGGTTGTCCGTGGTCGTGCCCAGGATGTGCTCGCCGAAGACCTCGCCGGCGCCAACCGTGTCGAACTCGCCGCCGAAGTACTTCCCGACCGCGATCTCGCGCTCGCTGTGGTACATCGCCGCGCCGTCCGTGGCCACCGTCACGATGACGTCGTCCGGGCCCATCTCGTAGTACTTCGCGGTCTTGATGGCGCCGAGCACGTTCGCGATGCTCGACAGCCCCAGCGAGGACAGCGCGTCGAGCGTGGCCGCCGGGACGCCCCGGCGGTCGGCGAGGTAGGCACGGCCGACCGGCGTGTTGAACAGGACGCCGAGGCGGTCCGTCGCGCGGTCCGACAGCGCCAGCGCGACGTCGGTCGCCATGACGTTGTGGATGAGCGGGATGTGCTTGTCGCCGATCCCCTGGATGTTGTGCTCGCCGAAGCCGTTCTCGATGAGCGTCGGGCACTCGAGGGCCTCGACGGCCACCGTCAGGGAGCCGAGGTGCTCCTTCAGGTAGTCGCCGGCGGCGATCGTGCCGGCCGACCCGGTCGCGGAGATGAACGCGCGCAGCGTCAGGTTCGGCTGCTCCGCCTGCATCGTCTCGAACACGCGCTCGAGCGCCCTGCCCGTCGCGAGGTAGTGGACGATGTGGTTCCCGAACTCCGAGAACTGGTTGAAGATGACGTTCTCAGGGTCGAGGGAGAGCTCGTTGCACTTGTCGTAGATCTCCTTGACGTTGCTCTCCGTGCCCGGCGTCCGGATGATGTCGGAGGAGTCGACGACCCAGCGCTCGAGCCAATCGAAGCGCTCCTGGCTCATCCCCTCGGGCAGGACCGCGACGCCCCGGCAGGCCATGATCCGCGAGATCGCGACGCCGCCGCGGCAGTAGTTGCCGGTCGAAGGCCAGATGGCGCGGTGATGGGTCGGGTCGAACTGGCCGGTGATGACGCGCGGTGCCAGGCAGCCGTAGGCCGCGAGCACCTTGTGCGCGTTGATCATCGGGAAGCGATCGCCGATCGCCACGACGATCCGGGCGTCGACGCCGGTGAGCGACTTCGGGAGGTCGACGTACGCCGGCACATCCTGCAGGCCGCAGCGCGACGGGTCGTTGTACCAGTTCACGCGGAACAGGTTCAGCGGGCTCGCATCGTCGGGCCCGACCGCGCCGAGCGCGGCCCGGACGCTGCCCGGGACCAGCGACGGATCGGCGAGCTGCGCGAACGTCGGCAGCGCGATCCGTTGCTGGCGGAAGCGCTCCACCGTGTTGTCGTAGACGCTCGCGTCGACGAGCTCCTTCTCCAGTCCGAGTCGCTGCATCTGGTCCTCTACCTCGTTGCCTGTGCTGCCGTCTGCCCGTGTTCGCCGCCGGGGTCGCCCGGCGGTGCCGGCCCCTTCGGGATCTGCCTCGCGGCGGTGCCGGCCCTCCAGTGCGCCCGCGGCCGGATCGCGTCCGCGGGCCGGATCGTGTGGTTGCGGCCGCTCCGGCCGTCTGCGCGCGCCGGTGGCTCTACCTCGGCCGATCCGCGGCATCGAGCGCGCCGCGAATCCGCGCCAGCCGCGCCTCGCGCTCGCGCACGAAGCGCTCGATCCCGGCCAGGATGTACGCGGGCGTCAGGTGCGCCTCGTCCATGACCTCGTCCACGCTGCCGCCCGTGCGCCAGCGGTCGTCCCAGTCAGCGCCCATCGAGTACTCGAGCGCCTCCGGCCCGTCGACCCAGTCGCGCATGAAGCGCGCCGACCGGTTCGTGATGGCCATCCCGTCCACGCGATCGGCCGGGCTGACGGTCCGCTCGCGGTAGTCGACCGGCTGGAGCCGGAACAGCTGCGGGCTGACGGCCGCCACGACCTTGACGTTGAGGCCCTCGCGGTCCAGGTCGGGAAGGATCTTCACGACGTTCGCCGTGCTCGTCGTGCCCTGCACGAAGACGGTCCCCAACGGCGCCAGATCCGGCCGGAACGGGCGCATGACGTACGCCCCGCGGGCGGCCTCGAAGTGCGACGGGATCCCGAGCGCGTCGCGGTCGGGGATCTCGATCGGCGGCCGCGTGAGGTGGAGCGCGACGATCGGCGCGGACTGCGACAGCGCCGCGGCCAGCACCACGGGCACCTCGTTGTACTCCCACGGGTGCAGGTCGATGACGTGCCCCTCGGGGAAGAGCTGGGTGACGGCGGGCGCGAAGATCCCGAAGTGGGTGCGCGAGTCCTCCGCGGTCTCCGGCCCGGAGTGCCCGGCCACCCAGATGACCTTGCCCAGCTTCAGCTGCGTGTCCTGGGCGAGCTGGCTGAAGAGGCGCATCGGGCCGTACTTGAGATACGAGAACGATCCGTACGTCGAGCACGCGCCCCAGAAGCCGTTGAACGCGGCCATCGGATCGTCGGCGAAGTTGACCGTCGCGAGCCCCACCATCATCCCGGCGTTCGTGAACTCCGTGATCTCGGTCGGCAGGAGCGTCCCGGTCGGGTTCGTGTCGCGCTGGTACCAGCCCCAGCCCTCGGCGTCGCCGAAGCCCTTGGCGAACCCGGCGAGGTTCGTCGATTCGGCGAGGTCGGCGGACGCGGCGATGACGAGCGGGCGCCCGTACTCGGTCCTCGCGAACGAGTTGACCCACGAGCCCCACGTCGCGAGCCCGGCGCGGTTCGGTGCCTTCTCACCGGGCTTCTTCCACATCGCGGCCGGATACGACCGGAAATCGAGCAGGCGGGGATCCTCGAAGAGCCGGGCGCCCTTTCCGCCGAGCCGGAAGGTCGGGACGTGCGTCGGCACGCGGCCGGCCAGCTCGACCAGCCGGTCGGAGATCGCCTCGACCACGTCGCGCCGGCTGCGCAGGGCCCCGATCGCGATCCGCAGGTTCGCCTCGGCCTGGCGCGCCACCTCCGCGGGATCCTTCGGCGCCGGCTCGTCGACGCCCTCGTACGCGACCCCGTACTGCTCCATGAACTCGTGCCGGATCGCCCAGAACTCCGGCGCGTTCATGGCGTGGGGTGAGCCGTGGCTCCTGTAGTCGTACTTGCCGTAGCCACGGCCCTTGCGGGTGCGGAACCACGCCATCGACGGCCGCCCGCCGGGGTTCTCGCCGCGGGCCGCCTCGAGCACGGCCCGCGTCACCGGCGCCCAGGACATCCCGTCGGGTGCGCCCGTGACCCGCCAGTCGTACGCCCCGAACCAGGTCTCGGGCGTCCCCGGCACGACGGACGACGCCGCGAACTCGTCGATCCCGAAGTCGTTCCAGTCGACGAGGAAGACGAGATTGGAGAGCCCGAGACCCCAGGCCGCGTTGCGCGTCTCGTGGCTGGCCCCGGGCGTGAGGCCGCCCTCGCCCTCGACCGCGAAGACGCGGACGTCCTCGCAGCCGGCGAGCTTCAGGGCCAGCGCCTCACCCGCGGCCGGCGGCATGCCGTGGCCGGACGGTCCCGTGTTGAACTTCAGGAAGAGGGTCTTGCCCTCCATCTCGGCGTGGCCCGGGAGGCCGCCGCGGTGGCGCAGGCCGGGCAGATCCTCCCATGTCAGCGCCCAGCGTCCGCCGTCGGGGAAGGCGAAGCGCTCGTCGCCCGTCCACTCGTGCCGGGCCCGGAGGGTCTCGTTGAGGGCGGCGAGGGTCGTGTAGACGAGGGGCACCGTGTGGCCGGCCGAGAGCACGAAGCGGTCCGTGTACGTCCGCCACGGCTTCCGGATGTCCCAGCGCATCGCACCCGACAGCAGCAGCGACAGGAACAGGTGGACCTTCGACCGGCTGCCGCCCGGATGCCCCGACTGGCGGTAGTTCAGGGAGAGGTCGAGCAGCTCGTCGACGACGTCCTTGACGACCTCCCAGTCGTCGAACTGGCGCTCCGACTCCGCGAAGAGCTCGTCGACCGCGCTCGCCGCCGGACGCTCGATCGCTGCCCCGGCGGGCGGGCTTGCATGGGCCATCTCCGTCACCTCTCGACTGCCTTGCTCGTCGTCGTTCGATCCTCGCCCGTCACGCCGTGCCTATGCCGGCACCTTGAGCCCGGCGACGAACTGCGCCATCCGGTCGAGCGCCTTGCGGATGTTCTGCTGCGAGTTCGCGTACGAGAGGCGGATGTGGCCCACGCCGACGCCGCCGAACGCCGTCCCCGCGAGCCCGGACACGCCGGCCTCGTACAGGAGCCGGTTCGCGAACTCGGCGCCGGACAGCCCCGTCCCGGAAACGTCGGGGAACACGTAGAAGGCGCCTGCCGGCCGCAGGCACGTGACGCCGGTGATCTGGTTGAGGCCGTCCACGATGAGGTCGCGGCGCGCGTGGAACTCGGCGACCATCGCGTCCACCGCGTCCTGCGGCCCGGTGAGCGCCTCGACCGCGCCGTCCTGCTCGAACGTCGAGACGCAGGAGACGCTGTTGATCAGCAGGCGCCCGAACGCGAAGGCGAGCGACTCGGGCACGATCGCGTAGCCCAGCCGCCAGCCCGTCATCGCGTACGTCTTGGAGAAGCCGTCCAGCACGATCGTCCGCTCGGCCATGCCCGGCAGGCTCGCGATCGAGACGTGCTCGCCCTCGTACAGGATGCGGCCGTAGATCTCGTCTGCCAGCACGACCAGGTCGTGGCGTTGGGCGAGCTCCGCGATCTGCTCGAGGTCGCCGCGCGTGAGGACACCGCCCGTCGGGTTCGCCGGCGAGTTGAGCACGAGCAGGCGGGTTCGCGGCGTGATGAGCGATGCGAGCTCGTCGACGTCGAGCCGGAAGCCGTTCGACTGGCGGAGCGGGATCGGCACGGGCGTGCCGCCCATGAACCGCACGAGCGATTCGTAGATCGGGTACCCGGGATCCGGCACGATCGCCTCGTCGCCCGGGTCGATGAGCGCCTCGATCGCGTAGAGCATCACGCCCTTGCCGCCGACGGTCACGAACACGTGATCGGGCGTGACCTCGAAGCCCTTCCGCTTCGTCGCGTCGGCCGCGATCGCCGCGCGCAGCTCGGGGATGCCGGGGAACGGCGCGTAGTGCGTCCGGCCGCGGTCCAGCGCGCGCTGCGCGGCCGCGCGGATGTTGGCGGGCGTGTCGAAGTCGGGCTCGCCGATCTCGAGGTGCACCACGTCGACGCCGGTCGCCTCGAGCGCGCGTGCCCGGGCCGAGGCCTCGAACGCGGTTTCGGTTCCGATGCCCTCCATGCGCTTCGCGAGTCGCATCTGTACTGCCTCCATGTCAGACGCTAGTCATCCGACGTCTTCGGTTGCTGCTGTTCTAGGCTCGCTCCCCGGGGCCGCCCCAAGTGCCACCTGGCCCGTTTCGACGCGCTTCGCCTCCATGTCCGCGAACTCCGCCGCGCGGCGCCCCTCGCCATCCGCGTGACCCGTTTCCGGACCGGCGGTCCCGCGCTCAGCCTCGTCCGTGTCGGCCTCGAGCGGCACGATCTCGAACCGCACGCAGTCCACGATGCCCAGGTCGCTGATCCGGATCTCGGGGATGACCGACAGGGCCAGGAACGACAGCGACATCACCGGAGCCGGCAGCGTCGCGCCGAGCACGCGCTCCGCGGCATCCTCGAGGGCACGCACCGCCGCGGCGACCTCCTCGGCCGGTCGATCGGACAGCAGGCCGCCGATCGGGCACGCGACCTGCGCGACGATCTCGCCGCCGACCACCGCAACCTGCCCTCCCCCGATCTCGGCGAGGCGGTTCGCGGCGAGCGCCATGTCGGCGTCGTCGACGCCGAGCACGACGAGGTTGTGCGCATCGTGCGCGATGGTCGAGGCAAGCGCACCCCGCCGGAGGCCGAACCCCGTGACGAGCCCGAGGCCCGTCCGGCCCGTCCCCCGATGTCGCTCGATGACCGCGACCTTCGCCAGGTCCCGCGCCGGATCCGCGATGACCGATCCGTCGGGCGCGCGCGTGGGCTCGACGGCGAGCGATCGCGTCACGATCGTCCCGGATTCGATCCCCATGACACGGACGCGCCCGCGGGCCCGCATCCGGAACGCCTCGGGCTCGATCCGCGGGATGCGCACGCTGCCGCGCATCCAGGACGGCACCGCGGCCTTCGGGACGTCGAGGGCGGCGCCGTCGCGCGCGACGAGACGGCCCCGCTTCCAGACCCTGACGGGCCGGAACGATTCGAGGTCCGGGACCGCGACGACGTCCGCCACATACCCGGGGGCGAGCGCGCCGTGCTGGCGGAGCCCGTGCCAGCGCGCGGGATGGAGCGTGGCCATGATGACGGCGTCGGCCGGCGACACCCCGAACGAGACCGCCTTCCGCACGGCGTCGTTCACGTGCCCGATCGAGAGCAGGTCGTGCGGCTCCCGGTCGTCCGTGCACAGCATGCAGTTCGCCGGCCCGTGCTCGACCACGAGCGGCGCGAGCGCCTCGACGTCGCGGGTCGCCGAGCCCTCGCGGATCATGATCTGCATCCCGAGCCGGCGCTTCTCGAGCGCCTCGTCGTACGTCGTGCACTCGTGGTCGCTGCCGACGCCCGCGGACAGGTACGCGCTGAGGTCGCGCCCGGTCACACGCGGGGCATGTCCGTCGACGTGGCCGCCCGTCCCGATGGTCGCCGCGACCTTGTGAAGCACGTCGGGATCGCCGCGCACGACGCCGGGGAAGTCCATGAGCTCCGCGAGCCCGAGCGCCCGGGGCTCGTCGGCCAGGAACCGCGCGATGTCGCTCGCGCGGACGGCGAACGCGCTCGACTCGAACGGGCTGGCCGGCACGCACGACGGCGTCATGACGTAGTACTCGAGCGGCATCTCACCGGCGGAGGCCAGCAGAGCGCGCACGCCGTCGAGCCCGAAGACGTTGGCGATCTCGTGCGGGTCGAGCACGACGGTGGTCGTGCCGCACGGGAGCACGGCCCGGGCGAACTCGTCGACCATGAGCTTGGTCGACTCGATGTGCATGTGGGCATCAATGAACCCGGGCAGGAGGATGAGACCCTCGACGTCGACGACCTCACGCGCGCGTGCGACGCCCGGCGCGTTCGCGTACCGCCCGACCCCGGCGATGTGCGCTCCCGCGATCGCGACATCGGCGTCGAGCAGCTCCCCCGTGAAGACCGACAGCACGCGGCCACCGGCGAGCAGGAGGTCGGCGGACTCGTCGCCCCGCGCGACGGCGATCCGCCGCGCCAGCTCCGCCACTCGCTCGTCGGGGGTCATCTCGTCACCGGTACTCGAACACCGGACGCGGTCCGGGGACGTCGGGGATCGGCGCCGGGCCGGCGCTCGTCCGCGGCCCCGAGATCCCGACGAGATCGTCCGGCGCGACCGGGACGCGGTTCAACTCCCGGCCCGTCGCGTTCCGGAGCGCGGCCGCGACGGCAGCGGTCGCCACGATCGTCGCCCCTTCCCCGACGCCCTTCGCACCATACGGCGACCCGGGCTCGGGTTCCTCGACGACCGCGGAGACGACCGGCGGCATGTCGAGGATCGTGGGCAGGAGGTAGTCCGTGAACGAGGCGTTCGCGATCTTCCCATCGCGCAGCTGGATCTCCTCGAGCAGCGCCAGCCCCAGCCCCTGCGCCGCGCCACCCTCGATCTGCCCCTCGACGCCGCGTGGGTTCAGCGCCTTCCCGACGTCCTGCACGCCGCCGAGCTGCACGACCCGGACGAGACCCAGGTCCAGGTCGACCTCGACGACCGCGCGCATCGCGCCGAAGGCGAACATCACGTGTGGCTCGCCCTGGCCATGCCCGTCGAGGCGGGTCGTCCGGCGGTGCCGGTAGACCTCGGTCGCCTCGAGCGGCGTGTCGAGCAGGTCGTCCACGACGCCGATCGATCGCTCGCCGGCAAACACCCGGCCGTCCTCCAGCCGGAGCGGCCCCCGCAGCGGCGCGCCGGACCGCGCCGCGGCCCGCGCGAACAGGTGCTCCCGGACCCGGCTGCACGCTGCGGCCACGGCGCCGCCCGCCATGACCGTCTGCCGCGACGCAGAGGTGGACCCGGCCGACCCGACCTGCGTGTCGGCGCGCTGCTGCACGACCTCGTCCACGCCGAGCTCGGTCCGGACGATCTGCGCGAGCACCGTCTGGAGCCCCTGGCCGACCTCGACCGCGGCGGTGTGCACCGTGGCGACGACGCCCTTCGGGCCCCGCTCGAGGCGGACCTTCGCCTCGCACGAGTCGTCGAAGCCCTCGCTGTACGCGATGTTCTTGTAGCCCATGGCGTATCCCACGCCGCGCCGGACACGCTCGCCGCGACCGACGTTGCCCGCGCCGCCCGGGAGCGTGACGCGGTCGCGGAAGGCGGGCGGCAGGTCCGCGGGCATCGGGAGCGCGGCGCACCGGTCGAGGACCTCGCGCGCCGGGGCGGAGCCCTCGATGACCTGCCCCGTCGGCAGCACCGATCCGGTGTGCAGCAGGTTCCGGCGCCGCAGCTCGACCGGGTCGATGCCCAGCGCCGCGGCGAGCCTGTCCATCTGCGCCTCGTGCGCGACGCACGCCTGCACGGCGCCGAAGCCCCGCATCGCGCCGGCGGGCGGGTTGTTCGTGTAGACGCAGGTCCCCTCGATGAGGGCGTTGGGCATCTCGTACGGCCCGACCGCGAACGTCGAGGCGTTGAGGATCACGGCCTGCGAGGACGAGGAGTACGCGCCGCCGTCGAGCAGCAGCCGGACGCGGCTGTTCACGAGCGTCCCGTCCCTGCGCGCGCCCGTGCGGGCCCAGATGCGGGCGGGGTGCCGGTGGACGTGCCCGAAGAACGACTCCTCGCGACCGTACGTCATCTTCACCGGCCTGCCGGTCGCGATCGCGAGCAGGCAGGCGTGGATGTGCATGTGCACGTCCTCGCGCGCCCCGAACGCGCCGCCGACGCCGGCGAGGTGGAGGCGGACCTTCGACTCGGGCAGGCCGAGGCACGGCGCGACCTGCTTCTGATCGCTGTGCAGCCACTGCGTCGACACGTACAGGTCCACGCCGCCATCCGGGGCGGGGATCGCCAGCCCCGCCTCCGGTCCGAGCGGAGCCTGGTCCTGCATCCCGATCTCGTAGTAGCCCTCGACCCAGACGTCCGCCTCGGCGCCGGGGTCGCCGTGCTCGATCCGCAGGTGGCGCAGGACGTTGCCGTGCTCGGACACCTGCGGCGCATCCGCCCGGAGGGCCGCCTCCATGTCCGTGACGGCGGGCAGGACCTCGTAGTCGACGCGGATCGCGGCGGCGGCGGCGCGCGCCTGCTCGGCCGAGTCGGCTGCGACGATCGCGACCGGCTCTCCGGCGTAGCGCACGACGTCTTCCGCGAGCACCGGCTGGTCCGGGAAGTCGAGCCCGTAGCGCCGGCTCGCAGGCAGGTCGGCCGCCGTCATCGCGCGGCGGACTCCGGGCAGCGCCAGCGCAGCCGAGACGTCGACGTGGCGGATGCGAGCGCTCGGGTGCGGGCTCCGCACCGTCGCCCCGAACAGCATGCCCTCGACCCACAGGTCGCTGGCGTACGCGAACTCGCCCAGGGCCTTCGGCGTGCCGTCGACGCGCGGCGCCGACACGCCGACGACCGCGCCCCTCGTGACCGTGCCCGCACGTTCGACGACGGGCATCTCAGCGGCCTCCCGTCGAGACGGACCCGCCGGCGGCGGATGATGCGGCGCCGACCGGGCGATGCGCCGGCCCGGCGCCGGCGGCGAGCACCCGCCCGGCGACGCGGTGCGCGTCCCGGGCGAGTGCCTCTTCGTCGACGTTCGCGAGGCGACCGTCACGCACGACGAACCGCCCCTCGACGACGAGGTGCCGCGCCGGCTGCGGCCACGCGAACACGATCCCGGCGACGGGGTCGGCCTCGATTCCCGCCGTCGCCAGCCCCGTCACGTCGAACAGCGCGATGTCTGCGCGCTTGCCTGGCACCAGCGAACCGATGTCGTCGCGCCCGAGGACTGCGGCGCCGCCGCGCGTGCCGAGGCGGAGCGCCTCGCGAGCGGTCATCGCCGCCGGTCCGCCGCGGCCGCGCGCCACCAGCAGCGCCTGCCGCACCTCGCCGAGCAGGTTGCCGCCATCGTTCGACGCCGACCCGTCGACGCCCAGACCGACCGGCACACCCGCGTCGACGAGCTCGCGGACCGGTGCGGTTCCAGAGCCGAGCCGCATGTTCGATGTGGGGCAGTGCGCGACGCCCGTACCGGTCGACGCGAATGCGGCGATGTCCGCGGGCGACAGGTGCACCGCGTGAGCGAGCCAGACATCGGGCCCGAGGAAGCCGAGGCGGTCGAGCAGGTCGACCGGCCGGACGCCGAAGCGCTCGAGGCAGAATGCCTCCTCGTCGACCGTCTCGGCGATGTGCGTGTGGATCCGGACGCCGAGCCGGCGGGCCAGCGCCGCGGACTCGCGCATGAGCCCTTCGCTCGCGGAGAACGGCGAGCAGGGCGCGATCGCGATCCGGACCATCGCCCCGGGGGCCGGGTCGTGGAAGCGCCGGACGGCGTCCTCGGTCTGGGCCAGGACCGTGTCGGTGTCCTGCACGACGATGTCGGGCGGAAGGCCGCCGGAGGACGCGCCGAGGTCCATCGAACCGCGCGTCGGGTGGAAGCGCACGCCGAGCACGCGGGCCGCCGCGATCTCGGCCTCGAGGAGATCTCCGGTCCCGGCCGGGAACACGTAGTGATGGTCGGTCGAGGTCGAGCAGCCCGACAGGGCCAGCTCCGCGAGCCCGGCAGCGGCCGCCACGGAGACCCACTCGCCGTCGACCCCGGCCCACACCGGGTACAGCTCGGTGAGCCACCCGAACAGGCCGTCCTGCTGCGCGCGCGCCCGCGTGAGCACCTGGTACAGGTGATGGTGCGTGTTCACGAGACCCGGGATCGCCACGCAGCCGCTCGCGTCCACGACCTCGACGTCGCCTTCACCGTCGCCGGCGACGCTGGCCGGCGGCTCGCCCGTGCCGATCCACCGGATGACCCCGTCCTCGACCAGGATCGAGGCCTTCGCGAGCTCCGTGTCCGCGTCGTCCATCGTCGCGACGGCGAGGCAGTTCGACAGCAGCAGGCGTGTCATCGTGCGGCCTCCCCCATGCGATCGGCGGCCAGGTGCACCGCGTCCATGATCTTCTGGTAGCCGGTGCAGCGGCACAGGTTCCCCGACAGCGCCTCCCGGATCGTCTCGTCATTCGGGTGCGGCTCCCGGCGGAGGAGATCTGCGACGGCGACCTCGAACCCGGGCGTGCAGAACCCGCACTGCACGGCGCCGGCCTCGAGGAAGGCCTCCTGGACGGGGTGCAGCGCGTCTTCGCGGCCGAGCGACTCGACCGTGCCCACGCTCCGGCCGTCCGCCTGCGCGGCGAGGACCAGGCACGAGCAGACGAGCTCGCCGTCCAGCCACACCGAGCACGATCCGCACTCGCCCTGCTCGCAGGCGTTCTTCGTGCCCCACAGGCCGAGGTCGTCGCGGAGCATGGCGAGGAGGCTGGAGCCCGGCCACACGTCGGCCTCGCGCCACTCGCCGTTGACGTTCAGTCGGATCAGCACGCCGCGACTCTCCCCAGGTTCAACTCGCCGCCTCCATCGCCGCGGCCCGCCGGTCATCGAGCGCCCAGGTCAGCGCCCGTGTCGCCAGCACCGCGCATGCGTGTCGCCGGTACGCGCCCGTCCCGCGAACGTCGTCGATCGGGCGCGCCGCCGCCGACACGAGCTCGCCGAAGCGCGCGATCGCCTCCTCCGGCACGCGCGCCCCACGGTCGGACCAGGCGCCCACCTCGTCGAGGATGCCGGCCGCGAACGTCTCGGCCTCGGGCGCGCGCAGGATGGTCGGGCCGACCGACCCGAGCGCCACGCGGACACCGCGGGCTGCCTCGTCGAGCTGCAGGCACAGGCCCGCGATCGCGATGACCATCGCGTTGCGCGTGCCGACCTTCGAGAACGAGCCGGGACCGACGGCGCGCTCCCATTCCGTCGCGACGATGAGCTCGTCGGGGGCCAGCGCCGTCCGCTTCGGTCCCACGAGGAAGTCGCGCCACGCGAGCGTGCGCGTCGCCGTCGACGAGCGGAGCACGACGCGCGCGTCGTAGGCGGCGAGGACGGGGAGCGCGTCACCGGCCGGCGAGCCCGTCCCGAGATTCCCTCCCACGGTGCCACGCGTCCGGATCTGCGGAGAGCCGACGGTCCGCGAGGCCTGGGCGAGCGCGACCTGGTCGGGCAGCTCGCGGATGACCCGCGCGTAGGGGACGCCGGAGCCGAGCCGGACGTTCGGCCCCTCGCGCCGGATCTCGCGCAGCTCCGGCAGACGGGAGATGTCGAGGAAGGCCTCGGGCCGCCGCCGGCCGAAGTTCACCTCGACCATGAGGTCGGTGCCTCCCGCGATCGGAACGGCCTCGGGGTGCGCGGCGCGGATCTCGAGCGCCTCGCGCAGCGACGACGGCCGGAAGAACTGCACTACGCCCTCCCTTCCTGCGCCTGCAATCTGCCCTCCGCGAACGCCTCGATCGTCGCCGGCACGTCGCCGAGGGGATACAGGATCGGGCACGTGCAGCCGGCGTCGACGTACTCGCGGACCTTGGCGCGGCATTCGTCGGGCGTGCCCGACGCCGTCAGCAGCTGCACCACGTCGTCGGGGACGAGCGCCATCGCGCGCTCGATCTGAGCGGGCGTCGCCGGCCACGTCAGCACCCGGCCGATCTCGTCGAGCAACTCCCGGCTGACCCCCGACGCCTGCATGATGTGCGGCTGCTGCCCGAGGTACTGCGTCAGCAGCTCGCGCGCGCGGTCGAGCGCGACCGAGCGATCGTCGTCGAGCGAGCAGACGATCAGCTGCGGGCGATCGATCTCCTCGACCGATCGGCCGGCCAGCGCGGCGCCGCGCCCGAGAGCCTCGACCGCGTCGGCGGTGTACGCGGGCGAGACCATGTAGTTGAGCAGCGCGCCGTCGCCGATCTCCCCCGTCAGCTCCATCATCTTCATGCCGGTCGCCCCGATGTAGATCGGCACGTTCCGGCGCCGGCGCTCGCCGTGGACGATGTCGAGCTCGATGTCGTGGACCATGACGAAGGCGCCGTTGTACGAGACCCGCTCCATCGCGAGGAGACGGCGCGTCACCTCGACCGTCTCGCGCATGGCCTGCACCGGCTGGCGCCGCCGCACGCCGACCTTCGAGGCGAGGGGCTCCCACCACGCCCCGAGGCCGAGCAGCACGCGGCCGGGCGCGAGGTCGTCGAGCGTCGCGAACGTCGCCGCGAGGAGCGCGATGTTCCGCGTCCACGTGTTCACCACGCCCGCGCCGACCTTGATGCGCTCCGTCACGGCCGCGATGGCCGCCATCGGCACCGTCGCCTCGCGCGCGAGGCGGCTCTCGGCCTGCCACACGGCCTCGAACCCGCATCGCTCGGCCAGCTGCGCGAACGCCATTCCCTCGCGGATCGTGTGGCGATCCTGGAGATACAGCGCGACGCGTCCCTCGCTGCTCACGCCCATGCCGTCACCGTGTCCATGCGCGCTCCCCCCACGCGTGCATGCAGGCTGGTCGTGCGCCTCACGCCCGTCACCGGGCAGCGCGCCGCCGGTCGCTCGCCGTCACCGGTTCCGCCGATCACTCCGACTCCTGCGTCGCGCTCGCTCGCGCGAGCCGGGGCACCGCGGCCCGCGCCGCGGCCGAATCGCGCATCGGCAGCCGCGTTCGGCGCACTCCGTCGAACCGGTGGAGCGCGCCCGCGACCGCGCCGGCGGTCGGAACCAGGGCGACCTCGCCGACGCCCTTCGCCCCGTACGGCCCGTCCGGCGAGGGCTCCTCGACGAAGATCACCTCGACGGGCGGCATGCCCGACGGCGGGATGATCCCGAGCGACTTGAGGGTCATCGTCGTCGGCACGCCGTCACGGACGGCGAACTCCTCGGTCAGCGAGTGCCCGAGGCCCATGTGGACGCCGCCCTCGATCTGGCCCTCGAGCAGGGTCGGGTTGATGGCCTTCCCGACATCGTGCGCCGCGACGACCTTCGCGAGCCGGCCCTCGTCGTCGAGGATCACGACCTGCGTCGCCCACGCGTACGCGAAGTGCGTGACCGGATTCTCGACCGTCTCGTCGTCCGGCGACGTCGTCCAGTCGACCTTGAACTCGCCGTAGAACTCGCGGCCGGCGAGCGAGGCGAGCGGCCGCCCGTCGAGCTCCGCGCGGAGCTTCGCCGCCGCGTCCATCACCGCGCGCCCGCCGAGCATCGTGCCGCGCGACGCCGTCGTCTGTCCCGTGTCGAGCTCGTGGCGCGTGTCGACGCGGACCGTCACGCAGCTCGATTCCACACCGAGCTCCTGGCAGGCGATCTGGCGCAGGACCGTGTCGACGCCCTGGCCCATCTCGGTCCACGAGTGGAACAGCGTCACGGTCCCGTCCGCTTCCGGCCGCAGCACCGCCCTGCCGTACTCGGTCATGCCGTTGCCGACGCCCGAGTTCTTGGCCGCGCATGCCACGCCGGCATAGCGCGCGCCCTTGTACGCGTCGCGGACCGCGAGCAGCGTCTGCTTGAGGCCCACCCCCGGCCCGAGCACCTGCCCGGTGCCGAACCGGTCGCCCTCCTCCACCGCGTTCCGCCAGCGCATCTCCCAGCCGTCGACCCCGACGCGCTCGGCGAGCCGGTCGAGCATCCCCTCGATCGCGAAGTTCGCCTGGTTGGCGCCGAACCCGCGCATGGCGCCGCAGGGCGGGTTGTTCGTGTAGACGGCGTTCGCCTCGATGTCGACGTTCGGAACCCGATATGCGCTGCACGCATGGCCGGCGGCCCGCTCGAGGACCTTCGCGCCGACGCTCGCGTACGCGCCGGTGTCGCCGACCATCCGCGCCCGGATGGCCAGCAGGTGTCCGTCTGCATCGCACCCGACCGTGTACTCCATCGTCAGCGGGTGGCGCTTCACATGGAAGCGGAGGCTCTCCGCGCGGCTCAGGGTGATCCGCACCGGGCGGCCGGTCACGCGCGCGAGCAGCGCGGCGTGGCACTGGACGTTGAGGTCCTCCTTGGCCCCGAACGCGCCACCGCTCGACACGAGCGTCACGCGCACGCGGTCCTCGGGCTCGCCGAGGAACGAGGCGATCTGGCGCCGGTCCTCCCAGATCCCCTGGCCCTGCGAGTAGATGTCGATCGTGCCGTCCTCGCACGGGACCGCCAGGGACGACTCCGGCTCGAGGAACGCGTGCTCGATGAACTGCGTGCGGAACGTCTCGGTCGCAACGTGCGCGGCCGACGCGAGCGCGTGGTCGACGTCGCCGCGCCGGATGCGCGAGACCGACAGGATGTTTCCGCCCGGTTGGAGCACGGGCGCGCCGGGCGCCATCGCGACGAACGGGTCGGTGACGGGCTCGAGCACCTCGTACTCGACCTCGACGAGCTTCGCGGCTGCGCGGGCCGCGTGGCGCGTCTCGGCGGCGACCGCGGCGAGCACGTCCCCGACGTACAGCGTCTCCTCGCCCTCCGCGACGAACTGCTTCCAGTCGCGGGTGATCGCGCCCTGGATCCGCTCTCCGGGCACGTCCCGCCACGTCACGACGGACAGGACGCCGGGGTACGCGCGCGCCTTCGAGGCGTCGATGCGGAGGACGCGCGCGCGCGGGTGGTCGGAGAAGCGGACCGCGCCGTGGAGCATCCCCTCCACGAGCATGTCGTTGACGTACGGCTTGTCGCCGAGCGCGAGCTCGCGGCCGCGGTACCGCGCGGAGCGCGTCCCCACCAGGCCGCTCGTCTCGACCACGGGGAGCGGCTCGCCGCGCTTCGCGGCGGCCGAGAGGCGGATCGCGTCGATGATCTTCACGTACCCGGTGCAGCGGCACAGGTTGCCGGCAAGGGAGCGCGCGATCTCCTCGCGCGACGGATCCGGGTTGCGCCCGAGCAGCGCCTCGGACTTCATGACGATGCCGGGCGAGCAGAAGCCGCACTGGGAGGCGCCGGCGACGACGAACGAGTCGGCCCATCGCTCCCGGTCGGCCGCTGTCAGCCCCTCCTGCGTGAGCAGGGACTTGCCGGCGGCCCGGGTCGCGGGCTGCGCGCACGACACGACCGCGCGACCGTCGAGGATGACGGTGCACGCCCCGCACGAGCCCTCCGGGGCACAGCCGTCCTTGACCGACGTGATCCCGAACGTCTCGCGGAGCAGTTCGAGCAAGGTAGCGTCGGGACGGACGTCGGCGACGACCGGGCGGCCGTTCAGCGTGAAGTCGAGGTGCACCAACCCATCGGACTGCTGCTGTTCCATTCGCGCCACGACCCTCGCTGTGCCTGTCCGCTCGCCCGGCCCGTGCCGCCGTTCCGGGAGGGGCGCCGCGCCAACGACGCCCCTCCCGTCCGTCGGCGGACCCTCAGGGTACGAACCTCGTCCCGGTCTCGCCTCGCAGGGCGCGGGCGATGTTCTCCGGGCTCGTGATCAGCGCCTCCTTGCCGCCCGCCTCCAGGTACCACACGATCGCCTGGACCTTGGGGCCCATCGACCCCTTCAGGAAGTGGCCCTGGGCCAGGTACTCCTTCGCCTGCGCCAGCGTCAGGGAGTCGAGCTCCTGCTGGTCGGGCTTGCCGAAATTCAGCGCGACCTTCTCGACGGCGGTCGTGATGAGGAACAGGTCCGCCTTGAGGTCGCGGGCGATGACCGACGCGGCGTAGTCCTTGTCGATGACCGCCTCGACGCCCCACAGCTCGCCGTCGCGCTCGACGACCGGGATCCCGCCGCCGCCCGAGGCGACGACGGTGAACCCCTTGTCGAGCAGGGTCTGGACCGCGTCGAACTCGACGAGCTTCGTCGGGATCGGCGAAGCCACCACGCGCCGCCAGCCGCGGCCCGCGTCCTCGACCACCGCCCAGCCATCGGATGCGGCGTGCGACTTCGCCGTCTGCTCATCCATGAACGAGCCGATCGGCTTGCTCGGGTTCTGGAACGCCGGGTCGTTCGCGTCGACGAGCGTCTGGGTGATGATCGTCGCCGTCGACTTCTCGATGCCGCGCTTTGCGAACTCGTTCCGCAGCGCGCGCTGGAACATGTACCCGATCGCGCCCTGCGTGTCGGCGCCGCAGTAGTCGAGCGGCACCGGATGGAGCTCACCGGCCGACAGCTCCGAGCGGCGGAGGATGAAGCCGACCTGCGGGCCGTTCCCGTGGGTCAGCATGACATCCCAGCCCTGCTCGATCATGCCGGCGATGTGGCGGCTCGACTCGACCGCCGCGGCGTACTGGTCCGGCACCGACTCGTGCGCCTTGTCCTTGATGAGCGAGTTGCCGCCCACGGCGACGACTGCGATCTTGCCCATTCCGCTCCTCGGCCGATGGTCTCGGTGAATGGTGCCCCCGGTGTCAACCGGAGGCGGGTCCCGGCCGAGTCGCGACAACCGCGCCGCGCGCCCGACCGGACCGGGAGCCCGGCCGGGCTTCCACCCGGCCGGGCCTCCGCGCCCTACCTCATCGTGAGCGCCATCACGGCCTTCTGGGCATGCAGGCGGTTCTCCGCCTCGTCGTACACCACCGAGTGCCGGCCGTCGATGACCTCGTCGGCAACCTCGACGTTCCGGTCGGCCGGCAGCGGGTGCATGTAGATCGCGTCCTCGGCCGCCATCGCCATGCGCCGCCCGTCGGTGATCCAGTCGGTGTACCGCTTGCCGATCGCCGCGCCCTCCTCGTCGTCCCTGGCGACGAGCAGCGGGCCCCAGCTCTTGGCGTAGATGATGTCCGAGCCCTTGAACCCGGCATCGAAGTCATCCATGAGCTCGAGCGATCCGCCCGACTGGCGCGCGTTCTCCCCGGCCTGGTCGACGTACTCCTGCGGCAGCCTGAATTCCGGCGGGTGGACCAGCCGGACGTTCATGCCGAAGCGGGTCGTGGCCAGCGTCAGGTCGAGCGGCACGCTGAGCGGCTTCTGGTAGCTCGCGGCGTAGGCCCAGCTGACGGTGATCGTCTTCCCGCGCAGGTCGCCCTTCTTCTCCTGCATCGTCATCAGGTCCGCGAGGATCTGGTGCGGGTGGAACAGGTCGCACTGCATGTTGAGGACGGGCACGCGGCTCGCCTCGGCGACCGCGCGCTGGTACGCGTTGCCCTCGCCCCACGTGACGTGGCGGATCGCGATCCCGTCGTTGTAGCGGCCGAGGATCTCGCCGATCTCCTTCGGGGTATCCCCGTGGGCGATCTGCGTCGTCCGGCTCTCGATGAACTCGGCGTGGCCGCCGAGCTGCGCCATGCCGGACTCGAACGAGCCGCGCGTCCGCGTGCTGCTGAAGAAGAACAGCATGGCCAGGGTGCGGTCCCGCAGGAGCGGGTGCGGGATCCCGAGCGCACGCTCGCGCTTGAGCTGGGCCGCGACCTCGAGGACGGACTGGACCTCCTCGAAGGTCCACTCCTGGAGCGAGATCAGGTCCCGGCCGCGCAGGTTGGTCTGCATCGACGTCTCCTCGCCGGCCCGGCTACTCGGCCGCGCCGAGGATCAGGGCCAGCATCCCCATCTTGAGGACGACGCCGTTGAACGCCTCGACCCAGTAGCGCTGGTGGCGCGTCTGGTCGACATCGGGCAGGAGCTCGTCCATGCGGGGCAGCGAGTGCAGGATCATCGAGCTGCGCTTCGCCTTGTCGCGGAGCAGCTCGCGGGTCACGCAGTACTCGGGCGGCGTCATGCCAACGTTCTCGCCGCGCTCCTGCCGGGAGGCGGTGTAGTCCGCCTGGACGACCGGCTCCATGTAGATGACATCGGCCTGGTCGATCACGTCGCGGATGTCGCCCGCCTCTTCGTAGTCGACGTTGAGCAGGTCGAGCTCGGCCTTGAACTCGGGCAGGAGACTCATCTCCGGCGGCCCGATCACGATCGCCCTGGCGTCGAACTGGGACAGCGCGTACAGGATCGAGTGCATCGTCCGCATGCGCATGTCGCCGACGAGGACCCAGGTCAGGCCGTCGAGCGTGCCCTTCTCGAGCCACGTCGTGTAGAGGTCGGTGAGGACCTGGGTGGGGTGCTCGCCCCAGCCATCGCCGCAGTTGATGACCGGTACCGACGCCCACTTCGCGGCCTCGGCCGGCGCGCCCTGCTGGAAGTGGCGGATCGCGATGACGTCCGCGTAGTACTCCAGCATGTGGAACGTGTCCTTGATCGACTCCTGGTAGAAGTCGCCGGCGCGCGTCATCTTCGCGTCGGAGAAGCCCAGGACGCTGCCGCCCAGGCGGAGCATCGCGGCCTCGTGCGAGAGCCGCGTGCGGGTGCTCGGCTGGTAGAACGCCGTGAGCATCGTCTTGTGCTTCAGCAGGTCGGTGTTCCGGCGGTCCCGGGCGAACGGCCGGAGGTCGTTCGCAACCTGGAAGACGCGGAAGAACTCGTCACGGCTGAAATCCTTGAGCGACAGGATGTCGCGGCCGGCGAAGCTGCGCATACTCGGAAGACCCTCCTTGGACCGGCTCCCTGCGGTCCGCTTCACGGAACGATGGATCGGGAGAGGCGCGTCGAGTGCCCCGCACGCGGGGCCGTGGATCAGGGGCTCACGGCTACCAGTTCCCTGCCGCCGGCGTCCGCTTCCCGATCCGAGGCGAGCGGCGCGAGCTGGCTGACGCGGCGGATGACGTGGAACCGGAAGTGCCCCGGGCCGAAGTGGCTCACCGAGTAGTCGACGATGAGGCCGTCCGTCGTGTAGAGCTGCGCGGTCAGGCGGAGCAGCGGATCTCCCGGCTGCAGGCGCATGGCGCGAGCGAGCTCCGGACTGGCCGCCTCGGCGCAGAGCTCCGTGTGCGAGTGCTGGAGCGGCGGGTCCCCGCGCTCGAGGAGCAGGTCGAGGACGGAGCCGTCGAACGACTCGCGCAGCAGCTGCGGGTCGAGGAGGTCGGTGGGGACGACGTCGACGAGGTAGGCGACCGGGCGGTCGCCGGAAAGCATGACCCGCTCGACGGCAAGGACGCGGACCGGGGAGGCGAGCCCGAGCGCGTCCGCCTCGGCGCGCGTCGCGACACGCTCCTCGATGTCGCACTGGCCCATGTGGCTGTCGACGCCCGTCCGCCGGGCGAGCGTTTCGAGGCTCTCGAGCTGCTCGAGGCCCGAGTCCATGAGCGGCTGTCCGCGGCTCACGAACGTCCCGATCCCGTGGCGGCGGACGATCATCCCGCTGTGCTCGAGCTGCGACAGCGCCTCGCGCAGCGTCGCGCGGCTGACGCCGAGACGGTGACTCAGCGCCGCCTCCGATGGCAGTAGCCCGTCCTCGCCTGCCAGCTCCCCGGAGCGAATCCCGTCCAGGACCTCGAGGGCGGCCTGGCGAGCGAGCGTGGGACCGCGGCGAACCATCGCATGCCTCGCGTGCAAGTCCGAGCCGTCGTTTCTCGGCGGCGGCGTCCGACGTCAACGACGTCGTCTGGGCGTCAGACGCTAGTCATCTGACATCTTATGCGATCCGGGTACCCTCCGCGCGGCACATCATCACCGGCCCATTCGGCACGTTCCGGGGTGTGACACCGCTCCGACGGGCGTCCACGTGCCTTCACGCCTCGGCTTCTCGCCCGGGTCGGCCGGTCGCGTCATGCCTTCGTTCGGATCGTGCGAGCTCCTTCCTGCAGTGCGTGCCGGGAGGGAACCACATCGGCGGTCGCGGAGGGCGGCGGAGGCGATGACCGCTTGCCGGCCCCACCCCGGCGAGGGAAGCGAACAGGCCGAACGGCTCTTGGGCGTGTATCCTCCCCGTGCCACAACAGCCGCGCGTGCATGTCGGACGACTAACGTCTGGCACTCGTCGGAGATCGGCGGTTCGACATTGGATCGCTCGCACCGGAACCGAACTCCAGGGACGGCAGGGGTCCCGCCGCTGGCGCGGGCCGTCCACGGGACCCCGCGACCGCCCGCTGCGTGGGCCGGCCGGGTCCTTCGCGACCCGGCCATGGGCTCGGGCCGGACGTCTCGCCTGGGCCACACGCTTCGCATGACCGGCATCGCCCGGTGAGCGGAGCCCGGCCGGCGATGCGGAGCGGCGTCGACTGGCGCCTCCTCCTCTTCAGCTGGATTGCGCTGCCAGCCGCGCTCGTGGGCGCGCTGCTCGTCGGCGCGGTCATGATGGCGGCCTTCGGGGCGGACCCCATCAACGGGTACCGCGCCCTCGTCCAGGGCGCGTTCGGGAGCAGTTATGCGCTGGGCGCGACGGCAGTGAAGGCCGCGCCGCTGCTGCTGGTCGCCGTCGGGATCTGCATCGCGTTCCGCGCGAACGTCTTCAACATCGGCGGCGAGGGTCAGATCGCGATGGGCGGCCTGGCGAGCGCCGCCACCGCGCTTGCGTTCCCGAACCTGCCGAGCGTCATCCTGATCCCGCTCGTGCTGCTCGCAGGCGCCGCGGGTGGCGCGGCCTGGGGCGCGATCCCGGGCGCGTTCAAGGCGTACTTCAACGTCAACGAGATTCTCAGCACGATCATGCTGAACCTCGTTGCCGTGCAGCTGATGAATTTCCTGCTCGCCGGCCCGATGGTCGACAAGTCAGCCTTCTCGACGGGCGGGCTGATCCCCGAGACCCGGCTGCTCTCCCCCAACTCGTGGCTGCCGATCCTGGTGCCCGGCACCCAGCTCCACCTCGGCGTGCTGGTCGCGGTCATCGTCGCATTCGCCGTGTACTTCCTGCTGTGGCGCACCAGCTTCGGCTTCCGAATCCGCGCCGTGGGACTCTCCATCCCGGCCGCCACCTACGCCGGGATGCCGGTCAAGCGGACCGTCACGCTCGCGATGACGCTCAGCGGCGCGATGTGCGGGCTGGCGGGCGCGCTCCTCGTGTTCGGCAGCCTGTCGCACCGCCTCGTCACGGATGGCAGCCTGACCGGGTTCACAGGGTCCGCAGGGTTCAACGGCATCGTCGTCGCACTGTTCGGCGGGCTGAACCCGATCTACGCGATCGTGTCGGCGTTCCTGTTCGGCGGGCTGGTCGTCGGCGGGAACTCGCTGCAGGTCGCGACAGGCGTCCCGTCCGACCTCGTCACGACGCTCATCGGGCTCGCCGTGGTGTTCATCGTGTCGCTCGAGTACCTGCGTCACCGCGCCCGCAGCCGCGCCCTCGCGCTCGCGCACGTCGCGCCCGCGGGAGCCGGGACCCCGGGCACGCCACCCGCCACGCTCGTCGATGGAGGCAGCGCGTGAGCCAGTTCTTCACGCAGGCCATCCTGACGGCGACGGTCGCCTCGGGCATCGCGCTTGCGACCCCGTTCCTGCTCGCGTCGCTCGGCGAGACGATCGGCCAGCGCAGCGGCGTGATCAACCTCGGGCTCGACGGGATCATGCTGCTGTCTGCGTTCACGAGCTACTACGTCGCGCTCAACACCGGGAACCTCGGGCTCGCCGTGCTGTCCGGTGTCGGCGTCGGCTTCCTCATGGGAATCGCGACGGCGTTCATCAGCGTCACGCTCAAGGCCGAACAGGGCATCAGCGGGATCGGCGTCTACCTCTTCGGGCTCGGGCTCTCCGACCTGCTGTTCGTGAAGCTCGTCGGGACGCCACTGCCGATCGCGTCGCTGCCGGCATTCCGCATCCCCGTGCTGGCGGACATCCCCATTCTCGGCCCGATGCTCTTCCAGCAGACGCTCCTCGTCTACTTCGCGTTCCTGCTCGTGCCCGTCGTGACCTTCATCCTCGACCGCACGACGTACGGCATGAAGATCAAGGCGGCGGGCGAGAACCCGGCCGCCGCGGACAGCCTCGGCGTGAGCGTGGCACGGATCCGCTGGTCCGCGGTGCTCATCGGTTGCTCGATGGCCGGGCTGGCTGGAACCAGCCTGCTGCTCTACGACGGGATCTTCCAGCAGAACCTCACCCAGAGCGAGGGGTTCATCGCTGTCGCGCTCGTCTACTTCGGCGCGTGGACGGCCGTCGGTGTCATGGGCGGGTCCCTCCTCTATGGGCTCGTCGCGGCGGTGGTGCTCGCGTGGAAGGCGCTCGGGATCATCCCGCTCAGCGCATCCGACCTGGCGGCAACGGCGCCCGCGGTCCTGACGGTGCTCGCGCTGCTCTGGGTGGGCCGCCGCTTCCGGCAGCCCGCGGTCCTCGGCAAGCCGTACGAGAGAGGAGAGTGAGCCATTCGACCGCGCACGAATGACCCCACCCACCGATCCGGCGACCCCCGCGCACACATCCACCCCCACCTGTCCACCGGTCCGTTCACAAGGAGGGCCAGGCATATGCAGAGAACCACCAGCAGAGGGACGTCACTGCTCGCCGCGAGCGCAGCGCTGCTGATCGTGGCGGCGTGCGGCTCGGGCGCGACCGCGGCGCCCGTCGCAAGCACGGCGCCGGCCGTGAGCAGCGCGCCGGCGGCATCGACGGCGCCCGCATCGGCCGCCGCGTCGGCGGCCCCCGCATCGGCCGCCGCCAGCGCCCCCGCCGCCTCCGCGGCGGCGAGCGCCGCAACCGGCGCCGGCACGGGGCAGGTCCTCAAGGTCGCGCTCGTCTGCCCGAGCGCCAAGAACGACCTGGCGTTCAGCGAATCGATGGTCGACGCGCTGAACTCGATGCAGCAGCAGTACCACCTGCAGATCGCGATCTCGGACAACCAGTTCGTCGTGGCCGACGCCGGCAACGTGATCCGGCAGTACGCGTCCGAGGGCTACAACCTCGTCATCGCCCACGGTTCCCAGTACGGCTCGACGATCCAGCAGCTCGCCCCGCAGTTCCCCAAGGTCTCGTTCGCCTGGGGCACCGCGGGCACGACCTACAACCTGCCGAACGTCTTCGCGTACCAGGCGGCCTCGAACGAGGGCGGCTACGTCCAGGGCGCGATGGCCGCCATGCTCAGCAAGTCGAAGGTCCTCGGAGTCATCGGGCCCATCGCCGTCGGCGACGCGAAGCTGTACGTCGACGGGTTCGTCGCCGGCGCGAAGTCGGTCGACAAGTCCATCACCGTCAACCCGGTCTACACGGGCTCCTTCAGTGACGCGAGCCTGTTCGCGGCCGCGGCCAAGACGTTCGTTTCCGGCGGCGCGGATGTGCTGACCGGGACCGCGCAGGCGGTCGTCGGCGCGATCGGCGTGGCCCGCAGCGACAACCTGCCGTGGTTCGGAACGCAGTGGACGCAGGCGTCGCTGGCGCCGAAGAACGAAGTGTCGGCACAGGTCTACGACTGGACGCCGATCCTCAAGCAGATGTTCACCGCGATCCGCGGCGGCACGCTCGGCGGCGCCACGTACACCATCGGCCTCGGCAACGGCGGCGAGGTCATCCAGTACAACTCCGGCTACAACCTGCCGGCGAGCGTGAAGGCCAAGGGCGACTCGCTGATCAAGGCGATCACGGAAGGGACGCTCAACGTCCCGCAGTGATCGCCCGTCGCGCGACTCGACCCTGACGGAAGGCTGACCATGAACGCCACGATCCCGGCCGAACCGACCGATCGGACCGACGCGCCGCTCCTCGAGATGCGCGGCATCACGAAGCGGTTCGCCGGGGTCGTGGCCAACGACGGCGTGGACTTCGACGTGCAAGCGGGCGAGGTCCACAGCCTGTTTGGCGAGAACGGGGCGGGCAAGAGCACGCTGATGCGCGTCCTGTACGGCTTCCACCGACCTGACGCCGGCGAGATCCGCATGCACGGCTCGCCCGTGACGATCGGGTCGCCCGCGGACGCGATCCGCCACGGCATCGGGATGATCCATCAGCACTTCATGCTGGTGAACACGCTGTCGGTCGCGGACAACGTCGCGCTCGGCCTGCCGTCGTCCCGCGGGCCGCTCACCGATCCCGGCCGCGTGTCCGAGCGGATCCGCGAGCTGTCCGAGACGTACCACCTGCGGGTCGATCCGAACGCCGTCGTCTGGCAGCTCTCCGTGGGCGAGCGCCAGCGGGTCGAGATCCTGAAGGCGCTGTACCGCAACGTCGCGTTGCTGATCCTCGACGAGCCGACGGCCGTGCTGACCCCGCAGGAGGTCGACGACCTGATCGCCGTGCTCCGTCAGATGGCGCAGGACGGCAAGGGGCTCGTGTTCATCTCCCACAAGGTGCGCGAGGTGCTCGGGCTGTCGACCCGCATCACCGTCCTCCGCCACGGCCACCGGGTCGGCACGCTGCCGGCGTCCGCGGCCACGCGCGACATCCTGGTCGAGATGATGGTCGGGCACGCCCTGGCACCCGAACGGGCGGCGGTGGCGACGGGCGAGGCGCTGTCCGACGCGGCGATCGTCGGGCTGACCCCCGCGGCCGGCCAGGCACCGCCCGCGCCGGCTGTCGCGACAACCCCGCCCCGGCTCGTCGTGCGCGACCTGACCGTGCCCGGCGACCGCGGCACGGACGCCGTCCGCGGCCTGGGCCTCGAGGTGCGAGGCGGCGAGATCGTCGGGATCGCCGGCGTGTCCGGCAATGGCCAGCGCGAGCTCGCGGAGGCGATCTCCGGAGTGCGGCGCAGCACGAGCGGATCGATCGTCCTGGACGGCACCGAGCTGACCGGCGCAAACCCGGCACGGGCCCGCGCGGTCGGGCTCGGGTACGTCCCGGAGGAGCGCACGCGGGATGGGGTCGTGGCGGACTTCAGCGTCGCCGAGAACCTGCTCCTCGTCGACAGCACCGCGCCCGCGTTCTCACGGCTCGGCTTCCTGCGCGGCCGCGAGATCCGCCGCCACTGCCAGTCGCTCGTCGAGGCGTTCGACATCCGGACCCCCTCGCTCGACACCCCCACGCGGACGCTGTCCGGCGGCAACATCCAGAAGCTCATCATGGCCCGCGAGCTCTCGCGCGAGCCGCGCGTTCTCCTGGTCGCCCAACCGACGCGCGGGATCGACGTCGCGGCGGCGCGGTACATCCACGAGCGACTCAGGGAGCAGCGGGCGCGCGGGACGGCCGTCCTGATCGTCTCGGAGGACCTCGACGAGGTCATGTCCCTGGCCGACCGGATCCTCGTGATGTACGAGGGGTCGGTCATCGGCGAGGCGCGGCCGGACGCGAGCACGCGCGCGGAGATCGGCCTGATGATGGCGGGCATCCGTCCCGACGCCGCGAACGCGGCGGCTGCTGCGCGGGCGACGACATGATCGCGCGGTTGGAGGCGCCCTGGGGAGGCCGACCCGTCTCCTCGGGCGCGGGATGGGGCAGCGGCGGTCGGTTCCGCCGGTCCATGATGCACAGCGGCGGCCGCAGGTCGGCCGCGCTCTGATCGAGAGGAGGTGCGCGCACTGCCGCCGGCCAGCTCGGTCGGCTGCGAGGCATGGGGGGTCTCGGCAGTCGACCCCGGACGCAATCCGGGACGCGAGCGCGGGCTCGGGCGGCGACCATGAGGACCAGCCATCAGTGGGGAGCAAACGATCACGCAAGCAGGAGGCGGGACATTGAGCGGGACACGCACGACACGCTCTGTCATGGCGATCGCGGTCATCGCAGCACTGGCCGCAGGGTGCGGCTCCACGGGCACGACGACGGCGCCGTCGACCGGAACGACGGCATCCGTCGCGCCGGCATCGGTCGCGCCGGCGTCGGTCGCGCCGGCATCGGTCGCGCCGGCGTCGGTCGCGCCGGCATCTTCGGCGGCAGCATCCGTCGCGCCGGGCGCATCTGCCGCGGCGGCGGCGGTGCCGAGCCTGACGCCTGATGCGGCGGCCAAGTGGACGACGAGCCATCCGTTCAAGGCGGCGTTCATCTATGTCGGCGCCGCGAGCGACGCGGGATGGACGCACGCTCATGACGTCGGACGCCTGGCCGTCCAGACGGCGTTCGGCGGTCGCGTCGAGACGATGTTCAAGGAGAACGTGCCCGAGGGGCCGCAGTGCGCGCAGGTCATCACGCAGCTGGTGAACCAGGGCGCGAACATCATTTTCGGGACCTCGTTCGGGTTCCAGCCGTCGTTCGTCGCGGCCGCGCAGAAGTACCCGAACGTGCTGTTCGAGATGGCGACAGGCACCGAGCAGTCGGCCAACCTCGCCGAGTACTACGGCGCCGGTGAGAACGGCGACTACCTGTCCGGCATGGCGGCGGGCGCCGCGACGAAGAACGGCAAGATCGGCTTCGTCGCCCCGTTCGCGATCCCCGAGGTCATCCGCGAGATCGACGCCTACACGATGGGCGCGCGCTCGATGAACCCGAACGCAACGGTCCAGGTCGTCTGGACGAACACGTGGTTCGACCCGGCCAAGGAGCGCCAGGCAGCCGAGAGCCTCGTCGCGAAGGGCGTCGATGTTCTGGGCGACGGCCAGGACAGCCCGACGACCGGGCAGGTCGCGGCCGCGGCAGGTCTCAAGTGGACCGGCTACGACTCGAACCAGGAGTCCTTTGCCCCCAACGCGTGGCTCACTGCCACCACGTACAACTGGGGCCCGTACTACACCCGGGAAGTCGCCGCGGCCATGAACGGCACCTGGAAGACGCACTTCTACTACGGCGGCTTCAACGACGACTTCGTCGTCATGGCCCCCTTCGGCCAGTCGGTGAGCCAGGCCACGCAGCAGGCGATCCTCGCCAAGGAAGCGGCGATGAAGGCCGGCACATTCGACCCCTTCACCGGACCCATCACCAAGCAGGACGGCTCGATCGGCGTCCCAGCCGGGACGACGCTCCCCGTCTACACCACGACCGGCCTCTCCAAGTACTCCATCGACTGGTTCGTCCAGGGGGTCATCGGGAGCGCGAAAGGCTAGGACATCGAGCATGACGGTGGGACCAGTGCACGAAGGAGCGACGTTGGCCACTCACGTCGAGACCGGTCCCGCGCCCGCCGGAACCGCCACTGCCGGGCCCCCTCCGGCTGTGGCGGCCTCGGGGGTGACCAAGCGGTTCACAGGTGGCGTCGTCGCCAACGACCGTGTGACGTTCGAATCGCGGCGCGGCGAGGTGCACGCGCTGCTCGGCGAGAACGGCGCCGGGAAGACGACTCTCTGCAACATCCTCACCGGGCTCTACCGGCCCGACGAGGGCGACATCTCGATCGACGGCCGGGCCGTCCACTTCCGGTCGCCGCACGACGCGCACGCGGCCGGCATCTTCATGGTTCACCAGCACCTCAGCCTGGTCGACAGCCTCACGGTCGCCGAGAACGTCGTCCTCGGCTGGTCGCGGACCGGTGGCGTCCGGTACTCGCCCCATCGGGTGGAGGCCGAGATCACCGAGATCGCGGAGCGGTACCACGTGCGCGTCGACCCGAGGGCACGCGTCTGGCAGCTGTCCCTCGGGGAGCGGCAGCGCGTCGACATCCTGAAGGCGCTGTACCGCGACGCGCGGATCCTGATCCTCGACGAGCCGACGACGGTCCTGACGCCCGCCGAGATCGAGCAGCTGTTCTCCAGCGTGCGCGAGATGGTCGCAGGCGACCGCACCGTCGTGTTCATCTCGCACAAGCTGCCGGAGGTCCTCGAGATCGCCGACCGCGTCACGATCCTGCGGAAGGGCCGCTCGGTGACGACGGTCGAGCGCGCCGGCACGGACGCCTCGCAGCTCGCCCGGCTCATGGTCGGCCACGATCTGGCCGAAGGCCGCGTGCGCAGGGCGACCGCCGGGTCGGGCAGCCAGGCGCCGCTTGTCGGGCCCCGAACTGGCTCGTTCTTCCCGACCGGGGGCGTTCCGACGGCCGGCACGTCGGTCGCCGGGATCGGGGACGCATCGGGTGCCGTCGACTCGCCGGCGCCCGCCCCCATGCTCCGCCTCGACGCGGTCTGCGCCGACGGGGACTTCGGGCGACAGGTGCTGTTCGACGTGACGCTTGGGATCCGGCCGGGGGAGATCCTCGGGATCGCGGGCGTGGCCGGCAACGGGCAGCGCGAACTCGCCGAGGTCATCGCGGGCCTGCGGCCGCACACGAAGGGGTCCGTGCGGGTCGGTGACGAGCCGCTGACGAGCGGCGACGCTCGCGGCGCCATCGAGCGCGGGATCGCCTTCGTCCCGGAGGATCGGATGGGGACGGGCGTGTCCCCGAGCCTCTCGGTGACCGAGAACCTCATCCTGAAGGCGTATCGGAGCGGCGCCGCGCATGCCGGCCCGGTCCTGCTCATGAGCCGCGCCGACGCCGAAGCGGTCTCGCTCATGGAGCGCTTCGACATCCGCGCGAGCGGACCGCACGCGCTCGTCCGGCAGCTGTCGGGCGGCAACGTCCAGAAGGTCGTCCTGGCGCGCGAACTCTCGTCCGAGCCGCGCGTCGTCATCGCGGCGTCCCCGACCCGCGGCCTGGATGTCGGAGCGACGGAGTACGTCCGGAGCGTCCTGGTCGGCGCGGCCGAGCGAGGGGCCGCGATCATGCTGATCAGCGAGGATCTCGACGAGATCGTCGAACTGTCCGACCGGATCGCGGTGCTGTACGAGGGCCGCGTCGCGGGCATCGTCGATGCGGGCCGCTGCACGTATGAGGAACTGGGATTGATGATGGCGGGCGCCGCATGACCCTCCGGATCGAACGCAGCCTGGACGCTCCGCGGTGGCTCCGCGTCGCGCTGCCGTTCCTGTCGCTGATCCTGGCCGCGATCCTCAGCGGGATCGTGCTCGAGCTGTCGGGACACGACGCGCTCGGGACGTACCGACAGATCTACTCGGCGTCGCTGACGTCGACTGGCGGCCTGACGGCGACGTTCGTGTACGCGACGCCGCTCCTGTTCACCGGCCTCGCGGTGGCGATCGCCTTCCGGATGCGCGTCTGGAACATCGGCGGCGAGGGGCAGCTGTACATGGGGGCGATCGGCGCGTCGGGCGTCGGCCTGCTGCTCGGCGGCTGGTCGCAGCCGCTCGTGATCGTCGCGATGATGGCCGGCGGCATCGTCGCCGGCGCGCTGTGGGCGATGATCCCCGGCGTCCTCCGCGCGTACCTGCAGACCAACGAGATCCTCGTCTCGCTGATGCTCAACTACGTCGCGGGCCTGGCGATGTACCTGCTCATCTACGACAGCCAGTCGTTCTGGCGCGACCTGACGTCGCCGACCGCGCTCGTGTTCCCGCAGGGCAAGAACCTGCTCCCCGCTGCGACGTGGCCCGGCATCCAGCTCGGGTCGTTCACGCTGCCGCTCGGGTTCGTGGTCGCCACGGTCCTCGCCGTCCTGCTGTTCATGCTCGTGCGGGCCACGCGCTTCGGGTTCGAGATGCGGGTCATGGCGGACTCGCCGAACGCCGCGCGGTACGCGGGGATGCGGACGAAGCGCACGATCCTTGCCGTGATGGCGATCTCGGGCGCCCTTGCCGGCCTCGGCGGGGCGAGCCAGATCGGCGACTTCGGACACGTGCTCGACCCGCGCGGGCTCGAGCAGGCCCAGTACGGCTACACGGGGATCGTGGTCGCGGCGCTCGCGCTGTACAACCCGCTCGCCGTCGTCATCGTCTCGATCTTCATCGGCGCGCTCACGAATGCCGGTTTCGCGCTCCAGGGGCCGTCGTTCCCGTCCGGGCTCGTCGGCACGATGGAAGGCATCATCCTGTTCAGCGTGCTCGGGGGCGAGATCCTCGGGCGATACCGGCTGCGGTTCGGCCGCGAGCCGCGCCACGTCACCCCGCTCGATGCTGCAGGCGCGGAGGCCGACGCGTGAACACGGACCTCGTTGTTTCGCTGATCGTCTCCGCGATCGTCTACGGGACGCCGCTCGTGCTCGCGGGCCTGGGCGAGTTGCTCGCCGAGCGGTCGGGCGTCCTCAACCTCGGCGTCGAGGGCATGATGCTGATGGGCGCCGTGACCGGCTTCTACGCGTCGCAGCAGCTGGGCGGGCCGGGGTGGATCGTCCTCATCGTTGCCATGGTCGTCGCGGCGCTCGCGGGCGGGTCGATGGCGCTCATCCACGCGTTCCTCTCGATCACGGTCCGCGTCAACCAGATCGTCTCGGGCCTCGCGCTGACCATCTTCGCCGGCGTCATCGGGCTGTCCACGTACGCCGGCCAGGTCTGGAACATCGGCGGCCAGCACGGGCTGCACCAGCTGAACCGTGTCGACCTGCTCGGGCTCGGCGAGGTGCCGATCATCGGGCCGATCCTGTTCGACCAGGACCCGTTCGTGTACCTGTCCTGGGGCCTCGTGATCCTCGTGACCTGGTACCTGTACCGGACCCGCACCGGGCTCTACCTCCGGGCCGTCGGCGAGGCGCCGCGGTCGGCCGACGCGATGGGCGTGAACGTGACGAAGTACCGCTACGTGCATACGATCGTCGGCGGCGCCCTGGCCGGGCTCGGCGGTGCGTACTTCACGCTCGCGATCGCGCCGATCTGGACCGCGGGGCTCACGGCCGGCGTGGGCTGGATCGCCATCGCGCTCGTGATCTTCGCGTTCTGGCGACCCGACGTGCTCGTCCTCGGGGCGTACCTGTTCGGCGCGCTGTCGAGCCTGGGCTTCACGCTGCAGGCGTACGGCGTCCAGATGCCGTCGGAGATCTTCTCGTCGCTGCCGTACCTCATGACGATCGTCGTGCTGGCCGGCGCGTCCACGACGATGGCCAGGCGCCGGATCGGGACGCCGGCGGCACTCGGCGTGCCGTACGTCCGCGAGGAGGGCTGAGCCGAACACCGGTCGCAGGGGGGAGCGCCAGACTCGTCGCCGGGAGGCCGCGACGGGCGGGACGCGTCGCCTGAAGCGTCGGGCGGACCGCTCGCCGGGCCCGCTATCATGGCGGTCGACTCCAGGGCAGGACGAGTGATCCTGCGCAGGCACCGCGAGGCCAGGGTCGAGGAGGCTCCCCCATGCAACAGACCAGCCCGTTCGGCGCGCTCTTCAGGTGGACCGAGAAACGGGGCGGCGGCATCGTGGCGCCCGACGAGCGCCTGCCGTGGGGGCAGAGCGTCGCCCTCGGCGTGCAGCACATCTTCGCGATGTTCGGGTCGACGGTGCTCGGCCCGCTGCTCATGGGCTTCGACCCCAACACCGCGATCCTGTTCTCGGGCATCGGGACGCTCATCTTCTACTTCGTCGTCGGTGGCCGGATCCCGAGCTACCTCGGCTCGAGCTTCTCGTTCATCGCCGTCGTCATCGCGGCGACCGCGTACGCCGGCACCGGGGCGAACCCCCACGTCCCGGTCGCGCTCGGCGGGATCATCGCCGCGGGCGCGGCCTACGCCGTGATCGGCCTCGTCGTCATGACGATCGGGTACCGCTGGGTCGAGCGGCTCATGCCGCCCGTGGTGACCGGCGCCGTCGTCGCGGTGATCGGCCTCAACCTCGCCGGGGTCGCCGTCACCGACGTCACGGGCGCCAGGCTCGACCCGTTCACGACGACCGTCGGGCTCTTCACGACGCTCGTCGTCGCGATCATCGCCGTCTACGCCCCGCCCTCGCTGCGCCGCCTGCCGATCCTCGTCGGCGGGATCGTCGGGTACGTCGCGTACCTCATCCTCGCCAACGGGCTCGGCATGACGTCCGCCAGGATCGACTTCGGGACGCTCGAGCGCGCGGCCTGGATCGGCATGCCGCACTTCACCGCCCCGACGTTCACGCCGAACGCGATCGCGCTCATCGCGCCTGTCGCGATCGTCCTGGTCGCCGAGAACCTCGGCCACGTGAAGGCCGTCGCGGCGATGACCGAGCGCAACCTCGATCCGTACATCGGCCGCGCGTTCCTGGGCGACGGCCTCGCGACGATGGTGGCCGGCTTCGGCGGCGGCACCGGCGTCACGACCTACGCCGAGAACATCGGCGTGATGGCCGTCACGCGGATCTACTCGACGCTCGTGTTCCTCATCGCGGCCGTCGTCGCGATCGCGATGGGCTTCTCGCCGAAGTTCGGCGCGCTGATCGGGACCATCCCGACGCCGGTCATCGGCGGCCTGGCGATCGTGCTGTTCGGGCTCATCGCGACCACCGGCGGCCGGATCTGGGTCGAGAACCACGTCGACTTCGGCCAGACCAAGAACCTGATCACGGCCGCCGTCGCGCTGACGCTCGGCGCGGGCAACCTCACGATCAAGGCCGGCAACTTCGAGCTCGGCGGGATCGGGACCGCGGCCCTCGGCGCGATCATCGTCTACCAGCTGCTCGACGCGCGCGACACGGCGGCGTCCCG
>JAJYGH010000014.1 GCA_021785175.1 Chloroflexota bacterium | reverse complement strand
CAGAGGGGGCAGCTGCCGACGGAGCAGCCACCGATGGGGCCGTGGTCGCGCCGGAGCCGCAGGCGGCGAACAGGATCGACGCTGCGACTGCCATGGCGAGGCCGACGCGTATCGTTCGCAAGGGTTCTTCCTCCCACTGTATCGCCCGGAACACATCCGGGCGACCGCACCAAACTCCTGCACCAGGGTTCCCCTGCCTTCGTCCTCGGCCGCGCGCTCCCGGTCGAGGACGTGGTGCGCGGCCAGTATGCGCGTGCGCGCGAGCGACGTGCAATGCTCTCCCGCACGCGCGCATGCTCCACGAAACACCTGTGGGACTGGTTGCCCGCTGCGGGGCGGGCCGAGTCGGAGGCGGAGACGATGCCGGATGGCCGGGAACGCGGTGGAATCGGCGAGGGCGGTCGCGGTGAGGACGGACCCGGCGGCCGCAGAGAGGACGGCGAGCACGGCGACGTGCCGGTGGCATCCGCGGAGGAGGCGCGGGCGATCCTGCGCTCCGCCCGCCGGGTGGCGATCGTCGGCGCGTCGAACGATCCCGCGCGGCCATCACACCGCGTGATGGAGTACCTGCTCGGCGTGGGGTACGACTGCGTGCCGGTGAACCCACGCGAGGAGACGATCCTGGGCCGGATCGCCTACCCCGACCTGGCTTCGGCAGAGGCGGCGGGCGGCCCGTTCGACGTCGTGGACGTGTTTCGCAGGCCCGAGGCGGCGCCGGACGTCGCGCGGGACGCCGTCGAGACGGGCGCGCGGGCGCTCTGGCTCCAGCTCGGCGTGATCAGCCCGGAGGCGGCGCGGATCGCGTCGGAGGGGGGCCTCCAGGTCGTCATGGACCGGTGCATGAAGATCGAGCACCGGGCGATGCACTCGGCTGCCGACTGACGGCGCGCGCCGACCGGCGGCCAGCGCCTTTCGCCCCGGCTCACATCCCGGCGCCGCGACGGTCAGTGGACGGCGAACCCGGCCACGATCATGACGACGCCGACGATGCCTGCGACGATCCACGGCCGCGCCCGCCGGCGGAGCTCCTCCTCCATGAGGTCCGCGCTCGAACGACCCGGCTCCGGCGGCCGTCCGCGCCAGGACTCGTACCGGCGCACGTTCTCCTGCTGTGCCCGGAGCACCCGGTAACGCCGCCAGTACGGGACGCCGCGGAGGTACGCGGCCGCGACGAGCACGACGCCGCCGGCCCACAGGACGACGTTGAGCGGGGTCATCGCCGCGCGCCCCCTCTCGACACGGCGCACCGGCGTCCCCCTTCCGTCGCGGCGCCAGGGCCGCGGATGCCTCCGTCCAACCGGTTCACGCCCTCTCCTCCAGCCGCTCGCGGACCAGCCGCTGCACCATCGTCGCGTTCGCCTGCCCCCGCGTCGCCTTCATGACCTGCCCGACCAGGAACCGCACCGCCTGGTCCTTCCCCGCACGGCAATCGGCGACCGCCGCCGGGTTCGCGGCGAGGACCCCGTCGATCGCCGCGCTCAGCGCGACGCTGTCCGAGATCTGCGTCAGCCCCATCGATGACACGATCGCCTCCACCGGCTCGCCGCTGCCGACGTGCCGTCCGAACACCTCCTTGGCGTTCGTGCCGGAGATTCGCCCCTCCCCGACCATCGAGACGAGCCGCGTCAGCTCCGCGCCCGAGGCGTGCCCGCCGTCGTCCCGCTGCTTCGCGAGCCGGAGATACTCCCCCGTCACCCAGTTCGCGAGGGCTTTCGGCACCGGGCGCCGGTCCGCGGGCAGGCCGGCGGCCGACGCGAGTGCGTCCTCGAACAGCGCGCTCGCCGCGGGATCCGCCACGATGACGCCGGCGTCGTATGGCGTCAGCCCGAGGATGGACACGTAGCGCGTCCGGCGCTTCGCGGGCAGCTCCGGCATCGAAGCGCGGATCGCGTCGAGCCAGGCGGGATCCGTCCGCAGCGGCGGGAGGTCGGGCTCCGGGAAGTACCGGTAGTCGTCCGAATCCTCCTTGGACCGCATGGTGTACGTCTCGTTCCTGACGTCGTCCCAGCCGCGCGTCTCCTGGACGAGCGTACCGCCCGCCTCGAGCACGGCCGCCTGCCGCTCGATCTCGTGCGCGATCGCCCGCTCGACCGCGCGGAACGAGTTCATGTTCTTGACCTCGCTCCGCACCCCGAAGCCGTGCGTGCCCGCCGGCCGGATCGAGACGTTGGCCTCGACCCGCATCTGCCCGTTCTCCATCTCCGCGTCCGAAGCGCCGATCGTCCGCAGCAGCAGCCGAAGCTCCTCCGCGTAGCGTCGCGCCTGCTCCGCCGTCCGGATGTCGGGCTCGGTGACGATCTCGAGGAGCGGCAGCCCGGAGCGGTTGAAGTCGACCAGGCTGATGCGCCGGCCTGTCGCGTCGGCCGTGTGCTGGAGGCGCGCCGTGTCCTCTTCGAGATGCGCGCGCCGGATCCGGACGGTGAACGGCCCCTCGCTCGTGTCGAGCGCGAGCTGGCCGTGCGCCGCCAGGGGCAGGTCGAACTGGCTGATCTGGTAGCCCTTGGGCAGGTCGGGATAGAAGTAGTTCTTGCGGTCCCAGCGGGTGACGGACGCGATCTCCGCGTCGATCGCCATCCCCGTCGAAAGCACGAGCTCCACCGCGCGGCGGTTGATCACGGGCAGCACGCCGGGCATGCCGAGGCACACCGGACAGGTGTGGGTGTTCGGCCCGGCGTCGCGCAGGTCGGCCGAGCACGCGCAGAACATCTTCGAGGCCGTGCGCAGCTGCGCGTGGACCTCGATGCCGATGACGGCCTCCCACGCGACGGCGCCGCGGGCCACGCGCGCCTGCGCGGCCGCCTCAGCCATGCGGCGTCTCCGCGGCCACCTTCGACACGAACCGTTCGATCCGGACGAGCGCCTCCTCGAGCTGCTCGTACGACGTCGCGTAGCAGGCACGGACGTGTCCCGCGCCGGACGGCCCGAACGAGTTGCCGGGCACGACCGCGACGTGCTCCTCGAACAGCAGGCGCTCGCCGAACTCCTCGCTCGAGAGGCCCGTCACCGAGATGTCAGGGAACGCGTAGAAGGCGCCGCGCGGGTCGGGGGTCGGCAGGCCGATCCGGTCGAGCCCGGCCACGAACATCCGCCGCCGCCGGTCGTACTCGGCGAGCATCCGCTCGACGTCCGGCTCCGCGTCGCCGAGCGCCACGAGCGCGGCGTCCTGCGCGACGGTCGGCGCGCACATGATCTCGTACTGATGGACCTTGACGATCCCGACCATCAGGTCGCGCGGGGCGCACACGTACCCGATCCGCCACCCGGTCATCGCGTACGCCTTCGAGAACCCGCCGATCGTCACCGTCCGCCCGTGCATGTCGGGGAGGGTCGCGATCGGCACGTGGCGGTGACCGCCGTACACCAGCCGGTCGTAGATCTCGTCGCTGACGACGAGCAGGTCGTGGCGCCGGGCGATGTCCGCGACGGACTCCAGCACGTCGGGCGAGAGGACCGCCCCCGTCGGGTTGCACGGGTAGCCCATGAACAGGACCTTCGTGCGCGGCGTGACGCGCGCCTCGATCTCGGCCGGGTCGAGTGCGAACCCGTCGGAGGCGCGCGTCGGAACATGGACCACGGTCCCGCCGGCGAACACGATGTCGGGGGCGTAGGCGACGTACGACGGCTCGTGGAGCAGCACCTCGTCGCCGGGGTCGACGAGCGCACGCATGGTCGCCGCGACGGCCTCCGATGCGCCCACCGTCACCACGATCTCGGTCGCGGGGTCGTACGTCACGCCGTAGCGGCGCTCGAGGTGCTCCGAGATCGCGCGCCGCAGCTCGATCGTGCCGAGGTTGCTCGTGTAGTGCGTGCGCCCGGCCTCGAGCGAGCGGATGCCGGCGCGGACGACGACCTCGGGCGTGCCGAAGTCGGGCTCGCCGACGCCCAGTGAGATGACGTCCGGCATGGTCGCCATCACGTCGAAGAACCTGCGGATCCCCGACGCGGGAACGGCCGACGTGCGCGCGGACAGCCGCGATCGAACGGTCGACATCGACATCCTCCTGCCCTCAGACCGCCGTCCCGGCCGGCAAGCCGGGGGCGGGCGTCTTCGGATCGTCCAGCGCCGGCAGGTCGGCCGGGTCGAGCCGGCGCCAGCCGGCATCCGCCGTGATGGCCTCGTACGCGCGCGCGATCCGCAGGATGCCCGCCTCGTCCCACGCGGGCCCGATGATCTGCAGCCCGACCGGCAGCCCGTCCGACAGCCCGCACGGCACCGACAGCCCCGGCAGCCCCGCGACGTTGACCGGCAGCGTGCACGTGTCGGACAGGTACATCGCGACGGGGTCCTGCGTGCGGGCGCCGAGCGGGAACGCGACGGTCGGGCTGGTCGGCGCGACCAGGGCGTCCACGCGCTCGAACGCCGCGTCGAAATCGGCCTTGATGAGCGTCCGCGCCTTCTGCGCCTTCACGTAGTACGCGTCGTAGTAGCCCGCGGACAGCGCATACGTCCCGAGCACGATGCGCCGCTTCACCTCGGGGCCGAAGCCGGTCCCGCGGGTCGCGAGGTAGTTCGCGAGCACGTCTCCCTGTCGAGAGGAGTGACCGAAGCGGATCCCGTCGTAGCGGGCGAGGTTGGCCGACGCCTCCGCGGGCGCGATGAGGTAGTACGTCGCGAGGCCGTACTCGGTGTGCGGCAGCGACACGTCGACGATCTCCGCCCCGGCCGACTCGAGCGCGGCTGCGGCCTCCCGCACGCGCGCCTCGACGCCGGGCTCCATGCCCGCGCCGAAGTACTCGCGGGGCAGCCCGAGGCGCAGGCCGCGCAGCGCGGCGGCCGCCTCGTCGTCGCCCTCCGGCAGGCTCGCGAGGTAGTCCGGAACGGGCACCGGGCTCGAGGTGGAGTCGCGGACGTCACGTCCGGCGATGACCTGCAGCAGCGCGGCGAGGTCGCGCGCGTCCCGCGCGAGTGGCCCGACCTGGTCGAGCGAGGAGGCGAACGCGACGATCCCGTAGCGGCTCACGCGCCCGTAGGTCGGCTTGATCCCCGCCACGCCGCAGAGCGCCGCCGGCTGGCGGATCGACCCACCGGTGTCCGTGCCGATCGCGAGCGGGACCTGGTACGCGGCGACGGCCGCCGCCGAGCCGCCGCTGCTCCCCCCGGGGACCCGGCCGAGGTTCCACGGGTTGGCGGTCGGCCCCCACGCCGAGTGCTCGGTCGACGAGCCCATCGCGAACTCGTCCATGTTCGTCTTGCCGAGCACGACCGCGCCGGCCTCGCGGATCCGGGCAGCGATCGTCGCGTCGAACGGGCCGACGAACCCCTCCAGGATCCTGCTGCCGGCGGTCGACGTCTGGCCCCGCGTCACCACGAGGTCCTTGAGTCCGAGAGGGACCCCGAGGAGCAGCGGAAGCGCGTCGAGCGCGGCGCTTCCCTCTCGCCGTGCGTCCGCCAGCCGTGCGTCCGCCAGGTCCGCCGCTGCCCGCGCGGCCTCCTCGTCCAGGAACAGCCACGCGTGCAGGCCCCGGTCCGTCGCGTGCACGAGATCGAGATGCGCCTCGACCAGCTCGCGCGCGCTGAACTCGCCCGCCCGCAGCCCGTGCGCCATCTCGCGGGCGAGCAGGCGCGTGAGGCGGCGGTCCGTCATCGGCCGCCCCGTTCGCGCCGGGCGATCGTCGCGCACGCCCCGCGTCGCCCGGCGCCCACCGGCCGCGCGGCCGCCATCACGGCTTCCGTCATGGCTCTAGCTCCTGACACCAGGGAGTCCCTCCTGGATCCGTGTGGTGAGCGTCAACCAGCCGGAGCTTGACCAGGAGGTCATGGGGTGATCAATCGGCGCCCTCGACCACGACCGGCACCACGAAGTAGTCGTCCTGCCGTTCGGGCGCGCCCGCGAGCGCCTCGTCAGGCGTGAGCGACGTCTCCGCCACGTCGTCGCGCAGGATGTTCTCGACCCCGATGACCTGCGCCGTGGGCGGGATCGACTCCGTGTCGAGCTCCGAGAGCACGCGGTACTGATCGAGGATGTGGTTGAGCTGCCCCTCGAGGAGGCTGAGTTCCTCGTCCGTGAGACCCAGGCGCGCGAGGAACGCCACGTGCTCGACGTCGGTCCGTGAGAGAGCGGCCATCGGCCGATGATACCGGGACGCGCCGGCGATTGGCCGCGCGCCGATTCGTGGCGCCGGCCCCGCCTATTCGACCGGGGCCTCCCCCGCCAGCAGCCGCCGGAATCCGTCCTCGTCGAGCACCGGCACACCGAGCTCCTGCGCCTTCGCGAGCTTCGACCCCGCGTTCTCCCCCGCGACCACGTAGTCGGTCTTCCGGGACACCGACCCCGCCGGGTGCCCGCCCGCCGCCCGGATCGCGGCCTCCGCCTCCTGCCGGCTGAACCCCGGCAGCGTCCCGGTCACGACCACCGTCTTCCCGCTCAACGGCCCCACGGCCGCGGCGGGTCCGGCCGGCCGGACGACCGGCCGCTCCGCCTCGACGCCGGCCTCGACCAGTTCGTCGAGCACCGCGCCCGACGTCTCGTCGGCGAAGTAGCGCGCGATCGCCTCCGCGACCACCACCCCGACCCCCGGCACCTCCTGGAACCGCACCGCGTCCTCCCTCGCAGTCCGCCGCAGCTCGCGCGCGACGCGCGCCGTCCAGCCGTCCGGGCCGGCCATCGGCTCCCCGTCCGCCGGCGGCCAGGTCGACGCCGCCCAGTCGGCCAGGTCGATCGCCGTCTGCTCGCCGACCTGGGGGATCCCGAGCGCGTTCAGGATCCGGGCGAGCGGCCGCCGCTTTGCGCGCTGGATCGCCTCGTACAGGTTTCGCGCGCTCTTCTCGGCAAAGCGGGGCAGGGTCTGCAATTGCTCCGCCGTCAGCCGGAAGAAGTCGCCGCGCGACCGCACCATGCCCCGCTGCAGCAGCTGTGTCAGCACCGCCCAGCCCGCTCCCTCGATGTCCATCCCCGAGCGGCCGGCGAAGTGCCCGTACTCCTGCGCCACTCGACCGGGGCAGGCGGGATTCGGGCAGTAGTGGCGGACGGCGCCGTCGTCGCGCACGATCAGGGTACCGCAGACGGGACAGCGCTCCGGCATCTCGAACACGCGCTCGTCGCCCGTCCGCCTGTCGGTGAGCGGACGCACGACCTCGGGGATCACGTCGCCCGCCTTCTGCAGGATCACGTGGTCGCCGATCCGGATGTCCTTGCGCCGGACCTCATCGAGGTTGTGGAGCGTGGCACGCGCGACCGTCGACCCGGCGACCTTCGCCGGCGCCAGGTGCGCGACCGGCGTGAGGGTTCCCGTCCGCCCGACGTACGGCACGATGTCCTCGACGACGGTCTCGACCTGCTCGGGCGGGAACTTGTACGCGATCGCCCAGCGCGGCGCCCGCGCGACCATCCCGAGCCGGCGCTGCTGGTCGAACCGGTCGACCTTCACGACCACGCCGTCGGTCTCGTACTCCAGGCCGTGGCGCGCCTCCTGCCAGCGCTCGAGGAACGCGAGGACGCCCTCGATGTCCAGGCCGGCCTCGTGGTGGGGTTCGACGGGGAAGCCGAGTTGGGCCAGCCGATCGAGCGCCTCCGACTGGCTCTCGACGGGTCCGCCCGACTGCGCGGCCGCGCCCGGCTCGTTGCCGGCCGATGCTTCGGCCTCGGTCAGCACCGCCCCCTGCCCGGAGGCATCGGCTCCCGTCGCGTCGCCGATCGTGGACGCGTCGCCAGCCGCCTCCCCGTTCGCGCTCGCGGCGGGGGGCGCCGTCAACAGCTGGTACGCCCAGAACGACAGTCGCCGGCTCGCCGTGACGTTCGGGTCGAGTTGCCGGAGCGAACCGGCGCCGCTGTTGCGCGGGTTCGCGTACGCCGGGAGCCCGGCCTCCTCGCGCTCGTTGTTGATCCGCGCGAACTCGGCCTTGGGCATGTAGACCTCGCCGCGCACCTCGACGTCGATCTCGACCGGCAGGCGCTGCGGGATGGCATCGATCATCCGCAGGTTCGGGGTGACGTCCTCGCCGGTCGTGCCGTCGCCGCGGGTCGCGCCGCGCGCGAAGCGGCCGCGCTCGTACCGGAGGCTGATCGCGAGCCCGTCGATCTTGAGCTCGGCGCCGTAGCGGAGGTCGGGGGCGGACTCGGGGGCGAGCGGGAGGCCGAGCCCGCGACGGACGCGCGCATCGAAGGCGCGCAGCTCGTCCTCGCCGAACGCGTTCGAGAGCGACAGCATGGGGCGCTCGTGCCGGACCTCGGCGAATCGGCCCGCCGGCGCGGCACCGACCCGCTGCGTCGGCGAATCGGGCGTGACGAGCTCCGGGTGCGCCTGCTCGAGCGCGACGAGCTCGCGCATGAGCGCGTCGTACTCGGCGTCCGTCAGCTCGGGCGCGTCCTCGAGGTAGTAGAGGCGGTTCGCGCGCTCGATGCGTTCGCGAAGGTCGGCGATGCGGCTCGCGGCGTCGGCGTCAGCGTCCATCGCCGACATGTTACGGATGGATCCCGGGCAACAGCAGCGGACACGACGACGACCACGCGGACCCAGCCGTCGGCGCGCTCGGGGCTGCGACGATCGGCCTGAGCGGCCGCCGTCGGGCAGCCGGGTTACGCGGTGACGACGGTCAGGCCGAGCGCGCGGGCCGCCTGCGCCTGCCGGAGGTCGAACGTCACGAAGCTCACGCCCGGCGCGGAGATCCGTTGCGCGGCGGCGAGATGGAGCGCGTCGAGCGTCCGCACGCCCGTCGTCTCGGCGATGGCGGCGGCGGAATCGCAGGTCGCCTCGTCGAGCTCGATGATCGAGAACGAGCGCAGGTCGCGGGAGAACGCCGTCCGGGCGGCCGCGAGGTCGCGCCCCGAGAGCAGGCGGGAGAGATTGCGGCGAACCTCGACGATCGTGTGGCGCGCCGTCAGCAGTTCGGGGTCGCCTCGCAGCAGCGCGTCAGCCGCGGGCGAGTCGGCCTCCTCGACATAGCGCTTGAGCAGGGCGCTCGAGTCGACGTAGGTGCTCACTCACCGCGGTCCTCTGCCAGGACGTCGAGCGTGCGCCTGGCCGCCTTCGCCCGGTGCACGGGACCAAGCGGGGAGCCCGTGCCCGGGGTGATCCAGCCCGCGCCCACGCCGTCCTCGATGCGGGCGCGACCTGGCACCGGACCGAGCACCGCCTTCGGCCGGCCCCGGTCGGTCACCCGCAGCACCTCACCCCGCTCCGCCCGGTCGAGGTACTGGGAGAGTCGCTGCTTCAACTCGCGAACTCCGACGTCGCTCATGTGGACACTTTACCATCGCCATGTGCCCACATCAGCCATGTGGGTATCCTGCGCCGTGGGGTCCCCTGCCTTGTCGGGTGGCGACCGCCCGGGGCTTACCCGAGCAGCTCGAGGTTCGCCAGGCTCGCCAGCAGCACCTTCACGCCGCGGTCCGGAAACGCGACCGTGACCTCTTCGTCGTCGCGGGTCAGCTTCGAACTGACCACGGTCCCCTCGCCGAACGAGCCGTGCCGGACGCGGTCCCCGTCCCGGAAGCGGCGCTCGCCCGGCACGATCGGCCGGGGTGGCAGCACCGGACGTGAGCCGGTTGGGGCCGCAGGACGTGAGGGCGTCGCGGCCGCCGGACCTGGCGCGGCGCCCCCGACCCCGGCACGCCGGTTCCCCGCCATCGGGCCTGCGGGCCCGGCCGCCCGCGTGCTGCCGTAGTACGCCGCCCGGCGCGCGTCGAGGTCGCGCGACGGCCGGAACGTCGTCCCGTCCGGTGGCGCGCCCGGCGGTGGTGCGAACCCACCGCCGGGGGGCAGGTGACGGGGTCCGAGCGGCCGCTGCATCGTCGGCTGGCGGCGGGTGCCCGGTGCGCGCCGGTCCCGCCCGAACACGATGTCGAGGTCCAGGATCCCGCCCGTCCGCTCCTCCGCCGGCCGCTGGTCGTCGTCCCAGTCGTCGTCGGGCGAGACGAGCCGCGGTCCGTGCATGAGCGCCGGCGGGATCTCCAGCAGGAACCGGCTCGGGATCGAGAAGCCGCCCCGGCCGAACGTCACCCGCGACGCCGCGTGCGTGAGGTAGAGGCGGTGCATCGCGCGGGTCATCCCGACATAGGCCAGCCGCCGCTCTTCGGCCATCTGCCGCTCGTCGTCGAGCGCCCGGTTGTGCGGCAGCACGCCCTCCTCGAGCCCCGAGATGAACACGACCGGGAACTCGAGCCCCTTGGCGGCGTGCAGCGTGATGAGCGTGGCCGCGTCCGCCCCCCGCTCGTAGGTGTCCTGCTCCGCCACGAGCGCCGTCTCCTCGAGCAGCCGATCGAGCGCGTCCTCGGGCGACAGGTCGCCGTACCGCTCGACGACCTCGCGCAGCTCGAGCAGGTTCGCCCAGCGCTCCTCGCCCTCGACCGACCCGTCGTGGAGCATCGCGCGGTACCCGGACTGCTCCAGCACCTCGTCCAGGAGCTGCGGGAGCGGCAGGATCGCGACGCGGGCCCGGAGCCGCCCGACCAGTCCGCCGAAGTCCGACAGCGCGTTCTTCGCGCGCGACACCAGCACCGGCGACTCGGCCGCGGCAAGGATCGCCTCCCAGACGTTCCCTCCCCGCGCCGCCGCCAGTCGCCGGACCTCTTCGATGGTCTTCTCGCCGATGCCGCGCGGCGGCACGTTCAGGATGCGCTCGAAGGCGATCTGGTCGTGGTCGTTGCGCAGCACGCGCAGGTACGCCAGCGCGTCCTTGACCTCGCGGCGCTGGTAGAAGCGCGTGCCACCGACCAGCTGGTAGCGCAGGCCCCAGCGCAGGAACGCCTCCTCGATCGGCCGGCTCTGCGCGTTGGTGCGGTACGTGACGGCGACGTCCCGCAGCATGTACCGCCGGTCGTCGCCCTCGTCCTCGCGCCACGCCGCGGCGGAACCGCCCGCCCCCCGGCCCTGCACGAGCGCATCCACCTGCCGCGCGATCCAGTCAGCCTCCTCGTCCTCCGAGTCCGCCTCGAACTGCTCGATGAGCACGCCCTCGGGGTTCGACGTCCAGAGCTTCTTGTCGGTGCGCTCGGTGTTGCGCGATACGACCGCGTGCGCCGCGTCGAGGATCCGCTGGGTCGAGCGGTAGTTCTGCTCGAGCTTGACGACCGTCGCGTCCGGGTAGTCGCGCTCGAAATCCAGGATGTTGCGCAGGTCCGCGCCGCGCCAGCTGTAGATGCTCTGATCGTCGTCGCCGACCACGGCCAGGTTCCGGTGCTTCGACGCGAGGTGCCGGATCCACAGGTACTGCGCGCGGTTGGTGTCCTGGTACTCGTCGACGTGGACGTACCGCCAGCGGTCCTGATAGCGGCCGAGCACGTCGGGCGCGCGCTCGAACAGCCGCAGCCCCTCGAGCAGCAGGTCGTCGAAGTCGAGCGCGTTCGCCTCGCGCAGGCGCGCCTGGTAGCGCACGTACGCCTTCGCGGCCAGCCGTTCCTGGTAGGTGTGCGACGACTCGGCCGCCTCGTCGGGCCCGACCAGGTCGTTCTTCCAGCGCCCGACCTGTCCGAGGATCGCCTGCGGTCGCGTCTCGCCCGTGCCCGGCAGGTCGAGGTCGCGCAGCACCTGGCGCATCAGCCCGACCTGGTCGTCCTGGTCGTAGATCGTGAACCGCGGGTCGATCCCGATCGCCGCCCCGTCGCGGCGCAGCACCCGCGCGCACAGCGCGTGGAACGTGCCCATCGCGACGTCGCGTCCCGGCTCGCCCACGAGCCCGAGGATCCGCTCCCGCATCTCGGCCGCGGCCTTGTTCGTGAACGTGACCGCGAGGATGTTCCAGGGCTTCACGGCCCGGACGCCGATGAGGTAGGCGACGCGGTGCGCGAGCACGCGCGTCTTGCCGGAGCCGGCTCCGGCAAGGATCAGCAGCGGGCCGCGCGTCGTGCTCACCGCACGTGCCTGTTCGGGGTTGAGGCGCGACACGATCTGCGCCTCGAGCGCCTCCGAGCGTGGATCCTCGAGATCCTCCGCCTCGGGCGCCTCGGGCGCCTCGGGCGCCTCGGCCGCCCGTGCCTGACGCCGCGGGTCCTCGGTCAGTCCCGGGTCTGAGCCCCCAGTCTCCGGTTCGGCGACGGGAGGTGCTTGCGCGTCGTCGGGCCACGGCGCCTCGCCGACTGCGAGCACGTCGAGCGTGGACTCGCGCGGCGCCCGGCGGGCGTGCGCGACCGGCTCGTCGGGAGGGGAGAGACTCACCACCCCATTCTACCGGCGGTCACCGGGCCGCCGTATCCGCCTCGCCGGATGGGCCCGGCCTGGAGGGGCGCGGATGGGCCGGCGTCGCGATGCGGGTCAGCAGCCGCCGGATCGCCGATGCGTGCTCCTCGGAGTCCGCGGCCCGATGGTCGAACCGCTCCGCCGCCCGGTCCATGCCCTGGCGCCGCGCCCGGTCGGCGAGCTCTCGTGCGAAGTCCGCGTTCTCCTCGAGCGCACGCACCGACGACCACAGCGCGGTCTCGATCCGGTCCACCTGTGCGGACTCGAGCGCCTCCGGCGCGTACGCGTGCCCCACGCGGCACACGTAGCGGAACGTTCCCCTGTCCACCACCTCGCGGAGCACGCCGCCGCACTCCGGACACGAGAACACCGACGGCGCGGAGGGTTCTCGCTCGTTTCGCCTCAGGCGCGCCCGCCGGGCTCGTCAGAGTCGGTTCGGTCGAGCGTCGCACGCTCTTCGAGTTCGTCGCCGACTGCCCGCCTGCGCACGCCGCTGGAGCGCGAGCGGCGCACCGCCGCCATCGCCTCCTCCGCCGTTGCCGTCGACTGGCGCAACGCCCGAGCCGCGCGCTCGTGCTCGTCCCGGGCGCGCTCCATCGCCCGACGAAGCCGCGTGAGCTCGGCTTCCGTGGATGGCACGTCTGCGCCGAACCTCGCGGCCAGCTCGCGCACCGACGGCTCCCCGACAGACGTGACCGGCACGCTCACGAATGCACCGCCGCCGGCGTCGGATCGCGTCACAGTCAGGGCCCCGGACGCGGTGAGCTCGTAGAGCCGACGGACCTCGGCGGCGAACGTGTAGGCGGACCGGGCCTCCGGGAACCCTACCACGAGCGATTCGACGGGCATGGAGCCGGTCTCCCCCGGAGCGTCTCGTCTCGCACGCTCCCTGACCGAGCCGTCCGCGTCGATCCGAGCCGCGGTCGCACAACTGTACGCCGCCCCGAGGGGGCCGTCGATTGCCGTCGCCCGATTCGGGCCATCGGCAATGGTTCTGCAAGAAGCGGCGGCGGCGCCTCTTGTTGCCGCGCTGCTTGTCGTGCCTCCTGTGGCGCCTCGCCGGCCCGCGCCCTCCACCCGTGACCGAGGAGCGGATCTCCCGGATCGAGCGGATCATGGCCGTCGGGACCGAGGCCCGCGTCGACGAGCTCACTGGCGTGCCGTTCGTCCGCGAGGCGCTCCCCGGAATCCAGAAGCCCGGCCCCCTGTGGGACCGGGCTCCTGCGTCTGGGGCCCCTGATCGGGCACGCCCCGCTCGATCGCGTCCGGGCGGATCGCCCGGCACCGATCAGTAGTCCATGTCGTGGTCGTGGCCGGCCCCGACGGGCTCCTTCTTCTCGGGCTTGTCGGTGATGAGCGTCTCGGTCGTCAGGACCATGCCGGCGATCGAGGCCGCGTTCTGCAGCGCGGAGCGGGTCACCTTGGCGGCATCGACGATGCCCTTGGCGAACATGTCGCCGTACTCGCCGCGGAGCGCGTCGTAGCCGTAGCCCTTCTTCGCGTTGCGCACCTCGGCCACGACGACCGAGCCCTCGCCGCCCGCGTTCTCGACGATCTGGCGGATGGGCGCCTCGAGCGCCCGCCGCACGATGGTGACAGCGACCTGCTCGTCGCCCTCGAAGTGGAGGCTCGCGAGCGCCGGGATCGCCTGCAGCAGCGCCGTGCCGCCGCCCGCGACGAGGCCCTCCTCGACCGCCGCGCGGGTCGTCGAGAGCGCATCCTCGATGCGGTGCTTCTTCTCCTTGAGCTCGACCTCCGTCGCCGCGCCGACCTTGATCACCGCGACGCCGCCGGACAGCTTCGCCAGGCGCTCCTGCAGCTTCTCGCGGTCGTAGTCCGAGGTCGTCTCCTCGATCTGCGCGCGGATCTGCTGCATCCGGCCCTTGATCTGCTCGGGGTTGCCGTCGCCCTCAACGATCGTCGTGTCGTCCTTGGTCGCCACGACGCGCCGGGCGGCCCCGAAGTCCTCCGGGACAACGCCGTCGAGCTTCCGGCCCACTTCCTCGCTGATGACGGTTCCACCGGTCAGCACCGCGATGTCGCGGAGCATCTCCTTGCGGCGGTCGCCGAAGCCCGGCGCCTTGACCGCCAGCACGTTGACGGTGCCCCGCAGCTTGTTCACGACGAGTGTCGCGAGCGCCTCGCCGTCGACGTCCTCGGCGACGAGGAAGAGCGGGCGCCCGAGCTGCATCGCCTTTTCGAGGGCCGGAAGCAGCTCCTGGATGCTCGAGATCTTCTTGTCGGTGACGAGGATCGCCGGGTTCTCGAGGACCGCCTCCATGCGGTCGGCGTTGGTCACGAAGTACGGCGAGATGTAGCCGCGGTCGAACTGCATGCCCTCGACGTATTCCTTGTCGAGGCCGATCGACTGGCCCTCTTCGACGGTGATGACGCCGTCCTTGCCGACCTTGTCCATGACCTCCGCGATCAGCTCGCCGACCTCGGGATCGGCAGCGCTGATGGCGGCGACGTTCGCGATGTCCTCGCGCGAGTCGACCGGGCGCGCATGCGCCTTGAGCTCGTCGACGACGCATGCGACGGCCTTGTCCAGGCCGCGCTTCACGATCATCGGGTTCGCGCCGGCCGTGACGTTCTTCAGGCCCTCGGTCACCAGCGCCTGGGCTAGCACGACCGCGGTCGTGGTGCCGTCGCCGGCCACGTCATCGGTCTTGGTCGCGACCTCGCGGACGAGCTGCGCGCCCATGTTCTCGAAGGGCTCGTCGAGCTCGATGTCGCGGGCGATCGTGACCCCGTCGTTGGTGATCGTCGGGGCGCCGTACTTCTTGTCGAGCACGACGTTCCGCCCCTTCGGGCCGATCGTCACCTTGACAGCGTCGGCGAGACGGTCCACGCCCCTCTTGAGCGATCGGCGAGCCGACTCGTCGAACTCCAGCTGCTTTGCCACCTGCGGTGTGACCTCCTGAGAAACGAAATGGCCGACGAAACGGCCGGGCCCCGTCGGGTCCGGCCGATGGTCCCGGCCGGTGCTTCCGGCCTACTCCTCGACGATCGCGAGGATGTCCTTCTGGCTGACGATGAGGAGCTCCTCACCATCGACCTTGAACTCGGTGCCGGCGTACTTCGCGTACAGCACCTTGTTCCCCACCCGGACGTCCATGGCCTCGCGCTTGCCGTCGTCGAGGATGCGGCCGGGCCCGATCGCCAGGACGCTCCCCTCCTGGGGCTTCTCCTTGGCGGTGTCCGGGAGCACGATCCCGGTCTTGGTCATCTCCTCGCGGGGCGTCGGCTTGACGACGACGCGATCGCCGAGGGGGCGGAGCTTGGTCGCGGACGCAGTGGCGGTCGCCAACGCGGTATCCTCCTGAGCCTGTTGCCGGTCGCGCCGCCGCCCCGGGGCGCGTGTCGTGTCGCGCCGCCAGGGCCAGCAAGCCGCTGATCCGGTCCGAGCCGTTTTGATTGCCCTCTCGCGCGCCCTTTAGCACTCGCGCGCTTAGAGTGCTAGCAGCGTACGCACCACGCCCCCGACTGTCAAGACGGACCGCCATCCTGTGGACGGACCGCCGCCCTTGTGCGGCAAGGCTCATCCGGAGTCCGCCCCGGGTTCCAACGCAGGGATCTGGCTGTCACGCGCTCCCCGAACAGGCCGTTCGGCCTGCGCCGATACGCGTCGGGATAGGGTCGGGCGGCCCGGCGGCCCGGGCCGGCCCGGACCGGCGGGGGCCATCGAGCTCCAAATGGCCCAGCGAACGGAGCG
>JAJYGH010000052.1 GCA_021785175.1 Chloroflexota bacterium | reverse complement strand
CGCCCTTCAGGGCCAGGTACTTCGTGATGGCCGCGGTCAGGGTCGTCTTGCCATGGTCGATGTGGCCGATGGTGCCGACGTTGACGTGGGGCTTGGTGCGCTCGAACTTCTTCTTGGCCATCTGGTGTAGCTCCTCGTGTCCCCTCAGACCTTCGACTTCTGCACGAGCTCCTGGGCGACCTGCGCCGGGACCTCTGCGTAGTGCGCGAACTCCATCGAATAGCTGGCTCGTCCCTGGGTCATGCTGCGCAGGTCGGTCGCGTAGCCGAACATGTTCGCGAGCGGCACGAACGCGCGGACCACCTGCGTCGACCCTCGCGACTCCATCCCCTCGATGTGCCCCCGGCGGCTGTTCAGGTCGCCGATGACGTCACCCATGAACTCCTCGGGCATCGTCGCCTCGACCCGCATGATCGGCTCGAGGATCGTCGGGGCCGCCCGGTCGAACGCGTCCTTGAGCGCGAGCGAGCCCGCGATCTTGAACGCCATCTCGCTCGAGTCGACCTCGTGGTACGACCCGTCGTACAGCGTGACCTTGACGTCGACGACGGGGTAGCCGGCGTACACGCCGGTCGCGAGCGCCTCGCGGATGCCCGCATCGACGGCCTTGATGAACTCACGCGGGATCACCCCGCCGACGATCTTGTCGACGAACTCGTAGCCCGAGCCCTGGCCGTTCGGCTCGAGCCGGATGACCGCGTGCCCGTACTGCCCGTGGCCCCCGGTCTGGCGCACGAACCGCCCGGTCCCATCGGCGCTCCGCCGGATGGTCTCGCGGTAGGAGACCTGCGGCTTCCCGACGTTGGCCGCGACCTTGAACTCGCGGGTCATGCGGTCCACGAGCACGTCGAGATGCAGCTCGCCCATGCCGGCGATCAGCGTCTGGCCCGACTCCTCGTCGGTCTTCACCCGGAACGTCGGGTCCTCGTCCGCCAGTCGCTGCAGCGCGAGCGCGAGCTTGTCCTGGTCGGCCTTCGTGCGCGGCTCGACGGCGACCTCGATGACCGGCTCGGGGAACCGGATCGACTCGAGAATGACGGGGTGCGCCGGATCGCACAGCGTGTCGCCCGTGTAGGACTCCTTGAGCCCGACGATGGCGGCGATGTCGCCCGCGTAGACCTCCTCGATCTCCTCGCGGTGGTTCGCATGCATCTGGAGGATCCGGCCGATGCGCTCGCGCTTGCCCTTCGTCGAGTTGAGGACGTAGGAGCCGGCCTTGAGCGTGCCGGAGTAGACGCGGAAATACGCGAGCTTGCCCACGAACGGGTCCGCGGCGATCTTGAAGACGAGCGCCGAGAACGGGTCGCCGTCGTTCGCCGTGCGGATGACCTCGTCCTGGTTGTGCGGATTCTCGCCGATCGTCGGCGGGACGTCGAGCGGCGACGGCAGGTATTCGATGACCGCGTCGAGCATGGGCTGGACGCCCTTGTTCCGGAGCGCCGATCCGCACAGGACGAGGATCACCTTCATCTGGAGCGTGCCGAGGCGCAGGCCGTGCCGGATCTCGTCGTCGGAGAGCGTCTCGCCCTCGAGGAACTTCATCGTGAGGTCGTCGTCCATCTCGGCCGCGACGGCCACCAGTTCCTCGCGGCGGCTCTCGGCCTCGGCCCGCAGGTCCTCGGGGATCTCGGTCACGTCGTACGTGCTGCCCATCTCGTCCGAGCCCCAGACGAGGGCCTTCATCCCGATGAGATCGATGACGCCGCGGAACTTGTCCTCCGACCCGAGCGGGAGCTGGATCGGCACGGCGTTGGCGCCGAGGCGGTCGCGGATCGAGTCCACCGCGCGCCAGAAATCGGCCCCGGTCCGGTCGAGCTTGTTGATGAAGCAGATGCGCGGGACACCGTACCGGTCCGCCTGGCGCCACACCGACTCCGACTGCGGCTCCACGCCGGCCACGCCGTCGAACACGACGACGGCACCGTCCAGCACCCGGAGGCTGCGCTCCACCTCCACGGTGAAGTCCACGTGCCCGGGCGTATCGATGAGGTTGACGCGGTAGTCGTGCCAGGACGCGGTCGTGGCCGCCGCGGTGATGGTGATGCCCCGTTCCTGTTCCTGGGGCATCCAGTCCATCGTCGCGGCACCCTCGTGGACCTCGCCGATCTTGTAGATCTTCTTCGTGTAGAAGAGGATCCGCTCGGAGACCGTCGTCTTCCCGGCGTCGATATGCGCGATGATGCCTATGTTCCGCGTCTTCTGGAGCGGAACCTGTCGTGCCACGATTGCGCTTACTTCCCTGCTGGTCGCCGGCCTACCACTTGAAGTGGCTGAAGGCCTTGTTCGCGTCTGCCATCTTGTGGGTGTCCTCGCGGCGCTTGACCGCGGCACCCAGCCCGTTCATCGCGTCGACGAGCTCGCCCGCGAGCTTCTCGCTCATCGACTTCCCGTTGCGCTTGCGGGCGGACTGGACGAGCCAGCGCACGCCGAGCGACATCCGGCGGTCGCCCCGGATCTCCACGGGAACCTGGTACGTCGCGCCACCCACGCGGCGGGGCTTGACCTCGATGATCGGGGTCGCATTGCGCAGCGCCGCCTCGAGCACCTCGAGACCGGGGCGCCGGGCCGACGCCTCGGCGCGCGCGAGCGCCTGGCGGAGAATGCGCTCCGCGAGACCCTTCTTCCCGTGCGTCATCAGCTTCACCACGAAACGGTCCGTGGTGCGGGTCAGGGCCGGAGCGTACTTGGCCTTGCGGGGGGTCTGTGCGCGGCGGGGCATCCTACCTGACCTTCTGGTTCTGCGGCGCCTTCGCGCCGTACTTCGAACGGCCCTGCTTGCGGTCGCGCACTCCCGCGGAGTCGAGCGTCCCGCGGATGATGTGGTACTTCACCGACGGCAGGTCCTTCACGCGGCCACCCCGGACGAGCACGACCGAGTGCTCCTGGAGGTTGTGTCCGATGCCGGGGATGTACGCCGTGACCTCCATCATGTTGGAGAGCCGCACGCGCGCGATCTTCCGCAGCGCGGAGTTCGGCTTCTTCGGCGTCATCGTGCGGACCTGCAGGCACACGCCACGCTTCTGCGGCGCACCCGGGATCGCCACCTGGCGCTGACGAAGGCTGTTCCAGTTCCTGCGCATGGCGGGCGCCTTGATCTTCTCGATCTTCCGGGCCCGGCCCTTGCGGACGAGCTGGCTGATGGTCGGCACGGAGACGCGGACTCCTTCCTGGGACGTAGTCAATTCCGGTGACCGGTCTCCGACGTCCCCATCGGGAGCCCGGGCGGGCGCCCACGGTGACGGTTCCGGCCGGGAGCGCGTGCCGCACCGACGGTCCGGCCCCGCTCCGTGCCATTCTCCGCCTGCGCGGTGAACGGCTCTGTCATTCCTCGCTGCGCTCGGAACGACCTTCGCGTCACTCCTCGCTGGGCTCCGAGTGACGCCGGCACCTGCCTCACGAGCCGATGCCGCTCGCGGGTGTCACGCGCCACTCGTCGCTGCGCTTCGAATGACGTTGCCCGTCCGGTCGTCCGTCGGGTTCGTGCGATCCCACGGTCGCGCGCTCCCGGGTCCTCCGACGGTGCACGTCGGAGCCGCCGGGTCGCGGCCACGAACGGGCAGTCTAGCAGCCGCCCTTGGGCGTGTCAACGAACGCCGCGCCCTCGGACGGAGCGTCACAGGCGCATGCCAGGACGCAGGGCGGCGGCCCGGCTCGCGCCGGACCGCCGTCGCGGGATCCGAATCCCAAGCTGGCCTACCCCTCCTCGCCCGTCTCGCCGCCCTCGAGCGTCGGCGCGGGCTCGGCCTCGCCGCCGTCCCCCTCGAGGAACGGGTTCGGCAGCTCCTCCGGCTCCTCGCCGTCGCCGTGGCTCCAGCCCGCGAGGGAGAGCGGCTCCTCCTCGCGCTCGGGGGCTTCCTCCAGGAAGGGGTTGTACTCCTCCTGCCCGAACGTCTCCGGCAGCTCGCCGCCGGCGAGCGCCTCGGCCGCCGCGCGCCGCTCGGCTTCGCGCCGCGCGGCCACGTTCGCCGGCGCGCCCGACCCGGCCGGGATCAGCTTGCCGATGATGACGTTCTCCTTGAGCCCGAGCAGCCGGTCCTTGGCGCCGTTGATCGCCGCCTCGGTCAGCACCCGGGTCGTCTCCTGGAACGACGCGGCCGCCAGGAACGAACTCGTGTTGAGGGAGGCCTTCGTGACGCCCAGCAGCACCGTCTCGGCCGTGGCCGGCTCGCCGCCCTCCGCGAGCACCTGGTTGTTGAGATCCTCGAACTCGAACCGGTCGATCAGCTCGAACGGCAGCTGCTCGCTGTCGCCCGGCTGGTCGATGCGGACCTTGCGGAGCATCTGCCGGACGATGATCTCGATGTGCTTGTCGTTGATCGTGACGCCCTGGCTCCGGTAGACCTTCTGGACTTCCTTCACCAGATAGCGCTGGACCGCCTCGCGGCCGCGCGTCTCGAGGTACTCCTGCGGGTTGATCGGGCCGTCCGTGATGGGGTCGCCGGCACGGATCTCCTGGCTGTTCTCGACCAGCAGCTTCGCCGAGTGCGGAATCGCGTACTCGCGCTCGACCACGTCCTCCGCCCGGACGAGCAGCTGCCCGTCGCGGTGGACCACGAACCCGGTCACGGGGCTTGCGAGCTCCTCGACCTGGCCGTCGCCACGCTCCCCGCGCGCCAGCGCCTGCCCGACCTGCACCGAGTCGCCGTCGGCCACGAGCAGGTCCTGCCCGCGCCCGAGCTTCAGCGGCGTGTCGAACGTCTCGCGACTCGTGACCTTGACCTTCCGGCCGCCGCTCTCGAGCGGGATGATCTCGACGATCCCGTCGATGTGGCTGATCTCGGCCTTGCCCTTCGGCACGCGGGCCTCGAACAGCTCCTCGACACGCGGCAGGCCGGCCGTGATGTCGGCCTGCGCGACGCCGCCAGTGTGGAACGTCCGCATGGTCAGCTGCGTGCCGGGCTCGCCGATCGACTGCGCGGCGATGATCCCGACCGCCTCGCCGACACCGACCAGCCGCCCGGTCGCGAGGTTGCGCCCGTAGCACGCACGGCAGACACCGTAGCGTGACTGGCACGTCAGAGGCGAGCGCACCTCGGCCCCCTCGACGCGGAGCTCCTCGATCCGGAACGCGATCGCCTCGGTGATCTCCTCGTTGCGGTCGACGAGCGTCTGCCCGTCGTACTCGACCGGGGCGGCGGCGAGGCGGCCGACGAGCCGCTTGGCGTACGCACCCTTCTCGTCGCCGACGATCTCGCGCGTCTCCTCTCGGGTGATCCACGTCCCCTCGGCGGTGCCGCAGTCGTCGTCACGTGTGATGACGTCCTGCGCCACATCGACGAGGCGCCGCGTGAGGTAGCCCGAGTCGGCCGTCCGGAGGGCCGTGTCCGCGAGGCCCTTGCGGGCGCCGTGGGTGGAGATGAAGTACTCGAGGACCGTCATGCCCTCGCGGAAGTTGCTCCGCACGGGCACGTCGATGATCCGGCCGGACGGGTCGGCCATGAGGCCGCGCATCCCGCCCAGCTGAGCGATCTGGCCGCGGTTACCGCGCGCGCCCGAGATCGACATCATCTTGACGGACCCGAAGCGGTCGAGGCCCTCCATCATCCGGTCGGACACCGCCTGCGTGACGTCCTGCCAGACGCCGACGACCTGCGTGTACCGTTCGTCCTCCGTGATCAGGCCGCGCTGGTAGTCGCGGTCGATCCGCAGGACGCGCTCGTCCGCCTCCTTCAGCATCTCAGTCTTCTGCGGCGGCACCACGATGTCCTCGACGCCGATCGTCAGGCCGCCGCGGGTCGCCAGCTCGAACCCGATGGCCTTGATGCCGTCCACGAGGTGGGCGGTCTCGACCGGGCCGAGGAGCCGGTAGCACTGGTCGACCAGGTCGCGCAGCGCCTGCCGGTTCATCGTCTGGTTCCGGAAGCGGAGCCGGTCGTGCAGGATCTGGTTGAAGATCACGCGGCCGATCGTCGTCCGGATGCGCTCCTCGACGACGCGCTCCTCGGCCTCGTTCCACGCCCGTACCTTCACGTCGACGAGGTCGTGGAGCGCCGGCGCGTGGTCGAGGGCGGGCAGCAGCCGGCCCTCGGCGTCGACGCCGCGGAACGGCCGATACTCGGGATGAATCCGGCCGAACTCGTACGCCCGGATCGCCTCGGCCTCGTCGCCGAAGCGGTACGCCACCTGCGCGGCCGCGAAGTCGCGCTCGTCGGCCTCGGCGATCGTCAGGTGGTAGCACCCGAGGACCATGTCCTGCGTCGGGGACACGATCGGGCTGCCGTCGGACGGCGACAGCAGGTTCGCCGTCGACAGCATCATCCGCCGCGCCTCGTCCTGCGCCGCGGCGCTGAGGGGCACATGGACGGCCATCTGGTCGCCGTCGAAGTCCGCGTTGAACGCGGTGCAGACGAGCGGGTGGATCTGGATCGCGGAGCCCTCGACAAGCACCGGCATGAACGCCTGGATGCCGAGCCGGTGCAGCGTGGGCGCGCGGTTCAGCAGCACCGGGTGGTCCTTGATGACGTCCTCGAGGACCTCCCAGACCTCCGGCCGCACCCGCTCGACGATGCGCTTGGCGCTCTTGATGTTGTGCGCGAACCCCTTCTCGACGAGCTGTCGCATGACGAACGGCTTGAACAGCTCGAGCGCCATCTTCTTGGGCAGACCGCACTGGTGGAGCTTGAGGTCCGGGCCGACGACGATGACCGAGCGGCCGGAGTAGTCCACGCGCTTGCCGAGCAGGTTCTGGCGGAACCGGCCCTGCTTGCCCTTGAGCATGTCGGACAGGCTCTTGAGGCGGTGGTTGCCGGTGCCCGCGATCGCGCGGCCGCGACGACCGTTGTCGATCAGCGCGTCGCACGCCTCCTGGAGCATCCGCTTCTCGTTGCGGATGATGATCTCGGGGGCCCCGAGCTCGAGGAGTCGCTTGAGGCGGTTGTTCCGGTTGATGACGCGGCGGTAGAGGTCGTTGAGGTCCGACGTCGCGAAGCGGCCGCCGTCGAGCTGCACCATCGGGCGCAGGTCCGGCGGGATCACCGGCAGCACCGACAGGATCATCGACTCCGGGCGCGTCCCGCTCCGGCGGAACGCCTCGATGAGGCGCAGGCGCTTGATCGCCTTCTTGCGTCGCTGACCGGACGTCGTGCGGACCTCGCTGTGCAGCGACCGCGACAGCGCGTCGAGGTCCATCCGCTGGATGATCTCGCGGACCGCCTCCGCGCCCATCCCGGCGCCGAAGATCCGTGGCCCCGTCCGGACGCCGCTGCCGTACTTCCGGTCGAGGTCGCGGTAGTTCCAGCCGTCGAGCGAGGTCTCGAGGAGCAGCTGCATCGGCTGCAGCTTCCCGATCTCCTCGCGCGCCTGGCGGATCTCCTCCTTGAGCCCCTCGGCCTCGGTGCGCAGCTGCTCGCGCTCCGCCTCGAGCCGGGCGTCGACCTCCAGCCGCGCATCCTCGATGCGCTGCTGCGTCGCCGCCTCCTCGCGGGCCTCGCGGTCCTGCAGCTCGGCGTTGACGCGCTCGATCTCGTCCGAGGCGAGCTTCTTGAGGCGCCCGAGCGCCTCCCGCCCGCCCGTCCCGCCTTCGGCCACGACGACCTCGCCGGTCGGCACGAAGACGATGGGCGCCGATGCGGCCTCGCTCCCGAGCGCGTTGATCGCGGCCTCGGCTTCCTGGCTCGCGACCACGAGATCCTGCGTGCGCTGCGCGCGCTCGTCCTCGAGCCGGGCCCGCGTCCCGGCCAGGGCGGCGTTCAGCTCGTCGGTCGTCCGGTTCAGGGTCGCCCGGAGCTCGTCCTCGAGGTCGGCGAGGGCCTTGCCTCCCTTGCCGCCACGGCCCTCGGCCTCCTCCTCGAGCTGGCGCAGGGCGCGCTGCCGCGCCTCCTCGTCGACCCACGTCACGATGTACAGCGCGAAGTAGAGGACGCGCTCGAGGTTCCGCGGGCTGATGTCGAGCAGGATGCCGAGCCGGCTCGGCGTGCCCTTGAAGTACCAGATGTGGCTGACGGGGCTGGCGAGCTGGATGTGGCCCATCCGCTCGCGACGAACCTTGGCGCGCGTCACCTCGACGCCGCACTTGTCGCAGATGATCCCCTTGTAGCGGATCCGCTTGTACTTGCCGCAGTAGCACTCCCAGTCCTTCGTCGGACCGAAGATGCGCTCGTCGAAGAGGCCGTCCTTCTCCGGCTTCAGCGTGCGGTAGTTGATCGTCTCCGGCTTCGTGACCTCGCCCTTGGACCAGTCACGAATCTGCTCCGGCGACGCCAGCGAGATGCGGATCGCGTTGAAGTTGTTGACCTCGAGCATCGTTCTCCTCCGCGCCTCGGGGGCCCCTCCGAGACGCGATCCGGGACCGTCGGCGAGCGGCGCCGCCCCGGCCGAGGGCCGGCGCCGCGTGGTGTGCGGTGGTGGTGATCAGTCCTCGAACCCGGCGAGATTGATCCCGCCGAGATCGGGCATCGGGTATCCGGAGACGTCCTCCGCGAAGTGGATCTCCTCCTCGTTCTCGTTGAGGATCTCCACGTTCAGCCCGAGGCTCTGGAGCTCCTTGATGAGCACCTTGAACGACTCGGGCACGCCCGGCGCCTGGATGTCCTCGCCCTTGACGATGGCCTCGTACGTCTGCACGCGGCCCACGACGTCGTCGGACTTGACCGTCAGCAGCTCCTGCAGGATGTTGGCGGCGCCGTAGGCCTCGAGCGCCCAGACCTCCATCTCGCCGAAGCGCTGGCCACCGAACTGCGCCTTGCCACCCAGCGGCTGCTGCGTGATCAGCGAGTACGGCCCGGTCGAGCGGGCGTGGATCTTGTCCTCCACCAGGTGGTGGAGCTTGAGCATGTAGATGTAGCCGACGGTGATCTCGCGATCGAACGGGTCGCCCGTGCGCCCGTCGTGGAGCATGGTCTTGCCGCTGTGCGGCAGGCCGGCCGCCGCGAGCTCCTCCTGGATCTGCGACTCCGACGCGCCGTCGAACACCGCCGTGGCGGCCTTCTCGCCCTGCTCGTGGAGCGCCCAGCCCAGGTGGGTCTCGAGGATCTGGCCGATGTTCATCCGGCTCGGCACGCCGAGCGGGTTCAGGATGATGTCGACCGGCGTCCCGTCGGGCAGGAACGGCATGTCCTCCTGGGGGAGGATCTTCGCGATGACGCCCTTGTTGCCGTGGCGGCCCGCCATCTTGTCGCCGACGCTGATCTTGCGCTTCTGGGCGACGCTGACGCGGATCAGGCGGTTCACGCCCGGCAGCAGCTCGTCGCCGTTGTCGCGGCTGAACTCGCGCACGTCGACGACCTTGCCGCGCTCGCCGTGCGGCAGGCGCAGGCTCGAGTCCTTCACCTCGCGCGCCTTCTCGCCGAAGATCGCGCGCAGGAGCCGCTCCTCGGCGGTCAGCTCGGTCTCGCCCTTCGGCGTGATCTTGCCGACCAGGATGTCGCCCGGCTGGACCTCGGCGCCGATGTAGACGATGCCGTCCTCGTCGAGATCCTTCAGCGATTCCTCGCCAACGTTCGGGATGTCGCGCGTGATCTCCTCGGGGCCGAGCTTGGTGTCCCGCGCCTCGATCTCGTGCTTCTCGATGTGGATGCTCGTGAAGAGGTCCTCGCGCACCAGCCGGTCGCTGATGACGATGGCGTCCTCGTAGTTGCCGCCCTCCCAGCTCATGAACGCGGCCAGGATGTTGCGGCCGAGGGCGAGCTCGCCTCGATCGGTCGAGCTGCTGTCCGCCAGCACCTGCCCGGCCTCGACGCGCGCGCCGACGTCCACGATCGGGCGCTGGTTGATGCACGTCCCCTGGTTCGAGCGGACGAACTTGTCGAGGCGATACTCGTCGAGCGAGACGCCATCGCCGTCGGGCTCGACGCGGACCATGTCGGCGGTGACCGAGAGGACCGTGCCCGGCCGGCGGGCGACGACGACCTGCCCGGAGTCGCGCGCGGCCCGTTCCTCCATCCCGGTGCCGACGATCGGCGACTCCGGCTCGAGGAGCGGCACGGCCTGGCGCTGCATGTTCGAGCCCATGAGCGCACGGTTCGCGTCGTCGTGCTCGAGGAACGGGATCAGCGCCGTCGCGACCGAGACGACCTGCTTCGGGCTGACGTCCATGTAGTCGATCTGCTCGGGCCGCGCCTCCGGGAACGCGTCGCGGTAGCGGCTCGGGACGCGCGCAGCCAGGAAGTGCCCCTCGTCGTCGAGGCGCGCGTTGGCCTGCGCGACGTAGTACTCCTCCTCCTCGTCGGCGGGGAGGTACACGATCTCGTCGGTCACGAACGGCCGGATCGGGAACGCCTGCGCCTTCTGGCGCTTGAGCACGTCGACCGCCGCCGGCGTGAACCGCTCGCCGGCCTTCAGAACGACCTCGCCGCCCTTCGTGACGACGTCCGTGCCCGCCTCGAGGTTCTCGATGCCGGGCTCGTCCCACGCCACCGAGCGCTTGACGCGGCGGTAGGGGGTCTCGATGAAGCCGTACTGGTTGATCCGTCCGTAGGTCGCGAGAGAGCCGATCAGGCCGATGTTCGGGCCTTCCGGCGTCTCGATCGGGCAGATCCGGCCGTAGTGGCTGTGGTGCACGTCGCGGACGTCGAACCCGGCGCGCTCACGGGAGAGACCGCCGGGGCCGAGGGCGGAGAGGCGCCGCTTGCTCGTCAGCTCGGCCAGGGGGTTGGTCTGGTCCATGAACTGCGAGAGCTGGCTGCCGCCGAAGAACTCCTTCATCGCCGCGACGACGGGCCGGATGTTGATCAGCGCGTTCGGCGTCGCCTTCTCGATCTCCTGGATCGTCATGCGCTCCTTGACGACGCGTTCCATCCGGAGGAGGCCGATGCGGAAGGCATTCTGGATGAGCTCGCCGTTCGCGCGGATCCGCCGGTTCCCGAGGTGGTCGATGTCGTCGGGCGCACCGAGGCCGTTGTTCAGCTCGATGAGGCGACCGACGATCGCTGCGATGTCCTCCCGCGTGATCGTCCGGCTGTCGGTCAACTCCAGGCCCATCCGGTCGGCGACGTCACGCAGCTTCTTGTTGAACTTGTAGCGACCCACTCGACCGAGGTCGTAGCGGCGGAAGTTGAAGAAGAGGCTGTCGACGAGCTTCTCGGCGTTGTCGCCCGTGGGCGGGTCGCCCGGGCGCAGCTTCTTGTAGACCTCGATGAGCGCCTCGTGGCGCGTCGAGGTGTTGTCGCGCTCCAGCGTCGACGCGATGTACTGCGCGTCCCTGTCCTTGTCGACCGTGCCGAACAGGTCGATGATCCGCTCGCTCTGTTCCCAGTCGTCGCGGCGGACCTGGTCGGGATCGCGCCCAACCGCGCGCAGGAGCTTCGTGGCCTCGAGCTTGCGCTTGCGGTCGACCTTCACGTACAGCTGCTGGCGAGGGCCCGTCTCGAACTCGAGCCATGCGCCGCGGTTCGGAATGACCTTCGCCGCGTAGAGGTCGCGGCCCGTCGTCGGGTCCTCCGTCTTCGTGTAGTACACGCCGGGCGACCGGACGAGCTGGCTCACCACGACGCGCTCGGCGCCGTTGATGATGAACGTCCCCTGCTCCGTCATGTAGGGGAAGTCGCCGAAGTAGACCTGCTGCCGCAGCGTCTCGCCAGCGCGCTCGGGGTCCTTGAGGACGAGCTCGACGTCGACGTAGAGCGGCTTGGAGAAGGTGCGGTCCTGCTGCCGGCACTCGAGCTCGGAGTACTTCGGCTCGCCAAATCGGTAGTCCAGGAAGTGGAGTTCCATCACCTTGCCGGTGAAGTCCTGGATCGGGCTGATCTCGTCGAGCAACTCCCGGAGCCCCTGGTCGACGAACCAGCGGAACGAATCGAGCTGAAGCTCGATGAGGTTCGGGATGGGGAGGACTTCCGGAATCCGGGCGTAGCGCTTGCGCGCAGGGGCAGACGAGGAGCGCCGAGACGACTCAGCGACAGACAGCATGAACCGCTCCTTGACGGAGGACGAGGGAGAAGAACAGGGGGGCCGCGCTCACAGACGGGTCAGCATACCACGCCGGCCGGATCTGTCAAACCCTGATCACACGGCATCGGGAGCGCGGCAGGCGGCCGTGCTCCCCTCCCCGTGCCCGGCCCATCGAGGCCGGCGCCGGCCGGGGCGGGGAAACGTCCCGCCCCGGCTCCGCTGCGCTACTTGATGTCGACCGTGGCGCCCTGCTCGGACAGGGCGGCCTTGATCTTCTCGGCCTCCTCGCGCGAGACCGCCTCCTTCACGGGCTTCGGCGCACCGTCGACCAGGTCCTTCGCCTCCTTGAGGCCGAGGCCGGTCAGCTCGCGCACGACCTTGATGACGGGGATCTTGTTCGGCCCGACCGCGCTCAGGATCGCCGTGAACTCGGTCTGCTCCTCCTCCGGCGCGGCCTGTGCGGCCGGTGCAGCGGTGGGCGCGGCGGCGGCCGCGACCGGCGCGGCGGCAGTGACGCCGTAGCGCTCCTCGAACTTCTTGATGAAGTCCGACAGCTCGAGGACGGTCATGCCGTCGATGGCCTCGAGGATCTGGTCCTGGGACAGTGCCATGGGTACCTGCTCTCCGTTCTGTTCGTGAAGTGCGTCGATCGGTGCGTCGTCGTCGCTCCTGCCGAGCCCGTCGGGCGGGTCGGACGGGCTCGCTCTCACGCGCCCTCGCCTCCGGCGGCCCGCTGGTCCCGCAGCTGCGCGAGCGCGTAGCCCAGGTTGCGGAGCGGGGCCGCGAGGAGGCCGGCCATCGTCGTCATCGGGGATGCCACGGCGCCCGCCAGCTGCCCGAGCAGCTGGTCGCGGGCGGGAAGCGTCGCCAGGCGGGTCACGTCGTCGCCGTCGATCCGGTGCTGCCGAAGGATCGCACCGCGGACCTTCATCGCGCGGTACGGCCGGATCGCGTCGAGGAGCGCCTTCGCGACCGCAGCTTCGTCGCCGGAGCCCATCGCGATCGCGGTGGGTCCTTCGAGAAGTGGCGAGAGCTCGGAGGCTCCCGCCTGGTCGGCGGCGATCTTCGCCAGCCGGTTCTTGACGACTCGGTACGTGACGCCCTGCGGCCGCAGACTCCGGCGGATCGCCGCGAGGTCCGCGACGGTGAGGCCACGGTAGTCGGTGACGATCGACGCGGACGCGCCCGAGAGCTCCTCGGTGAGCGCCGCGACCGTCGCCCGCTTGGCCTCGGTGGGCATGGGCCCTCCTTTCCTGTCGGACGCCTGGCACCCAGGCGCCCCTGCGTCGTTCCGCGAGGGGCGCACGTGCGGGCAGAGAACCCGAACGGTGAGCTCGCCTCGGCGTGCCCGCGTCCTCCCGGCGCAAACCGGGAAGGTGCCGCGATTTCAGCCGCCCTCTCGGGACGGGCGCCCGCTGTCTCCGGCGGAACGGTTCTTCGGTTGTCCGCGGCGGCCGGCACGCCTCCGGGCGGTGCCGCCGTCGCTCGTCTCGTGGCGCCCCGTCCGGCACTGCCGGAACTGCACGGCGCGACGTTCGATGGGCCGGTGCGCGCCGGCCCCGTCTGTCAGGACTGCGCCGCGGTCGCCAGCAGGGCGGGCACGTCCACGCGGATGCCCGGGCCCATGGTCGACGCGACGGTGAGCCCACGGAAGTACTGGCCCTTGGCAGCCGACGGCTTGGCGCGGTTCACGGCGTCGACGAGCGTCGACAGGTTCTCCACGAGCTGCCCGTCGGGGAACGACGTCTTGCCGAAGCGGGCGTGGATGATGCCGCCCTTGTCGACCTTGAACTCGACCCGGCCGGCCTTGACCTCGCGGATCGCGCGCGCCAGGTCGAACGTGATCGTGCCCGACTTCGGGTTCGGCATGAGACCGCGCCGCCCGAGGATCTTCCCGAGCCTGCCCACCATGCCCATCATGTCGGGCGTCGCGAGCGCGACGTCGAACTCGAGCCAGCCGGACTCGATGCGCTTGACGAGGTCCTCGGCGCCGACGATCTCCGCGCCGGCGTCCATCGCCTCGCGCGCCTTCTCGCCCTGCGCGAACACAAGCACTCGGACGTGCCGCCCGGTGCCGTGCGGGAGAACGACCGTGCCGCGGACCATCTGGTCGGCGTGGCGAGGATCGACGCCGAGCCGAATGTGGACCTCGGTCGTGGCGTCGAACTTGACCGTCGAAGTTTCCTTCAGCAGCGCCGCCGCCTCGGCCGGCTGGTACACGTGCTCGTGCTCGACGAGCTTCGCCGCCTCCATGTACTTCTTGCCGCGGTGCCCCATGTGACTCCCTTCTCGGCCGCACTGGCGGCCTCCCCTCTCGACGCGGGGTGTGCGGACCGGAGGATCGGCGCTGCGCCTGCCGGCGGAGCGCCTGCAGGCGGAACGCCTCCGGTCGGGGCGTTCGCGCCGCGTGCGACGTCAGGCGACGACGTCGATGCCCATCGACCGGGCGGTCCCCTCGATCATCTTCGAGGCGGCGTCGAGGTCGCTCGCGTTGAGATCGGCGAGCTTGGTCTGCGCGATCTCGCGGATCTGCGCGCGCGTCACGGTGCCAATCGCACCGCGCCCCGCGGTCGCAGACCCGTGCTCGACGCCCGCGGCCTTCCGGAGCAGGTCCGCGGCCGGCGGGGTCTTGAGGACGAACGTGAACGAGCGGTCCTCATAGACGGTGATCTGGGCCGGAATGACCTGCCCGACCTGTCCCGAGGTCTTCTCGTTGTATGACTTGCAGAACTCGACGACGTTGATGTGGGGGCCGAGCGCGGTGCCGACCGGCGGCGCAGGCGTGGCCTTGCCGGCCGGCAGCTGCAGCGTCAGCACCACTCGGATCTTCTTGGCCACGAACTCGCTGCCTCCAGCCTAGAGCTTCTCGACCTGGAGGAAGTCGAGCTCGACCGGCGTCTCGCGGCCGAAGATGCTGACCAGCACCTTGACCTTGTTCCGCTCGGGATTGACCTCGTCGACGGTACCGATGAACTCCGCGAAGGGACCGTCCGTGACACGCACGCTCTGGCCCTTCGTGAACGCCACGCGGTACTTGGGCGCCTCCACGCCCATCTGTCGCAGGATCTGCTTGACCTCGTGCTCGTCGAGCGGGACGGGCTCGCTCCGGGTGCCCGGGATGTTGCCCCCGCCGACGAAACTCGTGACGCCCGGCGTGTTCCGGACGACGAACCACGATTCCGCGTCCAGGATCATCTCCACCAGGACGTAGCCCGGGTAGACCTTCTTCTGGACGGTGTGCCGCTGACCCTGCCGGATCTCGATCTCGTCCTCCATCGGGACGAGGACCTGGAAGATCCGGTCCTCCATCCCCATGGACTCGATACGGTGCTCGAGGTTGGCCTTGACCTTGTTCTCGTACCCCGAGTACGTGTGGATCACGTACCAGTGCTTCTCGGGGCGAACGGCAGCGTCGGGCATGGACATGGTCACGCGGTCAGGAACTGGACGACCTGCGCGAACACGAGGTCGAACACGGTGATGTAGATGCCGATCGCGGCGCTGATGACCAGCACGAGCACGGTGAGGTTCCACGTCTGCTCGCGCGTGGGCCAGTTCACCTTCTTCAGTTCCGACCACGCCTCATTGATGAAGCGGCGGATGCGATCCACGGGTGGGTCTGTTCCTCTCGATCTGGGAAACGGTGGCAGGCGCGGCCGGACTCGAACCGACAACCACTGGTTTTGGAGACCAGAGCTCTACCAATTGAGCTACGCGCCTGTGATGCCCCTTACTTCGCCTCGCGGTGCGTCGTGTGGCGGCGACACCGCGGGCAGTACTTCCGGAGCTCGATGCGCCCCGGATCGTTCTTCTTGTTCTTCTCGGTCGTGTACGTTCGCTCGCGGCACTCGGTGCACGCGAGCTGGATGACCGGCCGGTTCTCGACCTTCGCCATGCCCTACTCCGTGATGCTGGTGATCGCGCCGGCGCCCACGGTGTGGCCGCCCTCGCGGATGGCGAAGCGCTGCCCGGTCTCGAGCGCGATGGGGGTGATGAGCTCGACCGCCATGTCG